>CAZERY010000007.1:0-43064 GCA_964514915.1 uncultured Hymenobacter sp.
AGTGGTAGCATGACCCAAAACTACTACTCGATTACTTATGCACGAGTACTTAAACAGCCTCGTTAAATCAAGATGTTATAGGCTCTTGAGCGATTGATAACTGATAATTGTAGGACTTACGCACTTGAAATTCAGGAACCGCCTTCATCGGCTGGAAACAGCGTTTCTGTGCAGTCAAAAAAACATTTGCATTTTAGTCAAATTATTGATTATCACGCACTTGATTTTTGAGCGCGTAAGTCCTAAATTGGAATCACCCTACTACTGCCTGGAAAGTTGGGGCCTTCCGGTGCTTGGTGGCTTGCTCGTAGGCATAGCCCAGCGCTAGTAATTCGGCTTCTTTATAAGGAGCGCCCACGAAGGAGATGCCTACCGGCAGGCCGTGCACGTAGCCCATCGGCACGGTGAGGTGCGGGTAGCCGGCCATAGCGGCCGGGCCCGAGTAGCCGGGGCCGGTACCGTACTCGCCATTGACGAGGTCGATGCAGGCGGCCGGGCCAGTCGTGATGGCCACGATGGCGGCTAGCCCGCCCTCCGTTTTGAGGGCCGCGTCGAGGGCGGCGCGCGAGGTATCGACCACTTTGCGCACGGCAGCTTTGTATTTATCGCTGGCTAGCCCGTCGGTTTTTTCGGCCGATTCCAGGATTTCCTGCTGGAAGAAAGGCATGGCCTTGGCAGCGTTGGCCTTGTTGAAGGTGATGACGTCGGCTAGAGTCTTGACGGGCGCTTTGGCCTGGGCCAGGTACTTATTTACCCCATCCTTAAACTCGTAGAGCAGCACGTCGAACTCGGCGTCGCCGATGGGCTGGGTGGGCGTGCGCACGTCAACCTCCACCACGGTAGCACCCTGGGCTTTGAGCACGGCCACCGCTTGGCGCAACAGCTCGCCGACGGCCGTTTGGCTAGCCAAGTGCGACTTTTCGACGCCCAGCTTCTGGCCTTTCAGGGCCTCGGGGCGCAGCAGGCGGGTATAGTCGAGGGGCTTTTTGGGCGCAGCCGTGGCCTGGGTGGCGCTATCGGCCGGGTCGGGGCCGGCGAGGGCGCCGAGCAGCAGGGCGGCGTCGCGCACAGTGCGGGTCATGGGCCCGGCCGTATCCTGAGTGGCCGAAATGGGGATGATGCCCGTGCGACTTACCAACCCCACGGTGGGCTTGAGGCCCACCAAGCCATTGCACGACGACGGCGACACGATGGAGCCGTTGGTTTCGGTGCCCACCGCCACGGCGCAGAGGCTAGCGGCCACCGCGGCACCCGAGCCGGCGCTGCTACCGCTGGGCGTGCGGTCGAGCACATAAGGGTTGTGGGTTTGGCCGCCGCGGCTGCTCCAGCCGCTGGCCGAGTGCGTCGAGCGAAAGTTGGCCCACTCGCTCAGGTTGGTTTTACCCAGGATGATGGCCCCCGCGGCCCGCAGCTGCCTGGCCACAAAGGCGTCTTGGCTAGCTCGGTTGCCGGCCAGAGCCAGCGCGCCGGCGGTGGTTTGCATTTGGTCACCGGTATCAATATTGTCTTTCAGCAACACCGGTATGCCGTGCAAGGGGCCACGTAGCTTGCCGGCCTTGCGCTCCTTATCGAGCGTATCGGCGATGCTGAGCGCGTCGGGGTTCAGCTCAATTACGGCGTTGATGGCCGGGCCCTTAGCGTTGAGATCGGCGATGCGGGCCAGGTACTGCTGGCAGAGGCTGCGGCTACTGCCCTTGCTGCTTTGCAGATAAGCTTGCAGGTCGGCAATGGTACGCTCACTCAGGTCCAGGTCTTTGTCTTGAGGCTGGCTGGCTGGCGCCGGCCCGGCTGGCAGGCTAGCCAGGGCCGCGGCCGGCAAGGCGCTGGCTACGAAGGGCAATAAGGCCGACGCTACGGCGGCCTGGGTACTGTGGTGTAAAAATTGGCGACGCTTCATACGCAAGAGTAGGCAGCTAGTGAGGAGAGGATTTCAAATGTAAGCGCCCCGCTAGGCTAGTAAGTGCCGGCGCTGGTTTCAACCACCTTTCCGGGCCCGGCGTATAGCAGCCAACTACTTGTTTGACTTTCCCACCTCCTCTTTTGCATATGTCTAGCTCAGAAGACCAACCCGGCACCAACTACATCGCCGGCAACGGCGGCGCTCAGCCCGCCGACGCCAACACCAAGATGGGCCCCAACGTAAAAAATACTAACGCCAACAATCCGTTGCAGCCCGCCACGCCGGTTATAGACCCGGCCAATATTGCCAATTCAGCTACCGGTAACCTCGCGCCGCCCTCCAGCCAGGAGCTATTTGATAGCGAGATGGATGCGGGCCAAGGCGCCGTGGAAGAAGGTGGTGAGCAGGAAAATAAAGAAGCGAACCCTGCCGATGTGGCCGCCGCCCCCGCTCCGCCCACCGACTCAACCCAGCCGAATACCTACGGCGGCAATTTTGGCAATAGCGTGCAAGCTAGTTTTCAGGACCACGACCGGGCCAGCAACCAGCGCAGCGATGCTACCCGGGGCGAATTTGGCCAGCAGGAATACAACCACGGTGCTACCCACGGCGGCTACGGCAACCAGTACCGCGAAACCAATTTCGCCGCCGAGCACAATGCCGCCGCCGAGGCTACCGAAGAGAAATACTATGGCCAAGGCGCCGCTCAGCCGGGCCCGCAGCACAATGCCTACCGCGCCTACGATGGCCGCGACCTAGACCCCGCGCAGCAGGGCCACGCCGTGCGCGATACGCCGCCCGTAGCCGTGCGCCAGCCCGGCAATACCACGGCGAGCGAAGCAGCCCCGGCTAGCTCCGGCGACCCCGAGGATAACCGCAACCGTCCGGGCCGCGCCGATGAGGTTGCTGCCTTTCAGAATGATAATGGCTCGGCTACCACGGGCGGCGGCTACGCGGCCGACTACGGCCATACTTCGGGCGTAGGCCTGCCCGCCGACACCCCCGACAACTACCGGCCCAGTGCGCCGGGCAGCCAAAACGAGCAGCCGGGGCAGTCTTCTACCCGGGGTGGCTACGACAGCAAAAGCCGCACTGCCACCCCGGGCCAGGGCGCGCCCGCGCCAGTAGATGCCCCCGATGCGCTCCAGAACCCGGGCTATGGCTATGGCCACGAGCGTAGCGAGCAACCGCAACCTGGCAACCCCAACACTGGCAACTCGCGCAACGGCTTCGGGCCCGCGGGCCCCAAGGAAGGTAATGCCAGCCAGGGCCACGGCTCACAGGGTGGCTCGTACGACGACGAAAACCCGGGTGCCCATGGCCCTGAGTACGACAACTTTACCAAGCAGGAGAAAGCCCAGAACTACGGCCAGGAAAAGCGCGATGATTTCCGGCCCGCCGACGGCGACCAGCCTAACGATGGTGACTACGGCGCGGCACCCCGCCGCAACGCGGGTCGCGACGAGCAATAAGATCAGCAGGGAGTAAAAAAGCGAGTCGCGGGGTGGCGCGAGCCTAGTAGGTTCGCGCCACCCCGCGACTCGCTCTGCATTAGGTTGGGTGGCCGTGCGGTGGCTACTATTAGAAGAAATAAGATTTGGATAAAATCGTCGTTTCTTGCGTTAACCGGAGTTTGAACTCCGAACGTAACCAAGCTTTTGAGGCGTTTAATAAGTTTATAAACAGCCGGAACTTACGTTCGGATAGGGTTATCGGCTGGTGGCCCAAACAGAAGCGCTAGCTGGCTAGGTAGTACGTAAATTTGAACATAGCAAAGGTTTAGTGAGCTATAAGTACGCGACATTATCTCTACCTACGCCGTAATATTACACTCTTAACCGCCCTACCTGCCTTCCTATTCTGCTATCTATGAGTACTTCTGCGCGCGATACTACTGAGTTTTTCGACCAGCTTACCAACCAGGTGCTGGCCTTGCGGGTGTTATCGCACCAGCGGCTACGGCCGCTTAGCTCGGAGCAGCTAAACCGCCGCCCCAGCTACGACAGCTGGAGCCCCGGCCAGTGCCTGGAGCATCTCAATATCGTGGCGGGCTACTTTCTACCCAACCTCAAATCGCGCCTGCGCTTAGCCCACGTGAAGGGTTCGACGGCCAGCAGCCAAGTCCGTAGCGGCTGGCTAGGGCGGCACTTCACCACTACCGCCCGCAACGATAAAGGCCTGGGAGCTAGCATGCTGCGCCAGCCCAAACAATACGCGCCCACCGGCGTACGCCTCACCGGCACGGTGGTCGAAGCCTTCAACCGCCAGCTCGATGAGCTGCTGCGGCTATTGCTGCTAGCCCGCCAGGTCGATGCCGGGTCAGTGCGCATTCCTAACCCGCTGCACCCGTGGCTGCGGCTGCGGCTTACCGACGTGCTCGAAGCCCTTATTGCCCACGCTCAGCGCTACGTAAAGCTAGCCGAGCAGGCGCTCGCCGCCACCGCGGCCAAGCCTGGTCAGCGCGTAGGTGGCTAAGCAGCTCGCGCTACGCGCAAAAAAGAAGGCCGGCCTAGCAGTAACCTGCTAGGCCGGCCTTCTTTTTTGTCACTTTTTTGAGCTATAAAAGCGAGCTACTTACTTGATAATCACAAGCTTTTGCTGCAGAACCTGCTTAGCGCTTTTTAACGTGACGATGTAGAGTCCCGCACTCAGGGCAGCGGTGGAAACGGTAGCGGAGCTGCCCGCTTTTAGCTCTTGCTGCTGCACCAGTACACCCGAAGAAGTGCTGATGAAGACGGTCTGAGCATCGTCTCCTTCCCAGTTTAGGGTAACCTGATCGCTGGCCGGGTTGGGAGAAAGCTGGAAAGAAGCAGCAGCACCTGCCAAAGTGGCCTGCCGGGCAGAGGACGCTACGGCGGCCTGACGGGCAGCAGGCGTTGCTACTTTGGCTAGGCTGATGTAGTCCAGCTCGGCCGGTGAGTTGCCTTTGCTCAAACGAATCACATTTTGGCCAGCCTGCAAGGTAACGGCCCGGGTGACCACACTAAATTGCCCCCAGCCACTGGTGGTAGGATAGCTGACCGATTGGGCAGCCCCCCCGTTGACAGTTAGCAGGTGTTCGCCCTTGATACCCATACCGTTGGCATAGCCAATGGTGAGTTGGTACGTGCCGGCCTCTTGCACCGATACCTGGCCAAACTCCAAGTAGCTGTCGGCGGCATCGATACCGCTCACGTATTTCCCACCCGACGCCGGAGAACCAACGGAACCATTAGAGGGGGGCAGACAATTATGGATGGAGGCATTCTCGGCTTCGTAGACGCTGCCTTCGCCAATAACCGGAAAGTTGGCTATCCGCAAGGTATTGGTTCCGTAAGGAACCAGCTTCACCAGTTGGTCAGGTTCAGTAGAGCTGGTCGGACTGGTCGGGGGTTCCGGAGCATACAGGTAATTGTCGCCGATTGTCCAGCCCGGTAGCTGTTTGGCTTTTACGGTCAGCCAGATGGGCGAGTCCTGGAATGGCTGCGTCGGCATAGCACCTTTTTTTACGGTCACGCTATTCTCCGGGGCGTCCCGGTCCAGCATCAACCCGTAGTTCCAGGGAGAAGCCGAGGTTACTTCAAACTCATTGAAACCACCCGGGTAGGTATTGGTTACCGTCCGGTTCTCTTTAATTTCGAGGGCGTAGGCCAGCGGACCGCGCTCCACGCCCACCGAGTTGTTCGACCAGGTAGAGGTAGTCACGTTAGCTGGGAAGCTTATCTCTACAACGTCCTGGTCAGACCAGCTACGGTTGATGGTAAAGAAGGTGCCTGCCGTGGCGCCTGACTGCTGTACTCCCCCCACCCGGATGGATGGATTGGCGCACCAGCCGGGAATGCGTAGCTTCAGGGGGAAGCCCACCGACTGGGAGGTCTTGATAACCAGGCGAATCGTTTCATCGAACGGATAGTTGGTGACTTCTTCGATAGAAACCGTCACGCCGTTGGCAACCTTGGCCGTGATGGTGCTGGGGCCGTAGACGGTCGCTGCCAGGCCATTGTCGCTGGTAGCCATCCACATGTGCTTGACCAGCATGGGCCAGCCCATGTGCCAGTTGAAGCGACAGCAGGGGAATCCGCTGTACGGGCCCGGCACAATCCCAGCCACGTATTCCTGGGTGTAAGGGAAGCCCGTAGTGTAGCTTTGTTTCTGGCCGAAACTCAAACCACTTTTGCTGACGACCTCATTAGAGATTTGGTAGTAAGTGTGTTGTTTGTAATCTTTGGTTAGGTGAGCGGGCAGGGCGTTGAACGCGACGCGCTCCAGCTGGTCGCCCAGCGTGGCGTCGCCCAGGATGCGCAGGGCAACTTCGTTGGACAGCATCCGTTCGACCACGCCGCACAGCTCAGTAGCCCCGGTAGCGTACTTGGTACTGAGATACTCTTCGCCCGAGAACATGCCGTCAACGCGGCCCCGTTCGCTCATCAAGTGCCCAATGCCCAGCTGGAAAGCATCTCGGTCGGCGACATCGTTCGACTGCTGGTAGGTGACCGCCGGCATCTTCAGGGCTTGCGTTACGTCTACGTTGTGGTGGGGATGAAAGTCCCCGCCGAAGCCATAGAAGCGATTGTTGGTAAAAATGTCCGTCCAGTCGTAGGCTTTGCCGCGTAGTTTAGTAGCCAGGTCCAGTAGCCAAGGTTCGTTTTCCTCCTTATTGTAGAGCCAGAGCACAATCTCGATGTTGTCACCCATCCGGGCTTTCTCCCATTCTACTACATTCCGGCTGTCTATCTGTTCATTCTGAAACTTAAAGTACTTGAGTAAGAAGGGAAGAATGCGCGCGTCCTGGGCCTGGGTGCCCTCGGTAGCTTCGTAGTAGTCGCGCAGGTAATACACCACCAGCATCCGGGGCCACCATTCACTATTAGAAGTCGGCCCGAAAGAGCCATTTGTTTGTTGGCTGTTGATTACCCAATCGATGTATTTCTGGGCCTTCAGCTTGAGGTCCGCATCATTAAGTACGTAGGCCAGAGAAACCAGGCCTTTGACGTAGTAAGGACCGCGTTCCCAATCAGACTTGCCACCTCCTTCCAGCCAGGCAGTGCCACCAACCGCCAGGTCATCTTTGTAGAGTTCTTCAGCCGCTCCGGTTAGACCGCTCTTCTGTAGTTGCAGTTGGGTGAGCAGCCAGCCGTTGGCCTGGACGGCTCCCATGGGTAAGGCTACGAAGGGGGTATTTATCAACGGGGCGCGGTTGGACAAGTAGTTGCTGTTCTTCGTGGTAATCACCTCGCCAAGCTGGCTAAAGGTGAAGTTATTGGTATTGAACTCCTGGGCATCAATCACGAAGCGCATGACGTGCTGGCCAGCCGTGAGCTTCACCGTGCTGCTCACCGTCTGCCAGCTTTGCCAGCCACCCGTGTTGGGCACGGCCGTTGGGCCCGTTACGTCTACGCCATCAAACTCGAGGTGGAAAGAACCCGTGGCATAGATTGAAGCTACGCGGGTGTCGATTTGGTAGGAGCCCGTAGCCCCTACCTGCACCGTGTACTTCAGCCATTCGCCCGTACGGGAAGTGGCCAGGTTGTAGCCGCCTTCGGTGCACCCTTCAATGTCTACCGCTTCGTTAGTACGGTACAAATCCCAGTCGTTGTGGGAGTCCGTGTCGTGGTAAGCCACCCCTTCGCCCCCGTTGTCGAAGTTCTCTACCTCCACGATGCCCGGCAGGGCAATCACGCCGTCGTAGGGCGTGTTCGGCAGGGTCTCCACCTGCTTAAAGGTGAAGTTATTGGTATTGAACTCCTGGGCATCAATCACGAAGCGCATGACGTGCTGGCCAGCCGTGAGCTTCACCGTGCTGCTCACCGTCTGCCAGCTTTGCCAGCCACCCGTGTTGGGCACGGCCGTTGGGCCCGTTACGTCTACGCCATCAAACTCGAGGTGGAAAGAACCCGTGGCATAGATTGAAGCTACGCGGGTGTCGATTTGGTAGGAGCCCGTAGCCCCTACCTGCACCGTGTACTTCAGCCATTCGCCCGTACGGGAAGTGGCCAGGTTGTAGCCGCCTTCGGTGCACCCTTCAATGTCTACCGCTTCGTTAGTACGGTACAAATCCCAGTCGTTGTGGGAGTCCGTGTCGTGGTAAGCCACCCCTTCGCCCCCGTTGTCGAAGTTCTCCGCTTCCACGATGCCCGGCAGGGCAATCACGCCGTTGTAGGGCGTCTGGGTTACGACGGGTGCATCCAGCAAGACAACGCCCGCGTCGATGTACTGTCCGCCCGTTTGTTGATGGCAATGGATCGCAATGACATTCGGGCCGCCGGGTTTCAGCGCGCTTAGGGCTTTGGGGCTGATTGTTTTCAGCTCATAGCGCGTACTATAGCCAGGTAGGGTGGCCGCCAGTACGCCATTCAAATAGATTTCGGCGGCGTCGTCGTGAAAGATATAGAGTGCTAACCGGCTGAGGGCATCGGCATTCAGGTCGGAAAGCGAGACCGTCTGCCGCAACCAGATATCGGAGCCCGTCCAGGGGGTGCCGATGGTGGAGCCGGGAGTACCCTCACTGCCGAAACCACCTGGTGCCGACGTCCAGCCCCCGTCGCTGAAACCAGTTGTGCTCCAGTCGGTAAGCGGGGTGGTGGTGGTATAGCGCCACGTTTGGGCGGTCACCGCCGACGTTGGAACGACCACCTTGGCTATGGACCCGTACTTTTTAAGCAGGTTGGTTTCGACCGTATCGAAGGGCGTTCCGTCCGGACGCAGCACATCATGAAACCAAAGGGCCGGTGGGTTCGTGCCGTCACGCTCCGGGTTCCAATAAATACCCCAGGGAAAGTACGTCTGCGTTTTTCCTGCCACCAACCCCCAATTGTAGCACCCTACGTTTTCCTTGAAAAACAGGGGCAGGTGCGTCTGAATCGAGTTGTTGAGCATGCGCGCCATGTACTCCGTGCAAAGGACCGGACGACCAAACGCTTTTGCTTCCTTAATCCACTGTTGCGTATCGCTCGGGTCACCGTACTGGTGAATACTAATGATGTCGGAATTGGCCTCCTGGATAGCCGTAATATTTTTGAAAGCCGGGTCTTTATTGAAGGTTGCGGAGGTAACGGGCTGCGAGGGATTCACCTGCCGGGCCCAGGTGAACACGTTGCGTAACAGGGGGAGGGTTGCATCGCCGTGCAACGAACTACCCGGCTCGTTGTACAGATCCCAGAGAAGAATTCGATTATCGTCTTTAAACGTCGTCAGAATGTCTTTCACATACTTTTCCAGCTGGGGGTAAAGGCTAGCATCTTGTGTAAACCCACCAGGGCTTTGTACCCACTGGGAATTGTGCACGCCGGGTGTTGGAGCTGGCTGCGGGCCTAACTTCGGCTCAGAATTCCAACAATCATCAAAAAAGACGAGCATCGGGCGAATTTTATGCCGCGCGGCAATATCCAGAAACTGAGAAATTCGGTTTTTGAAGCCGGCGGGGTCTTGTTTCCACGCTAAATCGTGCAAGAATACCCGAGCCGTGTTGTACCCGTTCTGCTGCGCCAGCCCCAGTTCACGGTCGATGATGACGGGATCGAAGGTATCGGCCTGCCACATTTCCAGCTGGTTGACGTCCGTGCTGGGAATAAAATTGCACCCAATCAGATAAGGCTGGGAAGCGTACCAGGTATTGGCTTTTTCGACCGACCACTGTTGCCCGAATACGGTACCACACCAGGGTAAGAGCAGTAGAACGAGCCACCCGCGCCGAAGAAAGCGAGCAGCCAGGCCGGTGAAGGCTCTTAGCCAAGGCAGCGAAAATTGTTTGGTCGTTGTAAAGTTTATTTCGTGCATAGAGGTTGGGAAAGTAAACTGTGAGCTCCTTCTTACAGGGAGCCGGTCAAAAGCAGCGGTCAGGCATCTTGACATAACTCAATGGCGGTTAATAAGTTAGCAACCCCAGGCGGCCGCAAGTGATTGTAATCGTACTGCCAGCTTTGGTCTTGTTCACGTGCCTGCCGCAGCGTGGCAAAGAGGTAGGAGTTGAGTGAAGCGCGGTAAAACGAGCCTTTCAAGCATCCAAGATATACTTTTTAGATTAAACTAACTTAATCCAGTGCAACTTAATCTGCTGGCCCGCAAGTCAGGCGCGCCTGGCTGAGTAGCTCGGGGCCATTATCCACCCGAATCCAGGTGGGCGCCCCGGGGCGGCTGACTAGGGTGACCACCCGCGTGACGGGCAATGAGAAATCGACTTCAATACCGAGTACTGCAACTCGCTGGTGCTCACGGCGCCGAGCTTACTCCTCCACATCTAGCGCAATTTCGGACTCAATGTCTGGTCCGATGGCTGCACCATCGGACCGTCCATAAACCCCGGAACTGCCCTAGAACTTGACTTCGCTGATGCTGTGCTCGCGGTAAATCTGGGCTATGGTCTGCCCTCATGCCTGCTGGCGCAACGTACCCACTAAAGCGTTTTCGAACTCCGTGTATACCCGGCAGTAGCGCGGACTTTCAGTCCGCGAGTTGCTGGGCCTATTTCACTTGCGGACTGAAAGTCCGCGCTACTGTACAGCGACTCCGAAACTTCTCTAGATGGGCTTCCCTAAATCGACTCCTGTTTATTCGGCCGTAAAAAAAAGGAAGGCAGTCAAAATACTGCCTTCCACTACTTTTACCAGCCTGCATTGAGGAGAAGATTACAAGCTGGCTACGCTATTCCTGGTACAGCACCTGCAATACGGTTTGGCCCACGGCCTTCATCGTTTTGCGGTCGATGATGCTCATGTTGTCGGCTGTGGTGTGGTGGTAGGGCGGGAAATATTCGCCCCCAAACGGCGGGTGGTCGTAGATGTCGATGGTGGGCACGCCCGCGTCGTTGGTGTACTTGTGGTCGTCGAGAATGGCCCCCGTATCAGAGAAGAGGAAGTAGTCGGAATACCCAATCTTAGCGGCGGTATTCCACACTTTATCCACCACGGAGCGAGCGTTTTGCAGCGACGTTCCCTCGCGGGTAAAGCGCCCGTTCTTAGCTCCTACCATGTCGAGCAGAATGCCATATTCGGCTTTGTAGCCGGTGGGCAGCAAGTGCTTGGCCCAGTACTGCGACCCCAGGCACCACGAGTCACCGCTGCCTTCGAGCTGGTTTTTCACGTCGGCTTGCGAAGTTTCGTCGTGGCCCCAGTCTTCGGCGTCAAACAGGATAATGTCTACCCCGACGTTGGGTGCCATTTTTTCGGGTTGCAAGCTGAGTTCGCGCGCTATTTCCAAGGCCGTGGCCACGGCGCTGGCCCCGTCGCTGGCCCCGTCCATGGGCGCATTTTTATGCACCTTGTCGGCATCGGCAAATGGGCGGGTGTCCCAGTGCGCAAAAATAGCAATGCGTCGCGCCGCCTGCGGCTGGTACTGCGCCACGATGTTGCGGGCGCTGATCTGCGTACCATCGAAGGTCATGGCCTGAAAAGGCTGCTCGCGCACCGGCAAGCCAAAGCGCTTAAGGGTCGCTACCAAGTAGTTGCCGCAGGCAATGTGCGCTTTGCTATTAGGCACGCGGGGGCCAAAAGCCACCTGCCGCGTCGTATAAGCATAAGCGGTGTCGGCGTTGAAAGCGGGCGCCTTGGGCGGGCCAGCCGCCGCGGGCGGAGTAGCCGTCTCGGCGGGCTTTTCGGACGGGCAGGCTGTGAGGGCGAAAGAGCCGACTACGGCCAGCAGCGGCAGCCACTTAGAAAAACGCATAGATAAGTAGTGTCATGCTGAGCCTATCGAAGCACCTTGCTCGCATCATTGAATGATTGAATTATCCCCATGCGAGATGCTTCGACAAGCTCAGCATGACGCCCTTTATAGTCTTTTTACTCCTCACTATACGCCCACTCGACGCCGGTCTTAGTGTCTTTGATGACGATGCCCTGGCCCTTGAGCGCCGCCCGAATCTGGTCTACTTTATCGTAGGCTTTCGTTGATTTAGCTTCCTGATAAAAATCCAGGGTCAAATCTAGCAATTCCTCGGCGCGGGCGCGGGGCTCGTCGCGCAGGCCCAGCACATCGGTCACGAACGTGCGGTAGGTTTGCACGGCCTCGGCTAGCGTGGCGTGCTGTACGTCGGCTAGCCCGGCAGCGTTGGTAGCCAAGGTGTTGAAGCGCTTGAGCAAGTCGAACAACGCCGCCAGCGCCCGGGGCGTGTTCAAGTCGTCGCTGAGAAACTCGGCTGGCTTACCGGCGAGGTTGCGCAGCTGCTGGTCGGGCGAGGGCGGGCCGGGCTGGGCGGGTGCCTCGGCGGCCGACACTTCCTTGCGCAGCGTTTGCTCGCTCATAGCCAGCAACTTATCGAGCAGGCGTAGGCCGTTCATGAGCTTGCGGTAGCCTTTGCGGGCGGCTTGCAGCGCATCGTCCGAAAGGTCGATGGGCGAGCGGTACTGGGCTTGCAGGAAGAAGAAGCGCAGCGTCATGGGCGAGTACGCCTGCGAGAGCGCCGCGCTCTGGCCGTGAAAAAAGCCGTCGAGGGTAATAAAATTTCCCAGCGACTTGCTCATTTTCTGGCCATTCACGGTCAGCATATTGTTGTGCAGCCAGAAGCGGGCGCCGGTGCTGGGCGTGCGCGAGGCCTCGCACTGCGCGATTTCGCACTCGTGATGCGGAAACATCAGGTCGAGCCCGCCGCCGTGGATGTCGAACTCGGCGCCGAGGTACTTACGGCTCATGGCCGAGCATTCGAGGTGCCAGCCAGGGAAGCCTTCACCCCAGGGCGAGGGCCACCGCATGAGGTGTTCGGGTGCGGCGCGCTTCCAGAGCGCAAAGTCGATGGGCGAGCGCTTTTCGTCCTGGCCAGCCAGCTCGGCGCGGGTGCCGGCCAGCAGCTCTTCGACCACCCGGCCCGACAGGCGGCCGTACTGCCCACCCTCGGCGTTGTACTTGGGCACGTCGAAATACACCGAGCCGTTGACTTCGTAGGCCAGCCCCCGGTGCAGGATTTCCTCGATCAGCCCAATTTGCTCGGTGATGTGGCCGCTGGCCTGGGGCTCAATATCGGGGGGCAGGCAGCCGAGGGCCGCCATGGCCTGGCGGTAGCGCACGGTATAGTGCTGCGCCACCTGCATGGGCTCCAGCTTCTGGGCGCGGGCGGCCTTGGCCAGCTTGTCTTCGCCATCGTCGGAGTCACCCACGAGGTGGCCCACGTCAGTAATGTTGCGCACGTAGCGCACCTGGTAGCCCAGGTAGCGCAGGTAGCGCGTGAGCACATCAAATACGATGGGGCCGCGCGCATTACCCAAGTGGGCATCGTTGTAGACGGTAGGGCCGCAGAGGTAAAGGCCCACCAGCGGCGGGTGCAGGGGCTCGAAAACCTCCTTTTTGCGGGTAAGCGTATTGTAAAGCGTCAGCGACATGACAAGTAAGTAACAATGAGCAACTAGCAAAGCATAGTTGCGAGGCGACCAAGGCTAGCTAGCCACCGGCCGCCCGGAAGCAAGTAGTACCCAACGTGGAAGCCGGGCCAAAGTTCAGCAGCAGCGCCCACTTTGCCGAGCTCGGCACCTGGCCCAGCTACTAGCCGGCCGGGCCGGCGCTACTTCAGCTGGTACAGGCCCTCGATGGGAAAGTGGTCGGAATACTGTATTTCGGAGTGAATGCGGCAGTCGAGCACCTGCCACTGCGGGCCCGCAAACTGCTGGTCGATGCGCAGCAGCGGGGGCAAGCGGCCGTGGTACGTATTGCCGGGGCCGAGGCCGGTGGTGGCCCAGGCATTCTGGAGCGAGCCGGCGAGGCGGTTGTAGGCGTAGGAATACGGCAGGTCGTTGAGGTCGCCGGCCAGCAGCACCGGGTAGGGCGAGCGGGCAATGTGCGCCACCAGCGTATCGGCCTGCCAGGCGCGGGCGGCCGCCCCGCGCACAAAGCGGCGCAGCAGCCCACGGCCCTTCGTTTCGAGGCCCACCCGCGACGAGCCCGCGGCCACGATATCGCCCTCATCCATACTCATACTCTGCAAATGGGTGTTGAAGATGCGCACCGTATCGCGCGGGCCGGGGCCCACTACGTCGACCCACATGGCGTGGTTTTGGGTGAGGCGGCCGAACGAGATTTCGCCCCGCCCCACAATGGGTAGCCGCGAAAAGATGGCGAGCCCAAACTCGGCGCCGGCGCCGTTGGTCAGGGTTTTCGAAATAAACACCTGCCGGCCAGCTTCGGCCCCCAGCTTCTCGCCCACCCGGAAAAGCCGTCCTTCGCTGGTGCGTGCTCCCGCCGGCTCCTGGTAAAATTCCTGCAAGCACAGCACATCGGCCGGGCTAGCCGCCAGCCACCTGATAAACTTGGCGGGCGCAGTGGGGTCGGGCCGCCGCAGGTGCGCGTACACGTTGAAAATCCGCACGTTGGCCGATAATAGCCGGAAGGTGGCGCCTCCCGCGATTAACCGAAGCTGCTCAGTGCTTTGCAGCGGGTGGGCCTGCCCCACGTGCAAAGGCAGCCCCCGCTGCACCTGCGGCCAGGCCAGCACCAGCGCCCCTACCGGCAGCAGCGCGGCCCAGCGGCGGCGCCACAGCCAAAACACCCCTACCAACAGCACCAATCCCAGCCACAGCGGCACCGTGAGCGCGAACAGCGGCGCCAGCGCCGATTGGCTAGCCGGCACCCGCTCGGCGGCAATGCTTAGCAGCAGGCCCGCCACTGCAAGCAAGGTAAAACGATAGGAAAACAACTGACGCACTACAGGCCGGCTGCCCCGATGAGTGGAGGCCAGGCCGGCAAAAATACGTTCAGCCCGGCGGGGCCACCGAATACTGGCCAGCTGGTTGCGGCTTTGGCAGCAGTGGGTTAGCTTTACCTGGAATTTATTGAATACTTTATTTATGCGAAAAATTTTATACTCGTTACTTATTGGGTTGGGTAGCTGGCGCACGGTGGCCCAGCCGCGGCTAGCCACCGCGCCGCCGGCCGAGGCTAGCCCGCGCTCGCTCGAATTTGTAGCTAATAAAGGCCAGTGGCCCAGCGAGGTGCGCTACGCGGCCGCTGTGCCCGGCGGCCACCTGTGCCTGGAGCCGGGCGGCCTGCGCTACGTGTTCTTGCAGCCCATCGAGCACCCCGGCGAGGCGAGGCCCCAGGCCAAGCTAACGCAGAATAAGTCAACGCAGGCCATCGCTACCACACCGCCCGCTGCTACCGATGCCGTGCGCGGCCACCAGCTGCGCGTGCGCTTTATGGGGGCCAGCGCGGCTACCCCTTTGGAACCCACCGAGGCAACCACCGAAGTGCGCAACTACCTGCACGGCAGCGACCCCGCCCACTGGGCCAGCGCCGTGCCCAGCTACCGGCAGGTACGCTACCAGGCACCGTGGCCCGGCATCGGAGCCCGATTTTACGAGAATGCCACCCAGCATTTAGAGTATGATTTTGAAGTAGCGGCGGGCACCGATCCAGGCCGTATTCAGCTGCGCTACGAAGGCGCTACTTCCCTCATGCTCAGCGATGATGGGCAGCTGCACATTGGCACGTCGGTGGGCGAGCTTACCGAGCTGGCGCCGCAGGCCTACCAGCTCGACCCGGCTACGGGCGAGCGGCTGGCAGTGCGCTGCCGCTACCAGCTCGACGCGGCGAGCGCCACGGTATCGTTTGCGCTGGGCGACTACAACCATCGCCAGCCGCTGGTGATCGACCCGACCGTGCTGTTCTCGACGTACTCGGGGGCCAAGGGCGACAACTGGGGCTTCACGGCGACCTACGACGATGCGGGCAACCTATACTCGGGGGGCATTGTGCTCGATGACATGTCGGCGCTGCCGAGCTACCCTACCACGGCGGGCGCGTTTCAAACCACTTTCGGCGGGGTGATGGACATTGCTCTTATCAAATACAATACGACCGTCAATGGCGCGGCTTCGCGGGTGTGGGCTACCTACCTCGGGGGCAACGGGGCCGACTTTCCGAGCAGCCTGGTCGTGAATGCGCAAAATGAGCTGCTGCTGCTCGGCAGCACGGCGTCGAGCAACTACCCGACTACGGCGGGGGCCTTGCAGCGCACGTTTAAGGGCGGGCAGCGGGCCTACCCATTCGGCGACTATGGAGGAATTTACGAGCTATCGACGGGGGTCGATATCGTCGTTACGCGACTAGCGGCGAGCGGGGGCAGCCTGGCGGCTTCGACTTACCTGGGCGGCACCGGCAACGATGGCCAGGTGCCGTACAACCCCAAGTCAACGGCCCGGCAGCTCCAGCAAAACTACGGCGACGCCCTGCGGGGCGACATTATTACCGACAGCCAGGGCAACGTGTACCTGGCCTCGACCAGCAGCTCGCCCGCGTTTCCAACCACGGCGGGTAGCTTTGGCCCGGCCTACCAGGGCGGCACCTGCGACGCCGTGGTGTGCAAGCTGCCCGCGGCTCTCAACGCCCTCACCTGGAGCGGCTACCTGGGCGGCGTGGGCGCCGACGCGGCCTATTCCTTGCAGCTCGATGCGAGCAGCAACGTGTACGTGGCGGGCGGCACGCTCAGCCCCAGCTTTCCGGGCACCACGGGTGGGCTCACGCCGCGCGCGGCGGGCAATGTCGATGGCTTTGTGGCGCGCATCGCGGCCGACGGCAGCACCGTGCAGCACGCTACTTACTTGGGTACCAGCGCCTACGACCAGGCTTTCTTCTTGCAGCTGGGGGCCGACGGCGGGGTGTACGTGCTGGGCCAAACGCTGGGCAGCTGGCCGGTATCGGCGGGGGTGTACAGCAATGCGGGCAGCCGGCAGTTTATTCAAAAGCTCAGCCCCAACCTGGATAAGAGCCTGCTTAGCACGGTGTTTGGCAGCGGGCGCAGCACGCTTGACATTTCGCCCACGGCTTTTCTGGTTGACCAGTGCGACCGGGTGTACGCCTGCGGCTGGGGCGGCGACGTCAATCAGCGGCGCTACGACGCTTATCCCTTCGCCAGCGCCAACGGCTACACCCACGGTATGCCCACCACCGCCAACGCGGTGCGCACCACCCCCGACAATGCCACGGCTGGCTCCGATTTTTATTTGGCCCAGTTTGCGCCTGGCCTCACGGGGCTGACGTACGGCACGTACTACGGCGACCCCACGCCGGGCTCGGAGGGCGACCACGTCGATGGCGGCACCTCGCGCTTCGACCCGCGCGGCGTGGTTTACGCCGCGGTGTGCTCGTGCTTCAACCACAGCGGCTTTCCGGTGCCGCCGGGGGCTTATTCCTACGCCCCCACCAACGGCGGCGTGCCGTTACCCGGCTACAACACGCCGTGCAACAACGCGGCCTTTAAGCTCAACTTTGAACCCACGGTGGCGAGCGTGGGGCCCAGCCAAACGGTGTGCGCCGACGCCCCACCCATCGCCTTGGGCGGCAGCCCGGCCCAGGGAATTTGGAGCGGCCCAGGAGTATCGGGCTCGGTGGCCACGGGCTTTGTGTTTACCCCTACCCTAGCCCTCACGGGCACGCAAACGCTGACTTACACCGTGCCCGGCGCTACTACCGCGTGCACGGCATCGGCCCGGCTTACCGTAGTGGTGAGCAGCCGCCAGGCTGCGACGACGGCGGCCCTGCCGGCGGTGTGCGTAGGTAGCGGCGCGCTAGCTTTGGCCGGGGGTAGCCCGGCTGGGGGCGTGTGGAGCGGCCCTGGCGTGAGCAGCCCGGCTACGGGCGGCTACGTCTTCACGCCCACGGCGGCCTTAGTTGGCACCCAGACGCTGACTTATACTATCCCCGCTACCCAAAGCTGCACCAACCAGGCTACTCAGGCCACGGCCACAATTCAAGTAGTACCCGTGCTCACCGTAGTGCTGCCCGCCGACACGGTGCTGTGCCCGGGCAGCAGCCAGAGCTTCCGGTTGCGGGCTACGCCCGCGGGCGGCACCTGGAGTGGGCCGGGCATTTCGGCGGGCGACGTATTTACCCCTACCACGCCGGGTACTTTCACGCTCACCTACGCGGTGGGCACCGGCACGGCATGCCCCGCTACTGGTACCCGACGCATCACCCTACTGGCCGAGCCGGTGCTGGCCCCAGTAGCCCGGCTCCTCAGATGCGGGCCCGACTCGCTGGCGGCAGCAGCCGTAGTGCCTTATACCGTGCGGTTTAGCTTGCCAGTAGCGAGCGTACCGGCCGGCGCGGCCGTAACCTGGGACTTTGGCGATGGCACGGCCCTGGGCAGCGGCACCAGCGTGCAGCATACTTACCTGGCGGCGGGCACCTATCAGCCCCGGCTGGTGGCGAGCTTCAACCAGACCCGCTGCTCGACGACGGCGACCCTACCGCCCCTCACGGTGCAGGCCATGCTGATCCCTAACATCATTACACCCAACGGCGACGCCCAGAACGAGCTGTTTGCGCCACGCATTGGTGGCTGCCCACCGCGCCTGCAAGTGTTTTCGCGCTGGGGCCGGCAAGTGTACGACGAGGCTGCCTACCGCGGCTCGTGGGGTGGCGCGGGGCTCACGGCGGGGTTGTATTACTACCTCATTACTCCCACCGATGGCGCGGCTCCCATTAAGGGCTGGGTCGAACTGGTGCGCTGAGCTGGGCCAGCTACTTGCGCCCCAGCCAGTTTTCGGGGTTGAGGTTGGCTGAGTTGCGCCACACCTGAAACTGCACCTGGGCCGTGCCATCGGCATCGGTAGCCGCCGCGCCGATCACGTCGCGGGCGTCTACCTGCTGGCCTTCGTGCACGCTCACCGAGCGCAGCTTGGCATACACCGTAAAGTATTCGCCGTGCTGAATCATCACGATGGTATTCATACCCGGCACCTGCGCCACCGTGAGCACCCGGCCCGCAAACACCGAGCGCACGGCCTCGCCCTGGTTGGTTTGGATATCGACGCCCCGGTTATCGACCATCACGTGCCTGAGCACCGGGTGCGCGTGCCGCCCAAAGTGCTGCGACAAGAAGCCGTGGGCTACCGGCCAGGGCAGCCGCCCCCGGTTGCCGGCAAAGCTGGACGACAGCAGCGCCGTTTGGGGCGTGAGGGCCACGCGGCTAGCGTGGCGGTCGGCATTGGTTTCTTCGGGCGAGTCGCTTTCGGGGCTAGCGCTGGCATCGTCGCCGGGCTGGTCGTCGTTAGTAGGCTCACGGCGACTGCCCGCACCCCGGGGGCTGCGGCTAGCCAGCGCGGTGCGGGCGGCGCGGCGGCGCTCGGCCGCCGCGGCTAGCCGGGCGACGTGGGCGGCGCGGGCTATTTCCTCGCGCACGCGCTGGGCTATCAGCTCGTCGAGGCGGGCCACGGCTTGCTGGCGCTGGGCTAGCTCCTCGCGCAGGCCCTGCTCCTGCTGGCTTAGCTGCTGCACCGCTTCATCCTGTTCTACCTTGAGGCCCTGCAAGTTGCGGCTTTCGACTAGCTGGTTGGTAAGAAGTTTTTTCTGGCGTAGGCGCTGACGCGCCAGGCCATCGAGCTCGTGGCTCAGCTGCTGCTGCGCGCCCAGGATGCGCATGGCCTGGCGCTGGCGCTCTTCGGTGTACTGGCGCACGTAGCGCAGCCGCAGCACAAACTGGTTGAACGACTCGGCAGCAAACAAAAACATGAGCTGGTTGAAGCCACTGCTCGTCTTGGCGGCCGTGTACATCAGCCGGCCATACTCAACCTTGAGCTCGGCGAGCTGCTGCTGCGTCGTGAGCACCTGGCGCACGGTCTGGTGCACCGTGGTTTCGATGCCGTGCAGCTGGGTCGAGATGTGCTGAATCTGGCCCTGCTTCACCGTAAGCTTTTCTTTAATCACATTCAGCTGGCCCAGCGAAGCCTGCTTTTTCTGGGTGGTTTGGGTCAGCACTTGGCCGGCTTCCTCAATGCGGGTCAGATTGGCCTGGCGCTCGCGCTCCAGCTGGGCTTTGCTTTTAACCCGTGGCGAGCGCACCGAGCGGGTGCGGCGACCAGGCTGGGGGTCGCGGGCTGGCCGGGCTTTCGTTTTTTTGCTGGTTTTCTTGGGCGCGGCAGCGGCTTTTTTCCTGGGCTCCGCCTTGGGGCGATGGCGCTGGGCGGCGGCAGGGCCTACCAGCAGCAACAGCAGCAGCACTGGCACTAAGCGCCGCATGAATAAGGGTAGAAGAAAAGTCACAAACAAAGCCGGGGACAGCGAGCAGAATACCGCCCCACAAAATAACGCATGAATACCGCGCTTAGCCGGCAGGATTTTTTACTACCCCTAGCAACGCTGGTCTGCCAGGTGCCCCCTTAGCTTTGGACCTAGCTGCAAAACACTTTTCGCGGGGCGTTATTTTATTGCCTCTCAGCCCACGCAAAGCAGTTTTCAGCTCCGGCGGCACGCCGGCCAACAAGCAGCAAAGCCTCCCAAAAGCGCCTATACTACGAGGCTCCTACCTTGCGCGCTGGGCAATAATCCGGGCGGTTGCAATATCTTGCGCATCACCACCGGATACTTAGCAGCCAAGTTCCGGCGGTTTGTTTATCCCCTTATCGCTCACCGTACTTGAGCTCGGTTGCTAGCTCCTCTTTTCCTTATGAAGTCGCGCTTCGTGTATTGGTTTGCGGTGGGCCTGCTGGTGCTCGCGCAGTTTCAGGACCACCGCTGGAAGACGCAGGAAGTATTTGATTGGGACGCCGGCGGCTATTTTTCGTACTTGCCCGCTACCTTTCTTTACCACGACTCAGGCCGGGTAGATTCGCTAGCGCACCTGGTGCAGCTGCACTTACCGCCCGGCCATGCTCCCCACGGGCAACTAGATGCGCTGGGCATTCGGCGGCTGCCCAATGGCCGCTTTCTCACCAAGTACTCGTTGGGCATGGCAGTGGGTGAGCTACCTTGGTTTGGGGGCGCGCACCTATTTGCCCACCTGCACGGCGACGCACTCAATGGCTTTTCGCGGCCCTACCAGCAAGCCGTGATGCTGGCCGGTTTGGCTTATGCCTGCCTGGGCTTGTGGGTGCTGCGCCAATTGCTGCGCCGCTACTATCCCGACGAAGTAGTAGCCTGGACGCTGGCGGGCATTGCCCTGGCCACCAATTTTTTCGTTTATGCAACCTATGAAGCAGCCGCGGCGCACGCGGTTCTTTTTCTGTGGCAAGCTTCCTTATTGACTTGCACCGCAGCTTGGTACGCTACGCCACGGTGGCGCTGGGCCGCTGGCATTGGGCTATTTTGGGGCTTGGCCGTACTCGTGCGCCCTACGGAGGCACTTTACGCGCTAGTGCCGCTCGCATGGGGCTTGCACCAGCCAGCTGCTTGGCGACTCCGTTTAGCCCTGTGGGGCCGTCACTGGCGCCAGCTGGTGCTAGCTACCGGAGTAGCCGTGGGCGTACTTAGCCTGCAACTGATTTTCTGGCGGGTGGTGGCGGGGCACTGGGTGATGGATGGCTACGTTACTGAGCACTTCGACTTTGCCCACCCTCACGTGCTAGAAGGACTATTTAGCTTTCGCAAAGGCTGGCTGCTGTATTCGCCCTTATTAGTGATGGTGCTGCTCTTTGGCCTGCCGCGCCTGGCGCGCTTCGTACCGATGGCGGTTCCAGTCATCTGGCTACTGCTGCCGGCCGTGCTCTACCTCACCTTTAGCTGGGAGCAGTGGTGGTACGGCGGAGGCTTTGGAGCCAGGCCGCTCATTAGCCTCTACCCGCTGCTAGCATTGCCCCTCGGAGCCTGGCTGGCCAGCGCCCGCCGCCCGCCGCTAGCTGTGGCAGTACGCGCCTTACTCCTCTTGTGCCTTGCGCTCAACCTTTGGCAAACCTGGCAATATGCGGGCGGGGTACTCCAAGGTGATGGCACTACGGCTGAGCTTTACCGACAACGCTTCTTCTGGCGCAAGTTTCCAGCCCCGGAGATTCCCTGGTAGTGCTTGGGCCAGGGGTAAGCAATTGCCCCGTTACTAGCTACGTTCGGCAGCTTGCAACGGGGCAATTGTTGAGGTCAGCTTTCGAAGCTCACCAGCTTATTTTTTTACCCGCGTTTCCTTCTTATAGCCTTTCGGCACACTGAAGGGAAAATCGAGGTGGCCCGCACCAACTTCTACCTTTTGGTAGCTGAGCGTAGCCGAAGTGCTTTGGGTACCGCCCTGCTGGCCCAGCACATTGGTAGTGAAGGCAAAAGGCAAGTCGGTGCCGCTCGGCTTCTGAAAATCGGCGTAGCCCACCGTGAGGCTGCGCTGGGCGCCGCTCTCACTTACTTTGAGCTGCTGGAGGCGGCCCGTGCTAGTGCTCACCAGCTGCTCCAGGATCAGGGGAGCTTGCGGGTAAGTCACCACCTGGTTGTCGCCCTCGGTCTTAACGACGGGCAGCGCACCCTTGGGGGCCGCCTGGTAGTCGCCGAGCAAAATGGCCTGCATCTGCTGGTAGCTCACGGGCACGTTCAGCAGCTGGCTCAAGTAAGCGTAGTCACCCGCAAAATAGCTCTTCTGCAAGCGGTTAATTACCCGCACCGAGTCGGGCGTGAGGATGGCCCGCACCCCTTCAATACCCAGCAGCGAGCCCGATAGCCAGATGGCCGAGTCGCGGCGCACGCGCAAGCTAAAGTTGGCCGATTGGTCGGTGTCCTGGTGCTTGAAATGCACCTTGCCGTGCCCGTTCAGGTACTGAAAGCTGGTGTTGGTAGCCTTTACGCCAGCCGGCGTTACCACGGGCTTGGCCACGGGCATCGACGTGTTGGCACTGAGGGTGCCTTTGTTGCTAGGCACGCGGTGGCAACCCACAAGCGCCAGCCCAGCCAGCACGATAGCTGATTTATTCATACAATTTTTGTTCTTTGATTTTGCGATCGAGCAGCGGCGAGGTGCCGGGCCCGGCTTTGCGGGCCCGCTGCCAGATTGCTACGGCCCCTGGGTGGTCGCCCAGCTGCCACAGTACGTCGCCATAGTGCTCCAGGATGCTGGCATCCTTGGTTGTTTTCAGAGCTTGCTCCAGGCTTTGCCGAGCGCCGGCGTAGTCTTTTTGCTTATAAAGCACCCAGGCGTAGGTGTCGAGGTAGGTGTCGTTGTCGGGAAACCGCTTTACCGTGCGGCCCGCCATTTCCTTGGCTTTATCCAGCTTTTCACCGCGCAGGCTAAGGTAGTAGCTGTAGTTGTTGAGGGCGCCGTAGTTGTTGGGGTCGCTGGCCAGCGCTGCCTCGTAGGCGGCGTCCGACTTGGTATCGTCTTTCAACTCGTGGTACGCGTCGCCGAGCTGGGCGTCGAACTGGGCTAGCAGTTCGTTATTGGTAGTAGCGAGCTTACGACCGTATTCCAGCGCTAAGACCGCTTTTTGCGGCTGCTTTTTGAGCAAGTAGCCTACTCCATTATAAAACCACAGCGGCGCCTGGTTGGGAAACAGCTCCAGCGCCCGGTCGCTGTGCACGACCAGCGAGTCGGTTTGGTTAAGCTCCGCATCGAGCAGCACCACTTGCTGCCAGAGCTGATACTTGGAATTATCCAGCTTCAAGGCTTTCAGATACGTATCGCGGGCCTCCCGTTTTTTGCCGGTCAGGGTTTGCACGTCACCAGCCACGCTGTAGGCCTTGGCTTCCTTGGGGTGGCTACGCACGGCCGCGTTGGCCAGGTCGAGCGTGAGGGCGTTGTATTTATCGTCGGGCAGCTGCTTGAGGTAGCCCACGATAATTCGCACCTCCTGGTCGATGTCGAGCGTCGGGTTTTGAAAAGCTAGTCGAATCTGTTTTTCGACCTCGGCGGGCTGGTTTTGCTGGCGATACACATCAGCCAAAATCAACCGTGCCTGCGGATTGTCGGGGTCGAGGCGCAAGGCCTGCTGGGCCACCCGCAAGGCATCGGGCAGGCGATTATTGGCGGCATACATCTCGGCCTGGGCCAGCACGAAGCGCGGCTCGGTGGGGTTGGCCGCAATGAGGTTTTCGCCTTCCTTGAGGGCCAGCGGCAGGTTATTTTGGCGCAAGTAGATCTGCTGCCGCTTAAACGAAATCTCGTCCAGCGTCCCGAACTGCTGCTGGGCTTTGTCGAGCGTAGCCAGTGCCTCGGGCAGCTTATTCTGCGCCAGGTAGAGGTCGGCTAGCTGAAACAGGTAGCTGCCCGAGTTGGGCACCTCGCGCACCAGGCTGGCGTAAGTAGCCGTAGCGGCTTCGTACTGCTTCTGGCTGGCCTGCGCCTGAGCCAGCAGCAGGTAATAATACGGGTTTTTGGCGTCGAGGCGCACGGCGGCTTCGGCGTAGCCGGTAGCATCGCGCAGGTTGCCGCTCAGTAAGTTAGCCTCAGCTATCTTGTAGCTGATGGCCGGGTTGTCGGGCATCAGGGTATGCGCCTTCAGCAAGCGTTCCAGCGCTTTAGGATAGTCTTCGAGGATGACGTACTTCACGCCGTCGACAAACAGAGCCTCGCCCATTTCGCGCTCCTTGGGCGAGAGGGCGCCCATTGGTGGCTGGCTGGGCGCTACGCTCATCTTACGGGCTAGCTCCCGGCGCTCTTTGCGGCTCAGCTTCACTGGCTTGCGGCTGGCCACCGAGTCGGACGCGCTGCCTTTGCCCACGCCCTGTGCCTGGCTGGCCGTAGCCAGCAGTAGCAATACCCACACTCGAAGCACAACCTGACGCATAAGCTATAATGCCGGGCCACTGCCCCGGCTCACGAAAGTACGGACTCTACTACGCAAAACGACGCGGCCCCCATGAGGAAGCCGCGTCGCTGCCAACGTAATTAAACGCTAAAACATCACACGCGCAAGGCATTAAAATCGCCCACGCTCAGGTCGACGGGCCGGCCCGTGAGCGTAGCGCTGTTGCCAATCATCGAATTGGCCACATTGGCGTGGCGCACCACGGCCGCGGCTTGCACGATGGAGTTGGCCAAACGAGAATCTTCCACGGTAGCGCCGCTGCTCAGCGACACGTGCGGGCCTACTACCGAATTGGTAATCACGGCGTTCTCGCCAATGTAGACCGGCTCGATAATGACCGAGTTGGTAATCTTGGCCGAATCGGCTACCAGCTTCTCACCCCGCTCCTTCAGGTACTCGAGGTAGCGCTGGTTGGTAAATACCGTGGCGTCTTTGTTGCCGCAGTCGAGCCACTCGGTTACCTCGCCGGGCACGAAGACAGTGCCCTTATTTTTCATATTTTCGAGGGCGTTGGTAAGCTGGTACTCGCCTTTGTCCTTGATGTCGTTGTCGAGCAGGTATTGCAGCTCGTCGCGCAGGTACTCGCCATCCTGGAAGTAGTAGATGCCGATGATGGCCAGGTCTGACACGAAGGTTTCGGGCTTCTCCACAAACTCCGTAATCTGGCCTTGCTCATTGAGTTTCACTACGCCAAACGGCTTGGGATCAGCTACTTTCTGCACCCAAATAGTACCGGGCACCGAGCTATCGAGCGTAAAGTCGGCCTTGAACAGCGTATCGGCAAAAGCCACTACCAGCGGGCCGCTCAGCGAAGGTTTGGCGCACAAGATGGCGTGGGCCGTGCCCAATGGCTCATCCTGGTAATAAATGGTGCCCTTGGCGCCCACCGACTCGGCAATGGCAAGCAGGCTTTGCTCGACGGTGGCCCCGAAGCGGCCAATGATGAAAGCCACTTCCTCCACCGGCTCGCCGCACACGCGGGCAATGTCCTCCACGAGGCGCTGCACGATGGGCTTACCGGCAATGGGAATCAGGGGTTTGGGTACGGTGAGCGTATGCGGACGCATGCGCTTGCCCATGCCAGCCATTGGAACAATTATTTTCATGGTGGGATCTTGGTGAAGATTAATTTCAACTAAGCTGCCAGCAGATACTTGCTCTGGCCTTAGTTCGTTGCAAAAAATATGGCTCGCAAAGATGCGGCAAAATGCGGCGCTCCCTATACTTGGCCAGCTTTTTCTGAAGCCGGCTCCCGCAGCAATTCCACCAGCGTAGCCGGGTCGGCATTGCCCCCGCTGAGGATGAGCACCGTATGGCGGCTAGGCGGCAGGCTGGCCCGGTAGCGCAGCAGCGCCGCCAGCGGCAGGGCAGCGGTGGGCTCGACTACCAGCCGGGCCTCCAGCAGCAGGCGGCGCGCGGCGGCGCGCAGCTCGGCTTCACTCACGGTCACGATGTCGTCGGCATACTGGCGCAGGTGCTGGAAAGTGAGCTCGCTCAGCGCCAGCGTGCGTGCGCCGTCGGCCAGGGTGCGGCTGGTATCGGCGGTGGCCCACTCTACTACGCGGCCGGCGCGTAGCGAGGCCTGGGCATCGGCGGCTAGCTCAGGCTCGACGCCAATAATTTTCACGCTGGTTTTCAGCAGCTTGAGAGCCGCCGCTACGCCACTCAGCAAGCCGCCGCCGCCTACGGGGGCGAGCACCAGCTCTACTTCGGGCAGGTCTTCGAATATCTCCAGGCCCACGGTACCCTGGCCGGCTATCACGTGGGCATCGTCGAAGGGCGGCACCAGCACGGGGGGCTCGGGCGCGCTGGCGAGCAGGCGGGCGGCCACCGCCTCGCGCTTTTCGAGGGCTGGGTCGTAAAGAATAACCTCAGCGCCCAGCGCCCGCGTGGCCGCGATTTTGACCTGCGGGGCGTTGGTGGGCATGATGATCGTAGCCCGCAGGCCCAGCTGCCGGGCCACGTAGGCTACGCCCTGGGCGTGGTTGCCGCTGCTATAAGCCAGCACGCCCCGCGCCCGCTCGGCTTCGCTCAGCGCCAGGATGCGGTTGCCCGCGCCCCGAAGCTTAAAGGAGCCAATGGGTTGAAGGCTTTCGGGCTTGAGATAAATGTGTTCGGGGGCCAGCTCGGGCACGTTGAAAGGCAGCAGGGGCGGCCGCCGTACCAAGCCACGCAGCCGCTGCTGGGCCTGGCGCAGGTCGGCTAGGTCGATAAGTTTCATAGAACAAAGGTCTTTCACCGGGAGTAATAAGCAGTACTTTTCCAAAAGGTACTATTTGGGTGGGGCGTTGGGCCCCTGCGCACGCCATAAATCCTTCTTCATTCCGTACTTTGCTCCTATGAATTATTTCTCAGAAATCGAATCCGGCATTCAGAGCCTGTTTGCTGCTACCAACGCGGGCTTTCGGCAAGATGGCAGCGTGGGCCAGAACCACGTAGCCGCTTGGCTGAGCGAGCTGCAACACTCCAACGACCCCGCCCTGCGCCCCGTGGCGCAAGAGCTGGAAAACCTCAACCGCGCCATTGGCAGCGGCGACGCCCTCGCCATGTCGAAGTCGTTTTTTCTGCTCGGCAACCTCACCAGCAAGGCGGCCCTCAACCTCCACGGCTTCGCCAGCCTCGGCGATAAGCTGCGCGAGCTCAGCCAGAAACTCATCTCGGCGGGCGGCAACATGCAGATTATCGCCAAGCACCAGGGCCACGACACTGTGCTGGCCCACTGAGTAAGCAGCCATTAACTTTTAAGCTACTGATGCTAGCTTATTTACTGATTATCAGATCCTTACTAAACGGCTGATAAGCTTTTACTGTTGACCGATTACTTAGCGCGCTCTGCAAGGGTAAACACCAAAAGAGAACGCCCGGCTGAGCCGGGCGTTCTCTTTTGGTGTAGCTGCCGGGTAGTGCTAGCGCCCGGTGCTGCCGTAGCCACCGGCACCGCGCGCAGTTTCGGCCAGTGTTTCGGTGGGCTGCCAGGCTATGGTTTCGTGGCGCGCTACTACGAGTTGCGCAATGCGCTCCCCATCTTGCACCGCAAACGGTTCATTGGAAAGGTTGACCAGCAGCACGCGAATCTCGCCGCGGTAGTCAGCATCAATTGTACCGGGGCTGTTTACGATACCGATGCCGTGCTTGAGGGCCAGCCCGCTGCGGGGCCGCACCTGAGCTTCGTAGCCCACGGGCAGCGCCAGGCTCAGGCCGGTTGGCACGAGCAGCCGCTCGAGTGGCCCCAGCGTAAGCGGGCCGTCGGGCAGGTTAGCGCGCAGGTCGAGGCCGGCCGAATGGGCAGTTTGGTATTCGGGTAATGGATGGCGGGAGTTGTTAATAACGGGAACGGGAACGGTAAGCATCCTCAAAAGTACAGGTCAATCTGCGCAGAGAACGTGAAAAAGCCCGGCGGCTAGCCCGGCTTTTTACAGGTAACTACTTGTCTGCTCTTTACAACGCCGCCAGCTCTTCGCGCACAAAGTCAGCCAACTGCGACAAATACTCGGTGCTGAAGTCAAAGCGAATACCAGCGGCTGCATATACCTCGCCAATCGGCACGGTATAGCCCAGCGCCAGTGCCCGCTGGTAGTCGGCCAGCGCCGCAGCGGGGTCGCGGCGAAAATTGCGCCACACGGCAATGGCGCCGAGCTGCGCCAACGCATACTCGATGTAGTAAAACGGCACTTCGTAGAGGTGCAACTGCTTTTGCCACAAGTAGGGACGAAACTTCTCCAACCCGCTCCAGCTCACGTTGCGCTGGTTGAAATGCTGAAAAATCTCCGTCCAGCGCTGGTGGCGTTGGGCTTCGGTATGGTTGGGGTTTTCATACATCCAGTGCTGAAACTTATCGATGGTAGCCACCCAAGGAAAAGTTTCGAGCACACTTTCGAGGTGGCTTTTCTTGGCGCGGCGCAGTTCGGCCGGGTCCTCAAAAAAGACATCCCAATGGTCCATACTCATCAGCTCCATGCTCATGGAAGCCAGCTCGGCCACCTCACTCGGCGGATGCTTATCGGCCGATAGCGGCAGGCGGCGCGTGAGGAAGGAATGCACCGCGTGGCCGCCCTCGTGCAGCATGGTTACCACATCGCGCAGCGACGAAGTCGCATTCATAAAAATGAACGGTACGCCGGTCTCGTCGAGTGGATAGTTGTAGCCGCCGGGAGCTTTACCCTTACGGCTTTCCAAATCGAGATGGCCCATGTGGCGCATGGTGCGCAGGCAGTCGCCCAAAAAAGGATCGAGACGCTGAAAAACCGTGATCGTCTTTTCCAGTAGCTCGCTACCCGTCTGGAAAGGGCGCATGGGCGGCTTGCCGCTCGGATCCACGTCGAGGTCCCAGGGCCGCAGGTTGGGCAGGCGCAGCGCCAGGCGGCGGTCTTCGTCAAACTCGCTGATGAGCGGCACCACCGTGGCCGCAATGGCCGAATGAAAGTCAAAGCAATCTTCCGGAGTATAATCGAAGCGCCCCAGAGCAGCAAACATGTAGTCGCGGAAGTTGGCAAACCCCGCGTTCAGCGCTACCTGGTGGCGTAGCTGGATGAGCTCGGTAAATAGCTTGTCGAGCGGGCGGCTGTCTTGCAGGCGGCGCTCCTGCACGGCCCGCCAGGCCTGCTCGCGCACCAGCCGGTCGAGGCTCTTGAGGCGGTCGGCCGCCTGGGGCAGGGTCAGCTCCTCGCCCCCGAGAATGACCGTCATCGCGCCCGCGGTAGCTGCGTACTGCTGCTGCTTGGTCGCAATGTCGGTTTTCAGGCTAATATTTTCCTCACGATAAATCTCCGAAGCCCGGCGCACCGAGCGCAAAAATACGCCGTAACGCGCCTGGTCAAGCTCGGGCAGGTAAGGGCTAGCCAGCAGCTTTTCGTTGAGGGCGTGGTCATAAGGAGCTACTTGGGGCTCAATGTCCTGCACAAAAAACTGAAACGCCTCGGCGCGGTCCGACGCTTGGGTGTCGCACGTCATGCGAATGTAGCGCCAGGCCAAGTCCTCACTGAGTACTGACTCCAGCTCGGAGCGGTCGAACAGCCAGCGCTCAAGAGCCGCGGCGTCGGGCACCA
Source organism: uncultured Hymenobacter sp. (assembly GCA_964514915.1). Classification (GTDB taxonomy): domain Bacteria; phylum Bacteroidota; class Bacteroidia; order Cytophagales; family Hymenobacteraceae; genus Hymenobacter. The sequence continues at coordinate 29,337 of CAZERY010000007.1, forward strand.
CCCGGTCTTGCAATTCCTGAAAAAATGGTTCTAAAGCGGCCCAGTCGGTTACAAAAAACTCTTCGGGGATATAGTGACGGGGCGGGCGGGTGGTATCAGTGGCCAACGAAGCGGCCGGGCTTTCAACTTCGGATAGCTGCATAAGAAATAAAGGTACGCAAATGAAAGACGGATGGACAGGCACCAGTTTTAGGCCGTAGCTATTTCCTTAGTAACAACGCTAAAAAGCGCAGTTGCTGCGTCATTTAGTACTGCTTCGCAGCGGAGCTAGCCGATCTCGATCACCACATCGGCCGTGAGCGGATGCGCCACACAGGTCAGAATATATCCCTTGGCCAGCTCGGCATCGGAAAGCCCCTCGCGCTCGTCGAGGTGCACTTTGCCGCTGAGGCACTTGCCGCGGCAGGCGGTGCACAACCCCGCCTGGCACGAGTAGGGCAAGTCGATGTCTTGGTTGAGGGCCGCATCCAGAATAGTCTGCTTGGCAGGTACTTGCAGCTGGTATTCGCTGCCTTCGTACTGAATGGTAACCGTACGGTTGACGATGGTGCCGTCGTTGTCGCCGGCTAGGGCATCGCCATGCGCGTCGCCGGCTTCGGCCGCATCGGCCGCAGCCACAAAGCTCTCGCGGTGCACGCGGCTATTTGGCACATTGAGTAATTCTAAAGCGGCCTGCGCTTCGATCATCAACCCCTCGGGACCACAGATGTAGTACTCGGCCTGGGGCGCCGGAAACTGGTGGCGCTGCTCCAGAATGCGCAGCATCGTGGTGCGGTTGAGGCGGCCGGTGTGCTGGTGCGGCGCCGAGGCTTGCAGCGGCTGGCTATACACGTGCTCGACCTGCAAGCGCCCACGGCTGCTGGCTTCGAGGTCGGCCAGCTGCTCTTTGAAGATAACCGACTCCTCGTTGCGATTGCCATAAATGAGCAGCACGTGGCTTTGAGACTCCTGGGCTACTACTGCTTTGAGCATCGACATCAGCGGGGTGATGCCCGAGCCGGCCCCGACGAGCACCAGCGAGCGAGCCGCTTTGGGGCTGGGCTGCACCACAAAGTTGCCGAGCGGCGGCATTACCTCGTACTGCTGGCCTACGCGCACAGTATCAAGCAGATGATTGCTTACCAGCCCGCCCGCTACGCGCTTCACCGTCACGGACAGGCGCGGGGCTTCGGCGGGCGTGCTGCTGAGCGAGTAGGCCCGTCGCTCGGGCTTGCTGCCGGGCGGGCCACAGGGCACCAGCAGAGTCAAGAACTGGCCGGGCTTGCTGGGCACCGGCTGGCGGTCGGGCCGTTCGAGATGAATGGTAATGGTATCAGGGGTTTCCTGGGTAAGGGCAACGACGGTGAGCGTCAGGTATGACGACATAGGGAATAGCTGGATAGAAAGCCCAAATTTACGGCGGCTGGGGCCGGCTGGGTAACTTACCAGCCATATTTAACCGCTGCCACTTCGCTTCGCTTCCCAATGCCCGAACTTTGCACCTTACTGGCCCAGCACAGCGCCAGCTTTGCGCCAGTACTACCTCAGCTGGCTGCCTCTGGCGTCGCCCGACTCGATTTTACCGCCGCCAACCCGCACCTTGCGCAGCCCGAGCGCCTGCGCGATACGGCCGCTTTCGACGCCGTGATAGACACGATGCTAGCCGAGCAGCACGCCACCACCGGCATCGGGGGCTACCTCGAAAACCGCGTTATCTACCGCCGCAGCCCGCACTTTGCCGATGCTACCGAGGCCCGCTCGCTGCACCTGGGCGTCGATGTGTGGGTGCCGGCGGGCACGCCCGTAGCCGCGCCGCTCACCGCCGTGGTGCACAGCGTGGCCGACAACAACAACTTTGGCGATTATGGGCCGACGGTCATTTTGCAGCACGAGCTAGCCGGCGTCACGTTTTACAGCCTCTACGGCCACCTCACGCGCACCGACCTGGCCGGGCTGGCGCCGGGGTTTGCCATCGGCCAGGGGCAGGTGTTTGCGCACATCGGGCCCTACCCCGAAAACGGCGATTGGCCGCCGCACCTCCACTTTCAGCTCATCGCCGATATGCAAGGCCGCTGGGGCGACTTCCCGGGAGTGGCCGCGCCCAGCGAGCAAGCCTACTGGGCTAATCTCTGCCCCGACCCCATGCTAGTCATTTGACAATTAACAATGATCAATCATCAATTATCAATCTCTCAAAGTGACCTTTGTCAAACGATTGTTAATTGATGATTGATCATTATTTTTCGCGCTCTATCGTGTAGTTAATCAGCGCTTCGAGCGAAGTGCGGGCGGCCGACTCTGGGAAAGTATGGAGGATGGCGAGGGCCTCGTCGCGGTAGCGTTTCATGGTGCGCACGGCGTAGTCGAGCCCACCCGAAAGCTTCACGAAATCAATTACTTGCTGCACGCGGTCGCGGTGGCCGGCGTTGTTTTTCACGTTGTAAATGACACGGCGCTTATCGAGCCAGCTGGCCTGCTGCAAGGCGTAGATAAGTGGCAGCGTCATCTTTTTCTCCTTGATGTCGATGCCCACAGGCTTGCCGATTTCGGCGGTGCCGTAGTCAAACAGGTCGTCTTTTATCTGGAATGCCATGCCCACTTTCTCCCCAAAAAGGCGGGCGCGCTCGATGGTTTCGAGGTCGGCCCCAGCGGCGGCGGCCCCTACGGCCGTGCATGACGCAATGAGCGAGGCCGTTTTCTGGCGAATGATGTCGAAGTAAACGTCTTCGGTGATGTCGAGCTTGCGGGCTTTCTCGATTTGCAAAAGTTCGCCTTCACTCAGCTCCTTCACGGCGTTGCTCACGATTTTGAGCAGGGCGTAATCGTCGTTTTCGAGCGATAGCAGCAGGCCCCGGCTTAGCAGGTAGTCGCCCACGAGTACCGCTATCTTGTTCTTCCACAAGGCATTGATGGAGAAAAAACCGCGACGGTAGTTGCTTTCGTCCACCACGTCGTCATGCACGAGGGTGGCCGTGTGCAGCAGCTCGATAAGGGCGGCGCCCCGAAACACGGCTTCGGGTAGCGGGCCGGTGGGGTTGGCGCTGCTGGCGCGAGCCGTCAGAAACACAAACATCGGCCGCACCTGCTTACCCTTGCGGCGCACGATATAGCCCATTATTTTGTCGAGCAGCAACACTTTCGTCTGCATCGACTGCCGGAATTTCACCTCAAACTCGGCCATCTCGGCAGCAATGGGGGCCTGAATGTGGTCGAGCGTATTTGCCATGCGGGCGCAATGATACGGCGGCCGGGCCGCACTCGCTACCTTAGCCGCATGCGCACTATTGTTGACTTTATTTTGACTGGCGCCGGGCACGGGCGGCCATTCGCCGCCGACGCTACCTACTTGACTACTGGCCAGCCCAAGCCCATCGTGGTGTTTGTGCACGGTTTCAAGGGGTTTAAGGACTGGGGCCACTTCGGGCTGCTGGCCGGTTTTTTTGCCGAACAAGGGTTTGTATTCGTCAAGCTCAACCTCTCGCACAACGGGGTGGTGATAGGCGGCACCGGCGACTTGGAAGATCTGGCAGCCTTTGGCAACAATAATTTTAGCCTTGAGCTCGATGACCTCGGCCAGCTGCTCGACGCCTTGCACACGCCGGGCGCCACTCCTTTACCCGCCACCGAGCTCGCCCCCAGCCGCCTCTACCTGATGGGCCACAGCCGCGGCGGGGCGCTGGTGCTGCTTAAGGCTGCCGAAGATGCCCGCGTACGCGCCGTAGCCACCTGGGCCGCCGTGGCCGACCTGCACCCGCGCTGGCCCGCCGAGGTACTGGCACAGTGGGAGCGCGAGGGCGTGCTGCACGTGCTGAATAAGCGCACCGGCCAGCAGCTGCCGATGTATTACCAGATTGCCGAAGATTTTTTTGCTCACCGCACCCGGCTCGACTTGCCGCAACTGATGCCTGGCCTGCGCCAGCCGGTACTACTCATCCACGGCGATGCAGACGAGACGGTGCCGCTCGCCGCCGTCTACCAGCTGCAAGCCAGCCAGCCGTCGGCCGAAGTTTTGGTGGTGCCTAGCGCGGGGCACCAGTTTGGCGGGGCCCATCCTTGGGCTAATTCTACTTTGCCTGCCCCGGCGCACTTCATCGCCGAGCGCACCGCGGCATTCTTTATGGCGCACTGATGGCTACCTCGCTCGCCTACCTGCTACTGGGCAGCAACCTGGGCGACCGCGCAGCGCGGCTAGCCCAGGCCCGCCACAACCTCGCCGCTAGTGCAGGGCAGCTGGTGGCGGCCTCAGCCATCTATGAAACGGCCGCTTGGGGGCTCGAAGAGCAGCCAGCCTTCCTCAACCAGGTGCTGGCCGTGGCCACTACGCTGCTGCCTGCTAGCCTGCTCGTGGCTTGCCAGGCCGCCGAGCAGGCGCAGGGCCGCCAGCGCCTGGTGCACTGGGGTGCCCGTACGCTCGATGTCGACATCTTGCTTTTTGACCAAGAGATTATTGCCACGCCCACGCTCACGGTGCCGCACCCGGCGTTGCCGGCTCGGCGGTTTGCATTGGTACCGCTGGCCGAGCTGGCGCCGCAGCTCCGGCATCCGCAGCTGCACCAGACCATTGCGGAACTGCTGGCGGCGTGCCCCGATAGCTTGGCCGTACACGCGTGGCAGCCTTAGCAGCCTGCTCCCAAAAGGCTCTTGGATGGGGGTAGTTCAGTTCAATGGGGCGCACGTGGCGCAAGTACTGAACATTATGTCCTAGTCGCACAGCTTGGTACAGAAGCCAAGCAGTCAGCAGGCTACTTCCGAGCCAGCGGTATTGACTGCGCCAAATTAGCAGCACTAGTAGTACCACAGGTGGGTATAATGCTGTTATAAAGCGCTCGGCTTCATGTACTCCTGCGCCCGCCCGCCCAGTCAACACACTCCCTATTAAAAGAATTAGGGTGCTCACCAGCGCACCAAAAAGTAAACGGGCGCCCAGCAGCGACCAGCTGGCAGACCACCCACCGATGCTTGCGAGCCTGCCTGTTTGCTGGGGCCATAGCAGCCTTACTACGCCCATTAGCAACAGTATCCAGCAGAAACTAGGAACCGAAATTAGCCATACGGCTGGTAGCGGAACCAGCCACCGCCCCATTACGAAACCAAAGCTCGCTACTGCCTGGTAGGGATCCTGAGGCAGGGCAAGCGTGTTGCCCAGCATTGATTGGTGCAGCTGCCATAGTACCAAGCCACTGCTTACTCCGGCGAAATGTATCATCTGCGCCCGCCGGTTAGGCTGGGCTAAGCGTGGTGTGCCAGGCCAAGCTAGCCCCAGACCCACGCCCAATAACAAAAATGCGCCCGCAATACGTTGCAGCGGCAGCAGCCAACCCAAGATAGTCGCAAGCAGCCCGAGTCTCCAGCCGCCACGCCGCAGCCAGGCCAAGAACATTAAGAAATAGCTCGCCCACAGAACATTGAGCAGCGATTCTGACCATAGAAACTTACTTACTACCAGCGTCGGGCTACCCAGCGCCACTAGCAATGGCAACGCCCACGCGCGCCGAACTGGTAGCAGCCAGTAGCCCACGGTACTCCAAGCTAGCAGTGCCCCTACCAAGCACACGCCGTTGAGCCACCTCACTCCTTCGGCGGCTCCAACCAGACGCAACACCAGGATAAACAAGGGCGGCCACCACTGATAAGCCTGGCCAGCGGCCGGCAGCAATCGGCCACTTTGCTGTAGTTTGTAGGCCGCCGACACGTAGCTATACGTATCGGCGGTGCCGGCTAGCCCTGAGCTTGCTACATACCAATAGAGCCCCCCGCTTAGCAAGGCAGCAAGCAGCAGCAAAACCAGATAGCGGCGCGTGGGGCTATTCACTAGTAGCTCGGTCCGCCGCACCTACCCTACCGAGCCGGCCGTAGCGGCGGGCGCTATTTTCTTCACCAAGCCTTGCAGCACCTTGCCGGGGCCGCATTCCAGGAAAGTAGTTGCGCCGTGGGTAGCCATTGCCTGCACACTTTGCGTCCAGCGCACGGGAGCGGTGAGCTGGGCCAGCAGGTTGGCTTTGATTTCGGCAGGGTCGTTGTGGGGGGCAGCATCCACGTTTTGATACACGGGGCAGCGAGCGGGCTGAAAGGTGGTTTTCTCAATCGCTTCAGCCAGTGCAGCTTGGGCCGACTGCATCAAGGGCGAGTGAAAGGCGCCGCCAACCGCCAGGGGCAGCGCGCGTTTGGCTCCGGCGGCTTTCAGGGCTTCACAGGCTTTGGCAATGCCCTCGGCCGAACCCGAAATGACCAACTGGCCGGGACAATTGTAGTTGGCCGCCACTACTACATCGCCCCCAGCAGTTATTTCCTGGCAAATGCGCTCTACTACGTCGTCGGCTAGCCCCAGGATGGCGGCCATGGTGCCGGGCTGCTCTTGGCAGGCGGCCTGCATGGCCTGGGCCCGCCGGGCCACCAGCGCCAGCGCATCGGCGAAGGTGAGCACCCTAGCCGCTACCAGGGCCGAAAACTCGCCCAGCGAGTGGCCGGCCACCATGGCGGGCTGCACCTCGGAGTGGGCCGCAAACTGCGCCACCGAGTGCACGAATACGGCGGGCTGCGTGACGTCGGTGCGCCGCAGGTCTTCTTCGGTGCCCTCAAACATAAGCTTGGTCAGGCTGAAACCCAGAATATCGTTGGCCTGCGTGAGCAGGGCGCGGGCAGCCTCGCTTTGCTCACGCAGCTCACGGGCCATACCCGGGAACTGCGAGCCCTGGCCCGGAAAAACGACGGCCGTCACAGCGGCTTCGGAGGAAGTAGAAGAAGTCAAAATACCTGAAATTAGACGAATGGTAACCCCCACCGCGCCGGTGGGCTGGAAAAGTAAAAGCAAAAGAGCCGCCCCGTTGGGGCGGCTCTTTCAATACGGCTGGTTGGCGGCTAGCGAATAATCTCCACCCAGCCCTTGAAAGTGCGCTTGGTTTGGGCCGCATCTTCAAACTCGACCTCGGCCAGGTAGTAGTAAATACCGCCCGATACCAAGCCGCTGGTGTCGCTTTCGCCAGCTACGCCGCCACCCGTCCAGTTGATGTAGGGGTCTTGGTCGCTTTCATACACCTTGCGGCCCCAGCGATTGAAAATCTGGATGTGCGTGCGGCGTACCTCGCTGGCCGTCTTGGGCCGGAACACGTCGTTCTTGCCATCGCCATTTGGCGTGAAGATGTTGGGCAGCAGGAAGAACACGCAATTATCCTGGCAAACCGAATTGCTACGCGCGCTACGGATGCCCTGGGCGCTCACAGCTTGCACGATGTAGCAATAATTAGCGTGCGTCAGAAAACGGTCGGCATAGCTGAGCCGCGTAGTCGAATCGAGGGCCACGTAGGGGCCCGCCGGCGAATCACTACGCAAGATGCGGTAGTAAGCTGCCGCCGTGCTGCACCCGGCGGGCGTGTTGCCGACGGTCCAGCTCAGGTTGTTTTGGTAGCGATAATTGGTAGGCAGGAAAGAAGGCAGCGCCGCTAAGCTGTCGCAATTGGTGGGCCGAATGCTCAGCACCGGCGTGCATGGCGTGGCTTGCAAGATGGTGCACGTCTGCTGGCTATTATTGAGCAGGTTGGTCAGAATAGGTTGGCCAGCCGAGTTTACGAAGTCGGGGTACTGCCCATTCGTTTGCACGTAGTAGCAGTATTGCAGGCCATGCTGGAGCGTGGGGTCGCGGTCGACGTACGTGCCGCTGGTGGCGCCCGGCGTAGCCGTGCCGATTTGCGTGAAGGTGCTGCCCGGCGCCGGGTTGAGCCGGTAAATACGGGTGGGCTGCTTGGTATTATCCCACGGCACACTGTAGGCCCAATTGACAGTAACAGTATTAGCTAGCCCATCGGGCACCAGGCTGGTACGCACGCTAGTAGCTAGGGCAGCCGTTTCGCTTTTCTCCACAGCCGTACCCGTTGAGCGGTCGGTGTTGAAAAAAGTAAGCTGGTACTGGTATTGGTTGTCAACCGTATTCAGGCCCCGGTCTAGGTAGGTGGTATCGGCCAGGTTGGTGATGGTCGCAATCGGCGTGAAGGTGGTGCTGGTACCAACGGCCCGGCCGAGGCGGTAGCCAAACGGTGCGCCAAACGTGGCGTTGTTATCAGCACGGGGCTGGCTCCACCTCACCGTTATCTGGCCCTGGGTGGCGTCGGTGGCGTTTACGTCCACGTTGGTGAGCCGAGCCGAGCGGCCGCTAAAAGCCAAGCAGGCCTCGTTGGAAACAAGGCTATTACCACCACCAGGCAGCGGGAAGGTAGCGTAGACGCGGTAGCTGTACGTGCGGCCCCGCGTAAGACCCGCGCCCGCATTATCATCGGTGAAAGTGGTGGCGGTCACGGGTACCGAGCCCACTTGTACGTAGCCCGAGCCCGCTGGCAAGCCCGTATCGCAGGTGCCTGGCGTGTAGGCATAGCAGCCTTCCCGCCGAAAAATCAGCAGCTGGCTAGCATTTTGGCAGGTGTAGCGGTCCCAGGTAATGAGGCTTACCAAGCCTGCAGCCGAAGAAGCCGGCGTACCCCGCACGTTTTGCGGCGGCGGGCCCACTACGGTGATGCGCACCGGTTTTTCGTCAATCAAAATCGGGGCCCCCGAGGCCGCCGTCGGACTGTCCTGCGCCTTAAAAACCACCACGTAGGGCTGGTTCGACACGTTGCTGCAATCGGGCGTCCAGCGGAAAGTGCCCGTTGAGGTAGTCCCCGTCGAGGTTTGGGTAAACGTGGCCGGCGGCAAAATACCACTGTAGGCAAATAGGGAAACCGAAGTGGCAGTGGCGCCTCCCGACGCGTTATCGATCGCTGATATATTCAACGTAACGGGGGTGCCCGCCACCACGCACACGTCGGCGGGTACCGTAATGGTAGGCCGCAAGTTGGTAGTAGCCGTCACGATAATCTGCATATCGCGGATCACGCTGCCAATCTGCACGCGCCGGCCATTCGCCAGGCGGCGCCATTCTTCCACGACAAAGGCGACGTTATAATACCCCGCTCGACTCGGCGCATTCCACGTCATTTGCCCCGTAAGCGGATCTATTATGATAATAGCTGGGGCCCCAGGCACCCCCACCGGCACCCCCGCGTAAGCCACCTGCGTAGCAGCGGGCGAAATAGAGGGCGAGTTGGGATACACGTAATTAGTGCAGCGCACCGAGTCTGGCCGGTTGTTCACGTCGGCCGTCTGAGTGCCGCCCGCCACTTGGCGGCTAGGTTGGAGCTTATAGGACAGTGAATCCCCATCGGCATCGTAGCCAGCCGGATTGTGCAAAAAAACCTGCCCCACCGCCGCCCGGTCGATAGCCGGTGCCCGCAGGATTGGCGTATGGTTGCGACCCGTTATAAAAGCTGGGTTGATGGTAATAGACGTGGAAATGTAAAACGTCTGACCATTCGAGTTCGACATATTCACCACGTTCGCGTTGCGGTTTTCCCCCACAAAGCTGATCGTATAGTTGCCTGCGCCCCCGTAGGTATGGTCGAAGTTGTAAGTAAAAATGTCGGTTTCGGCCGAAGCAATGCGGGTAGTAGTCGCTTTCGGGATCCCATCTTGCCGCGTGCCATCACCAAAATAAATGGTGACAGTGGGCTGGTCTACCCCGTTAATATCCCGGTAAAGCGTCAGCTTAAAATACAAGTGGTTGGGGTTACCGGTAATGGTATCCACCTTCGCCTGAATCTCACCGGCGCGCAGGTGCGAAGCTCGCGCCAACTCAGGCCGCAGCCAGGCTAGCCCCATTAGCAGCCAGGCCAACAGCCACGCACTGCGCTTTGTACTTCCACCCCAGGATAAGAGAAATTGCATATTACATCTGACTTTAGAAACCCGTTGCCCGCACAAAAATCACACTTTTTATTCGGTTAATCTAACCAATCAACCTTTCTGGCCGGCCACTAGTTATCCGAGCGGCGAGGCAGATCGCCTAACGGCATTTGAGTCAGATTGATTCATCCGGCTTGGCTGGAGATGAAGCACCTGGTTTGAACCTTTCTAAATAAGGCTGGCTCACTAGTTTTACTTTGGGCAAAGCCGCTAGGTGGCCCTACCTTTGGGCAGCACAAACGGTCTTTTTTTCGACTGAAAATTCTATGAATTGGTTTATAAAAACCTTCACCAGCAGCATCGGTCGCAAGATTATCATGTCCCTTACGGGCCTGTTTCTCTGCACGTTTCTGGTGGTGCACCTGGTGGGCAACTTCCAGCTCTTTGCCCACGACGATGGCGTAGCCTTCAACACCTACTCGCATTTTATGGGGCACAACCCTATCATTCGGACCATTGAGTGGGGCCTGGTGCTGGGTTTTGGCTTCCACATCTACGAAGCACTGATCCTGACGCGCCGCAACCAAGGCGCCCGCTCGCACGGCTACGACAAGTGGGAAGCCAAGCAAAACTCGGAGTGGACTTCGCGCAACATGGGCATTCTGGGTTCTATTATTCTGGTGTTCTTGATTGTGCACCTGTATAATTTCTTCTGGCGCGCGCGCTTTGGCACGCCCGACCCCGACATCAACCACAACGATAACTTGTATAAAGTAGTGGTAACGTCGTTTCACCAGTGGTGGTACGTGCTGCTCTACGTAGCTGCGCAGGCTAGCCTGGGCTACCACCTCTGGCACGGCTTCCGGTCGGGCTTCCAAACCCTGGGCCTGAACCACCGCAAATACATGCCCCTAATTAAGAACTTTGGCTACGTGTTCGCTGTCCTAGTTTCGGCGGGCTTCGCATCGATGCCGCTGTATTTCATCCTATTTACCAACGAAGAAGGTGCACTCCTAAGCAGTGTGCCTGCGGTGCTTCACCACCTCACGCTGGCGTTCAACTAGGTTCCTTTTTGACAGTATCTTGGCTATCCGTATATGATTCTGAATTCAAAAGCGCCCGAAGGCCCCTTGGCCGAAAAATGGGACAAGCATAAGTTCAACGTCAAACTCGTGAACCCCGCCAACAAGCGGAAGTACGACGTGATCGTGGTCGGTACTGGGCTAGCGGGCGCGGCGGCGGCGGCCTCCCTCGCCGAGCTTGGTTACAACGTCAAGGCCTTCACGTACCATGATTCGCCCCGGCGGGCGCACTCCATCGCGGCGCAGGGCGGCATCAACGCGGCTAAAAACTACCAGAACGACGGCGATTCGGTTTTCCGTCTGTTTTACGACACTATTAAGGGCGGCGACTACCGCGCTCGGGAAGCCAACGTGTACCGGCTAGCTCAGGTATCAGTTAATATTATTGACCAGTGCGTGGCCCAGGGCGTACCCTTTGCCCGCGAGTACGGTGGGTTGCTGGCCAACCGCTCTTTTGGCGGTGCGCAGGTAAGCCGGACGTTTTACGCCCGCGGCCAAACTGGCCAGCAACTGCTGCTAGGTGCTTATTCAGCGCTCAGCCGCCAGATTGCCTACGGCAAGGTGAAAATGTACACGCGCTCGGAACTGCTCGATGTTGTAGTGGTTGATGGCCAGGCTCGTGGTATTGTAACGCGCAACCTGGTTAACGGCGAGGTGCAGACCCACGCGGCGCACGCGGTGGTGCTAGCCACGGGCGGCTACGGCAACGTATTCTACCTCAGCACCAACGCCAAGTATTGCAACGTCACGGCTGCCTGGCGGGCGCATAAAAAAGGTGCTTACTTCGCCAACCCCTGCTTTACCCAGATTCACCCGACGTGCATCCCGGTATCGGGCGACTACCAGTCGAAACTAACGCTAATGTCGGAATCGCTGCGCAACGATGGCCGCGTATGGGTTCCGAAGACCAAAGAGATGGCCGAGCGCTTGCGCAAGGGCGAAATCAAGGTTCAGGACATTCAAGAAGACGACCGCGATTACTTCCTGGAGCGCAAGTATCCGGCCTTTGGTAACCTCGTGCCACGCGACGTGGCCTCGCGCAATGCCAAGCAGATGTGCGACGAAGGCCGGGGCGTAGGTTCTTCGGGGCTAGCAGTATACCTCGACTTTGCCGACATTATCAAGCGCACCAGCGCGCAGGCAGTGAGCCAAAAGTACGGCAACCTTTTCGAGATGTACGAGAAGATTACCGACGAAAACCCCTACGAGATGCCCATGCGCATCTACCCCGCGGTGCACTATACCATGGGCGGCTTGTGGGTTGACTATAACCTGCAAACTACCATTCCGGGCCTCTACGCCGCAGGCGAGTGCAACTTCTCGGACCACGGCGCCAACCGCCTCGGTGCTTCGGCGCTCATGCAGGGGCTAGCCGACGGCTACTTCGTAATTCCGTACACCATTGGCGACCAGCTGGCGGCCACGCCACCCAAGCCAGTTACTACCGATCACCCCGCATTTGCCGAGGCGAAGGCTGGCGTGCAGGCCCGCGTGGAGCAGCTCTTGAGCATCAATGGCAACCGGACGCCCGATGAGTTTCACAAGGCGCTCGGCCACCTGATGTGGGAGTACTGCGGGATGGCTCGCAATGAGAAAGGGCTGAAGCACGCGAAAGCGGAGATTCAGAAGCTGCGGAGTGAGTTTTGGCAGAACGTGAAAGTGGTGGGCACCGGCGAAGAAATGAACCAAGCCCTCGAAAAGGCTGGCCGCGTAGCTGACTTCCTCGAACTCGGGGAGTTGATGGTGGACGATGCCCTCGACCGCAACGAAAGCTGCGGCGGTCACTTCCGGGAAGAATACGCCACCGAAGAAGGCGAAGCCAAGCGCGATGATGAGCACTATGCTTACGTAGCGGCCTGGGAATACATGGGTGATAACCAACCCGAGCGCCTCAACAAGGAAGAGCTAGTGTTCGAAAACGTGAAGCTGACCCAGCGCAGCTATAAGTAATTTATATTGAGCTGTTAGCCTTTGGCTGTTAGCTACTAGCTCCGTGCGGGCACTAACAAAGCAACGAAAGCTAACAGCTATCAGCCAACAGCTAATAGCTACCAAATAATGGCCGGTTCCAACCCCAACGCTAAACCCATGAACCTGACGCTGCGCGTGTGGCGGCAGCCCAACCGCCAGACCGAAGGTCAGATTGTGGAGTACAAAGTGAATGAGATATCGCCCGATATGTCGTTCTTGGAAATGCTTGACGTGCTCAACGAGGACTTGCTGCATAAGGGGCAAGACCCGGTGGCTTTCGACCACGACTGCCGCGAGGGCATTTGTGGCTCGTGCGACTTATTTATCAACGGTCGCTCGCACGGCCCGGAGAAGGGTACCACTACCTGCCAGCTCCACATGCGTAAGTTTTCGGATGGCGATACCATTACCGTCGAGCCCTGGCGCGCCAACGCTTTCCCGGTTAATAAAGACCTGAGCGTGGACCGCTCCGCCTTCGACCGCATCATCCAGGCGGGCGGCTACGTGAGTGTGAATACTGGCGGCACGCCCGACGGCAACGAAATTCCAATTCCGAAAGAAATTGCTGACCGGGCTTTTGAGGCAGCTACTTGCATTGGCTGCGGTGCGTGCGTAGCAGCTTGCAAAAATGCTTCGGCTATGCTCTTCGTGAGTGCCAAGGTTTCGCAGCTCGCCTTGTTGCCCCAAGGCCAGGTAGAAGCCAAGACCCGCGTTGAAAACATGGTGGCTCAGATGGATATCGAAGGCTTTGGCGCTTGCTCCAATATTGGCTCGTGCGCGGCGGAGTGCCCGGTGGGCATCTCGCTGGAGAACATCGCTATCCTTAATCGCGAGTTCTTGACGGCCAAAGCCACTTCTAATAACCTGGGTTAGTACTTTTTGCTACTCGTAGCGCAAGGCGCGGCAGAAATTTCTGCCGCGCCTTTTTTGTGGCTTATTAGAGTTGTTATTGCTTGTTAGCCAAAACATTGAAGGCTTATACCTGTTC
>CAZERY010000008.1:0-43003 GCA_964514915.1 uncultured Hymenobacter sp.
GGGCCAAAACATGGTGAGCCGCGCCACCTCTGCCGCTTGCTCCTGGATACTGGAAAACTACCCGGGCGCGCCCATCCGCCATTTCTACCTGGAGTCAAACTTTGCCACCGACAAAAAAGCCTCGCAACTAAACATGCTGCGTACCCGGGGTAAGCGCGTGGTGGCCGAGGCCGTGGTGAAACGCGACGTGCTGCAACAGCGCCTGCACGTGACACCCGAGCAGCTCGCCTACCATGCCCAGGTGAGCAATGTCGGGGCCTTTCTAGCCGGGGCTAATAACAACGGCGTGCACTCAGCAAACGGTATTACTGCGCTCTTCATCGCCACGGGGCAAGATGTAGCCAACGTCAGCGAGTCGTCGGCTGGGGTGCTTTATACGGAGGTGACCAAGGAGGGTGATTTGTACCTCAGCATTACTATTCCGTCGCTCATTGTGGCTACTTACGGCGGCGGCACGGGGCTAGCCACTCAAAACGAGTGCCTGCGGATGCTGGGCTGCGTAGGCGAGGGCACCGTCTATAAGTTTGCCGAAATCGTGGCGGGCGTGGTATTGGCCGGCGAGCTGAGCCTGGGAGCTGCCATTTCGGGCAGCGACTGGGTAAGCAGCCACGAGCAATACGGCCGTAATCGGTAAGGTTTTAATTTACTTACCTACCAAGGCTAGCTGAGCAGTGCTGTCCTGCACTACGTGGAGCGCCTGTTGTAGCTCCACGTCGTCTTCGCGTAAGATGGCCCGGCCGGCTTCGGGGCCGTAGGCAATGCGTGCAATCCAGGCCTTGAGGCTGTTGCGCACGGCGGGCGCGCAGCGGCGTAGGCCCGCCGGATTGGGGCGGAGGCCCGCCTGGGCCGCTAACCGGACCAAGCCATCCAGCTCGGTGTCAGTGATACGAAACACCGCCTGGTACTGCGCGAAACGCAGGCCGGTCAGCTCGGTTTTGTGTTGCTCATAAAAAACCACGGCGTAAGCCCGCAGCACGCCCAGGTTGCGCAGACGTAGATAATAAGCCGAGTTTTGCAGCGAGTCGTTCGGGACGAATACATCGGGCATAATGCCGCCACCACCGTATACCACCCGGCCGTGGTCGGTGTGAAACCGCAGCCCCGAAGCAAACCGGGCACTATCGGCCGTGGTTAGCTCGCCGTGCAGCTGGCGCTCGGTTAGCTCGTGGTTATAAGTTTCTTTGTCAGGGCCGTAGGGCTTTTGGATGCAGCGGCCGCTAGGCGTATAGTAGCGCGCCACCGTTAGGCGCAGCTCGCCACCTTCTTGCAGCGGGAAGGGCTGCTGCACTAGGCCCTTGCCAAAGGTGCGGCGGCCTACCAGCAGGGCGCGGTCGTGGTCTTGCAGGGCGCCGGCGAGTACCTCCGCGGCCGAGGCGCTGTTCTCATCCACTAGCACCACTAGCGGGGGCTGCTCCCACTCGCCGGCCACGTGGGCGTAGGTCTGGGAGGCGTACTGCTCGTCTTTGCCAATCGTGTACACCAGCTTGCGCGAGCCGGCAATAAACTCGTCGGCGAGCCGGGTGGCGCGGTCGAGGTAGCCGCCGGGGTTGCCGCGCAGGTCCAGCACCAGCCGGTGCGCCCCCTGGCGCTGCAAGTCGGCTAGCTGGGTCTTAAACTCTTCGTAAGTATTGGTGGCAAAGCGGTTGACTTTGATGTAGCCGACTTGGCCATCTTCCAGCAGCACGCCCGGCTCCACCGAGGCATTGGGGAGCTGGCCACGCACCACGCGAAAGCTGAGGGGCTGCGGCTGGTGGGACCGCGCTACCAGCAGGCTGAGGCTGCTGCCTCGCGCCCCGCGTAGTAGCTGCGAAAGCTGAGTAGCCCCCACGTGGGCGCCGGCCACGGGCACGTCACCCACGCGCAAGAGCTGGTCGCCGGGGTGCAGGCCAGCCACTTCGGACGGGCCACCGGCGGTGGTCGTCACTACCGTAGCCGTATCGCGAAACAGGTTGAAATCCAGCCCAGCGCCATCAAATGAGCTCTGCAAAAAAGCATCGGTGCGCTCGCGGTCGCGGGCCGGAATGTAGACCGAGTGGGGGTCGAGCTTGGCCAGCAGCTGCGCCACAGCGTAGTCGGTGAGGCCATCGGCATCGACCGAATCGACGTAGTCGCGGTCGACGTAGCTCAGAATTTCTTTGTAGCGCAGGTAGCCCCGCGCCGTGGCGTCCGGGTTGTCGGTATGGGGGCTAAATGGGTTGGTTCCGAGAATAATGCCAATCCCTAACGCCGCTAGTGGTAGCATAGCTGCCCGCCAGCGCCAGCCCTTGTGCGAGGCGTTTGGCGGGCTAGCCGAATAAGTAGGGGATACTACTGGAGCACCAGCAGCCGGTGACGGCGGAATAAACATACAGGGATCCGCAGTATAGATAAATTTAACCCGACTAATAGGACTGCACAGTAATTCGCTCAAATTTATCGCATTTCAAACGGAGCCGCCAAAGTTGCTGGTCAAATAGTCCTGTTTTCAGGCTAAGCGTCTACATTTTACTGGTAAAAGGCAAGAACGCTTGGCAGTCTATACCTGCTAGTTAAGCTAGTGTGGTTCTCGGGCCGCTGGTTGACCACCTGAGAACTCCCCGGCCACTCCCCGCCGCCCGCCGGTGGTACAAGGCCGGGGGAGCTTCCCTGACCACTGCCGGGCCGTGGGCAAGGCCGGAGGAGCTTCCCCGATCACTACCACGGGCGTAAGTAGGGCCGGGGAAACTCCCTGGCCGTTTAGTACCCGACTGGTGTGGGCGGGGGAGTAGCGCCGAAAACTGTCTGCGCCGCCAGCCGATAGTGAGTCAGCCCGCCCGTGCGGGGTACGCCCCTACCGGCAAGTCGTATCTTTGCGGAATCTAGCTGCTCTTCGCCATGTCAACTTCCACTACCGGCCGCATTCTTGCCATCGACTATGGCCACAAGCGGGTGGGCCTGGCCATTACCGACCCTTTGCAGCTGATTGCCTCGCCCCTGGATACTATTCACAGCCAGGATTTAGTAAAATTTGTGCTCGACTACCACCAGCGCGAGCCGCTGGCGGCGCTGGTAGTGGGCATGCCCCGCACGCTGCTCAATGAGCCCACCGACTCGACCAGCGCCGTGGTGGGCCTGCTGCGCCGCCTGCGCCGCGAGCTGCCGCTGGTGCCAGTGCACGAAATCGACGAGCGCTTTACTTCGCGGCTGGCCAAGCAGGCCATGCTGGCCGGCGGCCTCGGCCGCAAAGCCCGCCAGGATAAAGCGACCGTCGATAAGGTGAGCGCGGCCCTCATTCTTCAGTCATTTTTAGCATCCCCCCTCCGCTAATGATTCTCCCGATTGTTGCCATCGGCGACCCCGTTCTCAAAACCCTCGCCAAAGACCTGCCCGCCGACCTGCCCGCCGCCGACCTCGAAAAGCTGGTGCAGGATATGTTCGAAACCATGTACTCGGCCCACGGTGTGGGGCTGGCGGCGCCGCAAATTGGGCGCGGCGTGCGCTTGTTTGTGATGGACTCGGGCCCCATGCTCACGGCCGATGAAGACGAGGACGACGAGCCCGTAGAAGTGGCTAGCCCCGAAGAAATCACCGAGGCGCCCCTCAAGCGGGCCTTCATCAACCCGCAGATGGTGAGTGAAACCGGCAGCGAATGGGGCTTCGAGGAAGGCTGCCTCAGCATTCCGGGGGTGCGCGAGCTGGTGCAGCGCCACGCCGACATCGTGCTGCGCTACGAAGATGAAAACCGCCAAGTACACGAGGAGGCATTCAGCGGGATGGCCGCCCGCATTATTCAGCACGAATACGATCACCTCGAAGGTATATTGTTCACCGATAAGCTTTCCGCTTTCAAAAAGCAGCTGCTAAAAGGCAAGCTTTCGCGCATCAGTAAGGGCGATGTGAAGCACGACTACCGGATGAAGTTTCCGACCGCTGGGCGTCGCTAGCGCCAAGCATAGGGCCGGCGAACTGGCGGCTTAAGGTAATACCGATTTAGCGGGGTATGCTTACCCCTATTTGTTACTACTTAGAGCGGCTTTAGGATCAGGGTACAGCTGGCTGTTGCATGGACTTTGTAGTCCGTGACTTGGCTGCTGCCCGCCGCGGACTACAAAGTCCGCGCAACAGCCAGCTACCTCTGCATACTGTTTCTAAAACCGCTCTAGGCAAGGCACTTTACCGCAGCGTTTGGCTTGAAAACATTCACCGGTTGGTTATGTGCATTGGCTTTGCTGCTGGCGCCGGCTAGCCCGGTGCAGGCGTGGGGCTTCTTTGGGCACCGGCTCCTCAACCGGCTGGCGGTGTATACGCTGCCGCCCGAGATGTTGCCCTTCTTCAAGGCCAACATCGACTACCTCACCACCAACGCCACCCGGCCCGACTCGCGGCGCACAGTGGTGCCTACCGAGGCGCCGCGTCACTTTCTCGACGTCGATGCCTACGGCGATAGCGCCCTCACCAGCCATGGCCGGGGCCTGCCGCGCCACTACGCCGACGCGGTATTTCAACTGGGAGGCGAAGACTCGCTGCTGCGCCACGGCATCGTGCCCTGGCAAATAGCGACGATGAAAAACCAGCTCACAGCGGCTTTTCGGGACCAGGACGCGGACAAGATCTTGCGGCTAGCCGCCGATATGGGCCACTACGTAGCCGACGCCTGCGTGCCGCTGCATACTACCCGCAACTACAACGGCCAGCTTACCAACCAACGGGGCATTCACGCGCTCTGGGAGTCGCGCCTGCCCGAGCTGCTAGCCAGCGATTATGATTTGCTGACCGGCCCGGCGCCCTACCTGGCGCAGCCCACCGAAGCGGGGTGGGCGGCCGTGGCGCGGGCGCACGCCGCCGTCGATTCGGTGTTCAGTCTGGAGCGCGCCGTGGCGAAGGAGCTACCGGAAGATAGGAAATTTGGCTATGAGCAGCGCGGCGCCCTCACGATTCGCACTTACTCGCGGGAGTTTAGCCAGGCTTACCACCGACGCCTGCACGGCCAGGTAGAGCGCCAGATGCGCTACGCGGTTCGCCTCATCGGGGCATTTTGGTACACCTGCTGGGTCGATGCCGGCCAGCCCAACCTCAGCGGCCTGAAGCAGCCTTCGGCTGCCGAGCGGCTAAGCGCCGAGCAGGAGCGCCGGGCGCCGACGCCAACTAGCTCTTTGCCGGGGCACGAGGAATAAATGGACAGAAAGCAAAAAGGCCAGCCGCCCGCGACTAGCCTTTTACCTGCTTCAGCTCCAGCCCAAAAAAGACTGCTACTGCTTGAGTTCGAGCACCATCGCGCTGAGCGGCGGTAGCGTTAGCGCCAAGCCTGGCTGCGACTGGCCGTAGTTAAGCAAGTCCTGGCACGAATAAGGGCGGCGGATATCGAGGCCGATGGTAGCCTGCACCTCATTGGGAAGCACGATGGTGGGCTTATACGTCTTGCTGTCGCTAAAATTGACCACTATCAGCAGCTTTTGCCCATCGGTGTAGCGCAGAAAGGAATAAAGGTGCCGCTGGTTGTATTCCTTGCTGAGGTTGTTGGCATCTTGCAGCTCGTAGAAGCGGCCCTTGCGAATGGCTTCGCTGCCGCTGGCTAGCGTGAGCAAGCGCTTGTAAAAGTCGCGCAGCTGCTTTTGATCGGCACTCAGCCGGGCGCCGTCAAACTTGCCCTGGTTCATCCATTTCTGGTGCTCGGGCACTCCCCAATAATCGAAGAGTGTAGTGCGGCCGTCTTCGCTCGAAAAGCCCTCGCTGCCGCGGGCGGGCTCGCCCACCTCCTGGCCCATGTAGAGCATCACGGGCCCGCTGGCCAGCGTGGCCGACACCGTCATGGCCGGAATGGCGCGGTGCGGGTCAGTGGCAAACTCTTTGGAGGCAATGCGCTGCTCGTCATGGTTTTCGAGGAAGCGCAGCATCTGCGAGCCGAAGCCGACGGTCTGCTCGCGCCACACCCGGGTGATATCGTCGGCGTCACCTTCCTGGCGCATCAGGCGACGCAGGCCGTCGTAGAGCCCCACCTTATCGTAGAGAAAATCGAAGTGCCCCTTGGTGAAATACGTGTCATACTCCTTCGGATTGTAAGCCTCCCCGATGAAGACAATCTCGGGCTTGAGCTTCTTAATTTCGGGGATAACCCAGGCCCAGAACTCGACGGGCACCATCTCGACCATGTCGCACCGGAAACCATCGACGTCCTTCTGCGCCCAGAAAACCAGGATGTCGCGCATCTTCTTCCAGGTATCCGGAATGGGCTCGAAGCGCGTCAGGTGGTCGCGCTGGTAGTCGATGCCGTAGTTCAGCTTGATAGTTTCAAACCAGTCGTTGACGCTCGGGGTTGCCGAAAATACGTCGTTGCCCGTGACCTTGGCCGGAAATTCGTTGTACTTCTTATCCTCACCGGGGCCCTGCAATGGGCCGAGCGGGTTGTAGCTGGCCGGTACCTTAAAGCGCTGGCCCAGCAGGTAGTAAAAGTTGTTGTTTGGAGCAAAGTGCTGGCTTTTATCATCCTGCGCCCCGAGGTCTACCACCCCCGCCGGCTTGGCATCCGAGCGGTAGGCGCGGGCTACGTGGTTGGGGACAAAGTCCATAATCACCTTTAGCCCGTGGCTGTGGGTGCGCTTGACGAGGGCTTCGTACTCGGCCATGCGGTTCTTGACGTTCACGGCCAGGTCGGGGTCCACGTCGTAGTAATCGCGGATGGCGTAGGGCGAGCCCGCGCGGCCTTTCACCACGTCGGCATCGTCGGCGGCCAGGCCAGCGGCGGGGTAGCTGGTCATGGTGGCGTGCTCAATCACGCCGGTATACCACACGTGCGACACGCCCATTTCCTTGATTTTGGTTAGGGCCAGGTTCGTAATGTCGTTAAACTTGCCCGAGCCGTTTTCCAGCACAGTGCCATAAGGCTTATTCAAAGCTACCTTATTGCCAAACAGTCGGGGTAGCAGCTGATAGATAACAAGCTTGTTATCCTGAGGCACTTCGGCGGTGGTATTGGGGTCGTTGGCCAGGGGGCGCGCACTTGGTTCAGCCACGTGAGAAAGAAGCGGGGTAAAAGCGGAGAGAATCAGCAGGCTAGCCGTCAGCGTCAGATTTTTCATAATCGCTGGGAAGATACTCAATTTAGGTGGCAAAAGCAGAGACATAGCCGGTTTGCCTTGGCAAGTAAGCCTCGGCGGTAGGCAAAGATAAATATTTGTTAGTTATTTATTTGATTAAATTGCCTGCGCCGTGCGTGTGGGCACCGTTAGGGTATTTAAGTCGAAGATAGTAGCGCTGCTCATCACTTCTACCCCCTACGTACAGCCGGTGGTTCACTCAACAAAGCGGTTGCCTTTTGCCGCTTTGGTATTATTGGCGTCAACCAGCACGCAGTCATAACCTTTGTTATAGCGAAAAGACTTGTGCACGCCGCCTCATGGGATGAGCTGCACCAGTTTACCCGGGCTTAGTGCCGGGTGGGCCGTTAGCTTTGGGCTGCGCGCCCTTCCTTTGCTGCTCAACCCCTCTTATACCCAACTCGCTACTACTTTTTGTCAATGGCTTTTCAATTCAAAGCGTCCGCTCCGGCCGCTAAGTACAAGACGGCCGCGGCTTACTTCTCGATGGAGTTTGCCCTCGACCAAGCTCTCAAAACTTACTCGGGTGGCCTGGGCTTTCTGGCGGGCTCGCACATGCGCTCGGCCTATGAGCTCAAGCAGAATCTGATCGGTATCGGTATCCTGTGGACGGATGGCTACTACGATCAGGACCGCAACCCCGACCAGACGATGAAGGCCGATTTCAAACAAAAGTCCTACTCGTTTTTGGAAGATACGGGCCTCATCTTTCCCATTACCATCCACGATGCCGAAGTAAAGGTGAAGGCACTGTACCTGGCGCCCGAGACGTTCGGCACCGCGCCGATGTTCTTCTTATCGACTGACATTCCGGAAAACGACTACATCTCGCGCACCATTACCCACCACCTCTACGACCCCGACACTGCCGCCCGCGTGGCGCAGAGCATGGTGCTGGGCATCGGGGGCGGCAAGCTGCTCGACGTGCTGGGCCGCCAAACCGACGTGTATCACCTCAACGAAGGCCACGGCTTGCCACTCGCCTTCTACCTCTACGACAAGCACGGCCGCGACTTGGCGGAAGTGCAGAAGCGCCTGGTTTTCACCACCCACACGCCCGAGCTAGCCGGCAATGAGGAGCATCCGATGCAGCTGCTCCAGGATATGAGCTTCTTTTGCGGCGTGCCCGAAGAGGAAATCCGCCGCGTGGCGCGCGTCGAAAACGACTCGCTCAACTACACGCTCACCGCGCTGCGCTTTTCGCGCAAGGCCAACGGTGTGAGCAAAGTACACGGCGACGTGGCCAATGAAATGTGGGGCCATTACCCCGGCATCTGCCCCATTATTTCGATCACCAACGCCCAAAACGGTACCTACTGGCGCGATGCGCCGCTAGCCGCCGCCTTCAAAGCCAAGGACGACGCCGCGCTGCTGGCCCGCAAGAAGGAGTTGAAAAAGGCGTTTTTCAAAACGGTGGCCGACCAAACCGGCACGCTGCTCGACCCCGACGCGCTCACCATTGTGTGGGCCCGCCGCTTTGCCGCCTATAAGCGTGCTGATCTTATCCTGCGTGATTTTGAGCGCTTTAAGAAACTCGTGACGGACGATAGCCGCCCGGTGCAGGTTATTTGGGCTGGTAAGCCGTACCCGAAAGACTACGGTGCCATCAACATCTTCAACAACATTATTCGCCAGACGAAAGCGCTGAAGCGCTGTGCCGTGCTCACGGGCTACGAGCTGGCGCTGTCGGCCGAAATGAAGCGGGGCTCCGACATCTGGCTGAACACGCCCCGCTACCCGCGCGAGGCCAGCGGCACCAGCGGCATGACCGCCGCCATGAACGCCAGCGTAAGCCTGAGCATCGCCGACGGCTGGATCCCGGAATTTGCCAAGAACGGCGAAAACTGCTTTATCATCGAGCACGCCGATGTGCAGCTGCCCGACGGCCAAAAGGATACCCAGGAGGCTGACACGCTACTTTCGGTGCTCGAAAACACCGTGGTGCCGCTGTACTACGACCAGCCCAAGCAGTTTTTGAAAGTGGTGAAAGCAGCGGCCAAGGACGTGGAGCCGCAATTTGAAAGCACCCGCATGGCGAAGGAGTATTACGAGCTGCTGTATAAGTAGTCAGGACCGCGGATTAAGCGGATTTTTCGGATTAAGCGGATTTTGTTGATGGTCAAAAAGCCGCCTTATGGGCGGTTTTTTTCGTAAGGCATCGACGTAGACGGCGCTAGATTACTAGCGTAATCGTTTGCAAAATCCGCTGAATCCGAAAAATCCGCTGAATCCGCGGTTCTGACAAAATGTGTGGTCGCTATACCGTTATCTCGCCCGCGCCGGCGCTAGCCAAGCGTTTCAACGCTAAAGAAGCCGCTAGTCCCGCGCCCAACTACAACGCCGCGCCTTCGCAGGCGCTGCCCATCATCACCAATGCCGCGCCCGGCCAGATTCAGCTGGTAAGCTGGGGATTGGTGCCGAGCTGGAGCCGCGACCCGGCCACGGGCCCCAAGCCCATTAATGCGCGCGCCGAAACGCTGGTCGAAAAGCCCAGCTTCCGGCAGCTGCTGGCGCGTAAGCGCTGCCTGGTGCTGGCCGACTCCTTCTACGAGTGGCAGGCTACCGAGCGGGGCAAGATTCCGCACCGCATCTTGCTGAATAGCGAGGAGCCTTTCGCCTTCGCCGGCCTTTGGGACGAGTGGCTCGACCGCGCTACTGGCGAGTTGCACCCTACGTTCACCATCATCACGACCGAGCCCAATGAGCTAATGGCCAAGCTGCATAACCGTATGCCCGTCATCTTGCCCGGCCCCGAAGCCGAGCAGGCCTGGCTCGCCGACCTCGCGCCCGCCGCCCACCAGCAGCTGCTCGTGCCCTACGATTCGCACCTGATGCGCGAATACACCATCACCACGCGCGTCAACTCGCCGGCGCACAACGATGCCGACGTGCTCGCGGCGGCCTAGCCGTGATCTATAAGACTGTCTTTACCTCGAAGGTGGTGTAGGCGCTGCCCAGCTGGCCATCGTCGGCTAGCCTCTGCTAGCTGTGGTTAAGCTTCATAGCGCCCTCGTCAGCGCCGGCACCACCTTGTGCTCACTGCGTAGGGCGCATTCTTCGCGGGCGCCCCGCACCTTTACCAGCGGCTAGCCGCCTAGCGCTTATGAAAAAAACTTTTTCCCGCCTACTCTCCCGGCTGCGTCGAGCGCGCGGGGCAGCTCCGGCAGCGTTTCGGCTCACGGCTGTCCCTGGCAATACGCCAGCCGGAGCTACTCTTTACCTCACCGGCTCGTGCAACGACTGGACGACCGACGATCCGGCCTTTGCCCTCATCTTCGACCCTACCAGTGGCAGCTATTCGCTTACGGTACCGCCCAGCCTCGGCACTTTGGAGTATAAGTTTACGCGCGGCAGCTGGGCCACCATCGAAACCGACGCCGATAATCGTGCTATACCCAACCGGCACTATGTCTTCGGGCGCCGCCCCCAAGTAGTAGAGCAGCAGGTGCTTAATTGGGAAGACTCCGGTGGCTTGATTCCGCCGCGTCCGCATTCGGCCTCACCCAACGTGTACATTATCAGCGAAGCATTTATTATTCCGCAGCTGCGGCGCACGCGGCGGGTGTGGATATACCTGCCGCCGGGCTACGCCGCTAGCGCCCATCGCTACCCAGTGCTGTACCTCCAAGACGGTCAGAACATATTCGATGAGTCCACGTCTTTCGCCGGCGAATGGGGCATTGATGAAACGCTCGACCAGCTCGCCGCCAGTGGCCAGGACCTGGGAGGCTGCCTCGTAGTGGCAGTGGACAACGGTGGCGCCCGCCGCCTCGATGAATACTCGCCCTGGCGCAATGGCCGCCTGCAACGCGGTGGCGAAGGTGAGCAGTACGCTGATTTTCTGGCGAATACGCTCAAGCCCTACATCGATGAGCACTACCGTACCCAGCCCGGCCGCGAAGCTACCGGCGTGGCCGGCTCCAGCATGGGCGGGCTGCTGGCGACCTACGCAGCCCTGCGCCACCCGGCGGTGTTTGGGCGGGTAGGGGTTTTTTCGCCGGCCTTCTGGTTTGCCGGGTCGGCGCTGCCCGCCTACCTCGCCGAGCACCCACCGCTGCCCGGCACGCGTTTTTATTTACTCAGCGGCACCCGCGAAGGCCCCAGCATGGTGCCCTTGATGGCTGCTGTGCGCGATGCGCTGTACGCGGCCGGCGTGCCGAATAATCACCTGGTATTCAAAACGCTGGCCGATGGCCAACACGCCGAATGGTTTTGGCGCCGCGAATTTGCCGCGGCCTACAAGTGGCTCTTCGCCGAGGCTACCCCAACACTAGCCCCGCCGGCTTTGCCCGCCACTTCCTTGGCATAATAGGCGCAAAAGTCGGTGAGCGGGCAAATGCTGCATTTCGGCGAGCGCGCCACGCAGATGTAGCGCCCGTGCAATATGAGCCAGTGGTGCGCCTTCGGGATGACTTCCTGCGGGATGTACTTGACGAGGGCCTTCTCCACGGCTAGCGGGGTAGTGGCCGTGCGGGGCACCAATCCTAGCCGATGCGATACCCGAAAAACGTGCGTATCAACCGCCATCGCTGGCTGGTTATAGATCACCGATACCACCACGTTGGCCGTTTTGCGGCCCACGCCGGGCAAGCGCTGAAGCTCCTCAATGGTGCTTGGCACTTCGCCCCCAAACTCTTCCGTGAGCAACTTGCCCAGGCCAGCCAAATGCTTGGCCTTGTTGTTGGGGTACGAAACGCTACGAATAAACGGGAAAATATCGTCGGCCGAAGCTACGCCTAGCTCGGCCGCCGTCGGAAACTGCGCCAGCAACGCGGGCATCACCTGGTTTACCCGCTTGTCGGTGCACTGGGCGCTCAGCACCACGGCCACAATCAGTTCGTAAGGATTGCGGTAGGCCAGCTCGGTTTTCGGCTCCGGAAAATTGGTCGTGAAATAGTCGAGAAAGTAGCGAAACCGGGCCGGACGGGTCATAAACGATGAAGCTGCCGAAGCTAGCCACCACAAAGCTACTCCAAAAACAAACGCCCTGCCGTACCCAGCAAAGCCCTTAGCCAGTGCGGCATGCTGAGCTGCGCACACTGGCTAAGGGCTGGTAGGAATTCCTGAAACTAGTGAGAGTAAAGTAGTTGTATAGGCAAATTGACTAGCGCATAAACGTGCGTGAGTACTGTAAAATGGCGGCCGTACACGCGGGCCGCGGCTCACTGGCTAGCCGGTCGAGGGTACGCTGGGCTAGCAGCAGGTCGGCGCAGGCGATTGCTAGCTCAGGGTCGTGCTGCAAGGCCTCCTCTAGCTCGTGCTGCTCATCAGCCGGCAATTCGTTGTACACGTAGCGAAGCAACGTCGGGTGGGGTAAGGTTTGTATCATATAAAAGCGAGTGGGCGGCCATTTTCTTCCGCAGGTTTATTAAGGCGTACCGCATGCGGCCCAAAGCGGTGTTTATGCTCACGCCGGTCGCGTCAGCTATTTCCTGAAAGCTCATGTCGCCGTAGTGACGCATCAGCAGCACTTCTTTTTGCGCAGTGGGGAGCTCCTGAATGAGTTGGCGCAAGTGCGCGTGGCTTTCTTCGCGGCCCAGTGCATCATCGGCCGACTCTTCGGCTAAGTGTAACGAATTTGCTAGCCCAGCGTTGTCCTCCAAACTGGTTTGCGGAGTCCTTTTAGCTCGCCTAAAAGCATCAATCGCTAGGTTGTGGGCGATGCGGCAGAGCCACGAGCCAAACTTGCCCTCGTCTTGGTAGCGCCCGCTTTTGAGGGTGTGAATGGCCTTGATAAACGTGTCCTGCGTGAGGTCATCAGCCATATCCTCGTCGCGCACGACGAGGTGAATAGTGGTAAAGACCCGCGCTTGGTGGCGCTGGAGCAGCTGGGCAAATGCCGCTTCGCGGCCGGCCAAGTAGAGGTCGATGAGCGCGGAGTCGCTCGGCTGCAGGGGTTCCATAAAGAACTACGAGTTATTGGGGAACGTAGAGCTTTCGGTCGATAGTATGCAGTGCTTAAAGAAAAAGAAAAGGAGAAGTGTGCGGAAAATGAAGACCGCCATAATCGAGCCAAATGTAGCAGCCTGGGCACAAGTAATGCAAGCCCTATTCCCGGCTGCCGAAAAAATAAAAAGTCGTCTCGGTGAGCTTAACCACAGGCATTGACCAGTAGGAGAGACGAGCTTCGCTAAAATTCGTGACAATCCGGGTGATAATAGGCAAAAACGTATTGGAGATAAGCGGCGTATAGCCCTGACTAGTTGCCGCCTACTTTTTAAGTATCTCTACTTCCCTCGCCGCTATGCTTACTTACCTCGCCTTGCATTACTGGGCCGGCTCGGGCCGTGAGTTCGACCTGCTAAAACCACTGCTCCCGCCGAATACCCAGCTGCTGGCCCCCGACCTGCCCGGCTATGGTAGCGAGCCTGCGCCCGTAGGATTTGACTACTCGGTGAAAAGCTACGCCGATTGGATTGCGCAGTATATAGCTAGCCAGCAATTGGCTGACTATGTAGTCATTGGCCATAGTATGAGCGGTAAATTCGCCCTGGCCTTAGCCGCACGGCAGCCAGCTGGCTTGCGTAGTTTAATCCTGCTTTCGCCTTCGCCACCCTCGCCCGAGCCCATCAGCGATGAGGACCGGGCCGCTAGCCTGGCCGCCTATGGCAAACGGGCCGAGGCCGAAAAGACGTTTGCTAAGATTACTAATAGGCCGCTGGCCGCGCCCTTGCGTGAGCAGGTAATTGAAGACAACCTACGCACCAGCCACGCCGCCTGGGATGCCTGGCTGCAAGCTGGCTCCCGCGAGGACATTTCAGCGTTGATGCCCCAGGTGCAAGTGCCATGCCGCCTGCTGGTAGGCGATGCCGACCGGGCTATTCCGCTTGACGCCCAGCGCCGCCAAACTCTGCCGCTGCTGCCCGCCGGAACGGTCCTGGAAGTTGTGGCGGGCGCCGGGCATTTGTTGCCGCTCGAAGCTTCCCACAGCATTTTCAAAGACTGAATAAGGTTGAGGCTTACGGATACGTCTGCTCGCTGGCTGAGGCGTAGAAGACGAATAGGTAATAGATTTAGCCGAGTGGCTAGCAAAACGTTTGGGCAAGTGGCGTCCGATAGCCGGCTACCACGTTGGCCACTTACCACTAGTTAGCGGCACTCGATTCTCCGGAGCTACCTGCCTTGCCAACAGTAATCAAAACGCCAATTATGCAGGTCTTAAATGAGGTAGTAGGTAAGGCAAATGCTTTTTACCAAAACCCGGTACTCGACGCCGATTTCCCGGATCCTAGTATTGTAGTAGCCCCCGATGGCTATTATTATGCCTACGCTACCCAAACGCGGCGGGCTGGGCAAATTATAAACTTTCAGGTAGCACGCTCCAAGAATTTGGTTGATTGGACCTATTTGGGCGAGGCTATGCCCGAAAAGCCGGTGTGGGCAGCAAACAGCCAGCGGTTTTGGGCTCCCGATGTGAGCCGCCACCCCGACGGCCGCTACCTCATGTACTTCTCGGCTCAGCCCAACGACCCGCAGGCGAGCCTTTGCCTGGGGGTGGCCGTTGCTGAACGCCCGGAAGGCCCTTTCCGGGCTAGCGGCCAGCCGCTGCTAGCGGGCGGGCAAGGCTTTGAGAACATCGACCCGATGCGTTTTGTGGAGCCAGGCAGCGGGCAGCAGCTCTTGTTTTGGGGCTCAGGTTTTGGGCCATTGCGCGTGCGCGAGCTGTCAGACGATGGCCTAAGTTTTAGACCCGGCAGCGAGGCGCGTCAACTAGTGCAGCCGCGCACCGATGCTACGCCTTACGGCCGCCTCATCGAGGGTAGCTGGGTACACTACCGGCAAGGCTGGTACTACCTGTTTTATTCGGGCGATAACTGCTGCGGGCCGCAGGCGCGCTACGGCTTGTTGGTGGCCCGCTCGCGCCATGCCACCGGCCCGTACGAGACGCTAGCTCAGGCTAAGGGCACGGCTGGTACTATCCTTACGGAAAGTGAGCGCTGGCAAGCTCCCGGTCACAACTGTCTGGTGACGGACGACGAGGGCCAAGACTGGCTGCTTTACCACGCCATCGACCGCGCGCAACCCACTTTCGATGCAATTAATGATGAGCAAGGCTACTCGCGCCGCGTGCTACTGGTCGATAAGCTGAACTACGATGCCGATGGCTGGCCCCAAGCAGCTACGCCCAGTAGCGAGCCCCGTCCCCGGCCGGTTATCAAGCACTTATAACTGATGTTACGCAGCACCTGAACCAGTTTGCTGGAAACAGGCTTTTTCTGCTCTCCTGGAGGTCATTTCCAGCAAGCTGACGTGGGTCGTGCGTAACAGCAGTTATAAGCTGGCCAAGATCCCAGGCTCGGCGACGCGCTACTCCAGCGCTCGGCCCCGAAATAGGATGTAACCCAAGTGGCCGTACACGCCAAAGCGGTGGTTGCTATCGTCGTAGTACACAGCGTGCACAGCCAGCGGGCCGATGGGCGTGGTAAAAATCAAGCCAGTCGAGCCTGTCAGGTAGGGTCGGCTGAGGCCACTAGTCCGTACGGCTAGCTGGTCATTGTCCGTTAGCTGATTAACATTGAGGTGAGTAAAGATCTCCGATCGCCATTCGAAGTTGCCAAATACCGGGCGGATGTAGCGCAGCCCCACGGCGGCGTAGCGCGACGAGCGATAGTTATCCATAAATAAAGTGCGAGAATCGACCAGCGGCGCAAAAACCGGGGCCGATGTGAGCGAAGAGCGATAGTTGAGAAATCGGCCCTGGCCGCTGATCACTACTTCGCCAAAATAGCCCCAGCAAACCCGATCCTTGCCCAGCGGTTTGTAGCGCTCATACGTAGCGCGGAACTGGAGCCACTCGTGGTGACGCGTAGCGCCATCGGTGAATATGGAAGTAGAGCCCGGCGTAAACGACTCCAAGCCCGTGACGCCCCGCAGCGTGATCACGGCCCGCCGGCCCGCTGTGGCGTATTGCTTGCGGTTGAGGGAGTTGCGGGTGAAGCGCAGGGCAGCCGTAGCGCCTTTGAAGGAGGTGCGGTCGAGCACGGCACTCGACTGAATGTCGTTGACGTTAGCATAATTGTCGACATTATAGAACGCGCCCAGATCGAGTACCATCCGCGAGCGGTAGCGCGGCGAAATGCCGATTTGCCCGCCTACTTTGGTGTCTTGCTGCCGCACCTGAGTGCTCAGTACATCGCGGCCCAGCACGCCACCGGTATTTTGGTAGTCCCACTGGTTGTAAGTAATCTGGGGCTGCACGAAGAACGGCAGGCCGCCGGGCGAATTGATGCGAAAAGTGCCTTGAGCCCCATTGTAGAAGCGGCCCAGGCTCACGTTGGCCTCGGCCGAGTAGAGCAGCGTGCGCAGGTATTTGAACCCAATGCCGAAGTATAGATTATCAATGGGCCGCGTGCTGAGAGCAAAGCCTACTTCGGTCGAAACGTTATTATTCTGCTGAGCATCAATTGAAAATACGTAGCCTTTTTGGGCCGGATCGTAGGTGATACGCGGGTAAATGTTACGGAAATAGTCGTCAGAAGCCAGGCGATAGTAGCCTTCTTCCAGGTCGTCGAGGTTATACGTCGAGCCATCGCGTCGAAAAAACTTTTTGACGTAGTCATTCTGGTCGTCGCGCAGCCCCCGCACCTTCACCTGCACAAACCGTGGCGTGGGCGCGGCCTGCTGAAATGCCAGCCGCCGCCGCTGCAAGTCTAAGGTATCGACGCGGCGGGTTATCCGCTGCCGGATGAGCGCCATTTTGCGCTGCGTGGCCGTGTCACCCTTCCCAATGAGTTCGCGCACCTTGGCGAAGTCAGCCGCGCCCAAGCCTTGCAGGTTGGGCTGAATGAAGATGCCATTCTTACCCAAGCTAGAGGTATCGGCCGCGTTGGTGCCCAAAAAGGCCAATGTGCTCGTCAGTAGCTCGTCAGCTTTCTTATAAGGATATTTTTTAAACGCTATGTCGCCTACGTTCACCCCAATGATAATATCAGGCTGAAATTCCTTGCGCATAATGTCCACCGGAAAGTTATCATAGACTGCACCATCAAACAAGTAGCGCCCATCGAGATTGCGGATGGGGCGGAAGGCCAGTGGATAAGCCATCGAGTTGCGCACGGCGTCGGCCAAGTTGCCCGATTTCTGGATAACTTCCGTGCGGGTGAAAATCTCAGCTGCTAGGCAGCGAAACGGTATAAAAAGCTTGTCAAAATTGTATCCGCTCTGCGCCCCGGCCGGGGCTAGTAACCGGGCCAGGGCGAAGTTGAGATTCAGGTCGTTGACTATGTTGGGCGTGACGCGCGCCCGCAGTGTCGAGTCGATAGCCACACCGAGTTGCAGGGCCGACGGGTCGGGCTCGGCAGTAAGGTAATTGAACGTTTTATCTTGCAATTGCTTGCCGGTGGCCCAGCTCTGAAATTCGGGCGCTAGTACTATCTGCTCAATCTCGCGGGGCGAGTAGCCCGCCGAATACATAGCTCCCACGATAGCACCCATGCTGGTGCCGATGATGTAGTCAATCGGAATGCCGTTGGCCTCAAGCTGCTTCAGCACCCCGATGTGCGCCAGGCCCTTAGCCCCGCCGCCGCTGAGTACCAATCCGACTTTTTGAGCGGAAACTGAATAAATACTAGTTAGGCTGAATAGCCAAATCAGTATGAAGTGAAGTATTCTTTTAAGCATAATGTAAAGTAAGAGGCAATGAAGCGATTGCTGACGCCTTACGCTGGTCGCTTAAAGGCGGTTGTAGACAGGTAAAGCAAGCTGAGCTATTGCGCAGAAAAGCGAGAAAGGTTGTTTAGTGAATTGATAATTAATGTTAAACAAAACTAGCTGCGTAAAAAAATGCATAACTACTGAACAAATTTTTACGTTACTTTTAAGACTACACTAAATGGCTCACTGATGAAGACCCCTGCCCCTGCCGAAGATGCCAGTAGCAAACCGGCCCGCAAACGCACTAAAACTCGCCCCGCCGCTCGCCGTCGTACCCTTGAGAATACCTACAACGACCCAACGCTACGCGAAAGGCTGAAAGAAGAAATTCGCGCTGCCGCCAAAGGCGGTGAGCCCGGTACCTGGAGCGCCCGCAAGTCGCAACTACTTACCCTGGCTTATCAAAAGTCGGGTGGTGGTTACGTACAACGCCACCCAAACTCTAAGCAAAAAGACTTAACAACCTGGCCTGATGAAAACTGGCAGACCAGCAATGGAAAGTCTGCTCGCCGTGCCACCGGCACTACTCGGTACCAACCCAAGAAAGCTTGGAGTGAGCTAACGCCTTCCGAAGCGCGAGCCACCAATGATAAGAAAAAGACGGGTTCGCGGGCTGGTATGCATACCGTACCCAATACAGCTGCCGCAAAGCGAGCTCGTAAGCAAGCCGAGTAAATAGCGCCTTCTTACCAACAAAGAGAGCCAGCGACTTTAGCCGTTGGCTCTCTTTGTTGGTAAGCTAGCTGGCCAAGGGGATAGTGCTGCTTTGCAAGCTTCCTATTCCCGCTTGCTTTTCAGCATTTGCTTGAGGGCACCGAGCTCGTCGCGGAGTTTAGCAGCCTGCAAAAAGTCTAGCTCCTTGGCGGCGGCCTCCATTTGCTTTTCGGTGGTTTTGATAAGCTTCTCCAACTCGGGGCGGTTCATCATGGCTACCACGGGCTCGGCAGCCATAGCCAGCGCCGCACCGCCCTCGGTGTAGCTGCTAGCTGGCGCTTGGGCTTCAACAATACGGTAATCGGCAAGGTCAGTTTGGCCCATAATCTGGGCATGTGACTTGCGCACGGTTTTAGGAGTGATGCCGTGCTCCTCGTTGTATGCCATCTGGGTGGCGCGGCGGCGGTTGGTTTCGTCGATGGCCCGCTGCATCGAACCCGTCATGCGGTCGGCGTAGAGGATAACCTTGCCGCGCTCGTTACGTGCCGCCCGGCCCATCGTCTGAATCAGTGAGCGCTGGTCGCGCAGGAAACCTTCTTTATCGGCATCCAGAATGGCAACCAGGCTAACTTCTGGTAAGTCAAGACCTTCCCGCAGCAGGTTCACTCCAATAAGTACATCGACCTCACCCAGCCGCAAGCGGCGCAAGATCTCTACCCGGTCAAGCGTCTTCACATCCGAGTGGATGTACTCGACCTTGATGCCCAGCCGTTGCATGTACTTGCTCAGCTCCTCGGCCATGCGCTTGGTGAGGGTAGTCACGAGCACGCGGTCGCCGGCTTTCACCCGGTTATCTACTTCGTCGAGCAGGTCGTCAATTTGATTAATGCTCGGACGCAGGTCAATCTCGGGGTCGAGCAAGCCAGTGGGGCGAATGATCTGCTCCACCACCACGCCGTTGGCCTGGGTTAGCTCGTAGTCGGCCGGCGTAGCCGATACAAACACCGCCTGCTGATACATACTCTCAAACTCGTTGAAGGTCAGTGGTCGGTTATCAAATGCCGACGGCAGTCGGAAGCCATACTCAATGAGCGCCGTCTTACGCGAGCGGTCGCCGCCCCACATCGCCCGAATTTGCGGAATCGTGGCGTGGCTTTCATCCACCACCAGCAGGTAGTCGTTGGGGAAGTAGTCGAGCAGGCAGAACGGTCGCGAACCCGGCTCGCGCCGGTCGAAGTAACGCGAGTAGTTCTCGATGCCCGAGCAGTAGCCCAGCTCACGTATCATTTCGAGGTCAAACTCGGTGCGCTCCTGAATGCGCTTGGCTTCCACGTCGCGGCCTTCCTTCTCGAAGTACTTGTGCTGCTGCACCATATCATCCTGAATTTCATGGATGGCGGTGTTCAGCGTCTCCTTGCCCGTCACGAAGAGGTTGGCGGGGTAAAGCGTCATATTCTTCTCGTCGCTCAGCTTACGGCCGCTGGCCGGGTCAATTTTTTGGATCGCCTCAATCTCGTCGCCGAAGAAGAAAATGCGGTAGGCGTAGTCGGCGTACGCCGGAAACACGTCCACGGTGTCGCCCTTCACCCGAAACGAACCGCGCGTAAACTCGACCTCAGTGCGCGAATACAGAATCTGCACAAACTGGTAGAGCAAATTATTGCGCGAGTAGCGGTGACCAGGAGCCAGAAAAATGACATTTTTGCTGAATTCCTCGGGGTTACCGATGCCGTAGATGCACGATACTGACGCCACCACTACCACATCGCGCCGTCCGCTCAGTAGCGTAGAAGTGCAGTGCAGACGTAGCTTTTCAATTTCTTCGTTGATGGCCAGGTCCTTCTCAATAAAAACATCGGAGCTGGCAATGTAGGCCTCCGGTTGGTAATAGTCGTAATAACTGATGTAGTACTCGACAGCATTATGGGGGAAGAACGCCTTAAACTCGCCGTAGAGCTGGGCGGCCAGCGTCTTGTTGTGGCATAGTACCAGGGCCGGTTTGCCAGTTTCGGCAATGACGTTGGCCATCGTAAAGGTTTTGCCCGTGCCCGTAGCGCCTAATAGTACCTGCGCCGGTTCGCCGCCATTCACGCCCTGCACAAGCTGGGCAATGGCGCGGGGTTGGTCGCCAGTGGGCTGAAATTCGGAAGTAAGCTGGTAAGTGGACATACAGGGCGGAAGCGACCGGAAAAAGGCCAGCTAAACAAACCCCAAACAACTGCTTGGGGTTTCTACTACTTCCGGAAAAGCGTCGGGATTAAATGCTGGCGCGGGTCGCGCCACACTAAGCGCTTATCAGTCGCGTTTCGGTAAAACTGGGGGCAGCGCCCGTCATCACCCGGAGAAAACCCTTGCTAATGACAGCTAGCCTAGTTACTGACAGGTTTTCGCAGCGGGCATATACCAACTGCTAATTGAGCGCTAGGCAATGCATATGCCGCCCGTTGGCTCGCTGCCTCTGGGTAAGGTACTTGCTTGGGAAGACGAAGTAAACTGGCACTTATAAACACTGAAGCCACTCCCAAATGGCCAAGGGGAGCCGGGCAGTACTGGCTAGGTGGGGTTGGCTGCGCCCGCGAACTAGAGCAGTTTTCAAGCTAGTGTACACGATTGATAGTACCTTAGCGGGATGAAAGCGTATTCCCTCGACCTGCGCGAGCGCGTGCTGGCAGCCAGCCAGCAGCCGGGCCGCACCTTGCCGCAAGTAGCCGCCCAGTTCAGCGTTTCGCGCTCGTTCGTCAATAAACTGCGTCGTCGCCAGCGCACCAGCGGCTCGCTGGCCGCCCTGCCCCACGCCGGCGGTCCGGCCCCGCTGCTCGATGCGGCGGCCCGCCAGCAGGTGAACGAGTGCCTACGCCAGCAGCCCGATGCCACCCTGGCCGAAGTAGGCCAGGCGCTGGTAGCTGCGGGCGGGCCGCTCGCCAGCGCCGCCACCCTGTGCCGGGTGGTAGCGGGACTCGACTGGCGGCGAAAAAAAAGAGTATCCATGCCGCCGAGCGTGACAGCGAGCGGGTCGTAGCCCTGCGCCAGGCCTTCGTGGAGGCGGTGCAGGCGCCTGATTTCACGCGCTTCAAGTTGGTGGATGAGACCAGTACCAATCTGACCTATGCCCGCCGCTACGGCCGCGCGCTGGCTGGAGCACGGGCCAACCAGGGGGTGCCGCTGCACCAGGGGGCCAATGTGACGCTGGTGGCAGCGCTCACGACGCAGGGGCTAACGGCGGCGATGACGGTGGACGGCGCGGTTGACACGGCCGTCTTCGCCGCCTATCTGGAACAGGTATTGGGGCCGGAATTGAAGCCGGGGGACATCGTCGTGCTCGACAACCTGCCCGTGCACAAGGCGGCGGGACTGGCCGAACTGGTCGAAGCGCGGGGGGCGCAGCTCCTGTTTTTGCCCCCTTATTCGCCGGACTTCAACCCCATTGAGCTGGCCTTCAGTAAGCTCAAAACCTGGCTGCGCACCGCCGCTGCCCGCACCCGGCAGGCCCTCGACGAGGCCCTGGTCCAGGCCCTGGGCTGGATAAGCGAGGCCGACGCCAAGAACTGGTTCGACCACTGCGGCTACCATGTACAATGACCTGAAATCTGCTCTAGGCTTGTGGTAAGACTGCTCGGCCCAGCGAGCTACCAAGATGAACATTCCAGCTAGCGGCACGAGCAGCAAACGGATCAGAAAGTTCATAGCGCCAAAGGGTAAGAGTGAATTCGATAGCGATAGCTGGAATAGAATAGCGTGGTATAAAGATAAGAAAGTGTCGGGTCGTATTGCCTAGGGCACCCGCGGGGCGCGGCCTAGCTCCACACCAGCTTCCAGCCCAAAGCTATACGAACGCCTTTGGCTCCAGAAGTCCTGGGTAGGGTCAGCGTTCAAGCTAAGAATGCCAGCTTCGGCAACTGGCCCTAAGCTGACACCCCACTGGTGATTAGCGGGTTTATAATGGACGCCGGCCCCCCCGCGGACGTTGGCCGACAAGTGGCGGTAAGGCGAACTAGCCGACCCGAGCGTGTAGATATGGGTAGCTTCCGGATTGTCCTCCACTTCGCTCCGAACGTTTAGCAAGGC
Source organism: uncultured Hymenobacter sp. (assembly GCA_964514915.1). Taxonomy (GTDB): domain Bacteria; phylum Bacteroidota; class Bacteroidia; order Cytophagales; family Hymenobacteraceae; genus Hymenobacter. Next base: position 22,425 of record CAZERY010000008.1, read on the forward strand.
AGTGAAAATACCCCCGAGGCGCCCGTAAAAAGAAAAGCCAGCTTTAACCGGATTGCTGGTATACTGCACCTCAACTGGTACGCTGGCCGTGCGGTAGCGGTACGAAGTAGTGCGTAGCTGCGCCGGCTTGGGAGCAATAACCTTATAGGTATTTGTGTAACTCAGATAATTTAGGTCGGCCACTTGCTCGCCCACAAACGCCACCGAGCTAGCCGAGTAAGCCATATTCTGCGCTACTTCTAAGCCGGTGCGTAATCCAAAGCGGCCATTACCAAGGCGGCGCGTAGCCCACGTGCTCAGGCGCTGGCCCAGGCCCGCCCGCAGATGATTGCGGTACTCCGCAGCCGCATTCTGCGTCACATAAGCCGAGTTTGCTCCTAAAGCCTGGTTATAAGAGGCTAGGTTTTTCGTAAAGTCAATATTAGGTTGGAAGGCGCTAGTGGCATACGTTACGCCAAGCTTCCAGCGCCGCTCACTAGTAGGAATCGGCAGCTCGGGCTGCGGCAGCGCCCCAAGGCTGCTGGGCAAGCTAGTGCCGGCTAGTACTAGCTGGGCCGGCCGGGCCGTTAGGGCATTTAGCGCAGTCGTGCCCAAATCGGCGGTAATGAAGCTAGCTAGCTCGGCGGCGAGCCAGCTAGGAGCTCTACCGTGAGTAGTTGCTAAGGCTGGCTGCGGGTCAGCAGCGGCCATAGCTGGAGTATCGACAGCCAGCAAGTTGGTACTAGCTAGTATCAACTTGCTGGCTGCCCGGTGCGGGTAGCTAGCTGCTAGGCTACTACTAGAGCGGAACTTGCCAGTGTTTGAGGCACGCCGTCCTGGGCCGGTGGAGGCATCCAAGTAGGTGCGTCTAGCTACTGCTGATAGAGTGCGCTGGCCAGTAGTAATAGCCTTACTACCTGCCAAAGCAGCGGGCTGAGTAGAGGGAAAAGTAGCAGTTTGGTCGATAGTAATTCCGTTAGCAGAGAAGGGAGTGGCCTCTATAACTGATAGCGCAGGGGCACTAGCTACCGCACCGGCCGCCGAATAGCCAGCCGCAATGCGATCTGCTGCTGTGCTTGGGTAACTTGAGTGGGCCGCGCTACGCCCAGTCGTCCCTAGTACTTCGGTTCCGGTGCTGGTAGCCTGGGCTAGGCTAGAAGTTGGGATCTGTTGCTGGCTATGCCACCAGCCACCACCCGCCAGCATAGCTAGCAATAGGCTGGCCGCCACGGCCCAGCGGTGCACGAGCAGGCGGCGGCGATATTTCTCGTTTTGGGCGAGCAGCAAGCTGTTATCGAGCTGTTCCCATACGTGGGCGCGCGGGGGCACCGCTGCCGCTTCGCTTTCCAGCAAATGGTGGCGGAATAGTTCTTCTAAGCTGCCCTTAGGAGGATTGGGTAAACTCATAATAAACTAGATAATTTAAGCTTGAGGGCGGGCCGGCGGTTGCTGGCGGGCTAATTTAGTTTGAAGTACCACGCGGGCACGGGAATATTGCGACTTGCTAGTGCCTTCCGAAATGTCAAGCAGCTCGCCAATTTCTTTGTGCGTATAGCCTTCGATAGCATAAAGGTTGAAAACCAGGCGATAACGAGGGGCTAGCTCCTGGACTATTGCCAGCAACTCCCCGTAAGCATAATTGCTGAGCGTGAACTCTTCGCTGGCCAGCGTATCGGGGTAGTCACCGTCGCTCACTGCTACCAGCGGAGCATTGCGCCGATGTTGGCGCAAGGCCGCGTTTATCATAATCCGACGAATCCAAAACTCTAGCGGGCACTCGCGCCGAAAGCTGGCTAGGGTGCGGAACACCGTTAGGAAGCCGTCTTGCAGCACATCTTCAGCCTCGAAAGTCGTTTGGGCGTAGCGCAGGCACACGGCCATCATGCGGCCAGCGTACTTACCATAAAGCTGCTTTTGGGCAAGCTGTTGGCCTTGCAGGCAGCCATCAATGAGCTCCTCTTCGCTGAGGCCAGTAGGTGAAGTAGACCGGCTCACAGTAAGGCTTGCTGATGCCGGGGCACTCGCCTCCGAGGGTTGGGCAGACCAAGCAGCGGCGCTCATGCGGCCGTCCGGGTTGAGCCGGGGTAAAGTCTATTTAACATAGGCAGTGCTAAAGACAGAGAGAACGAAGCCTGAAATACTAGCCTGGTTTTGCAGCTAGCCCCAGTAGGAATCCCTTCGTTGTCTAGACGTTGCACGTAGAGCAGAATATATTCTTACTCTACACATAAACTTCTGAAAAATAAGAATTTATTTTGTGATATCCCGGAGGTTACAAATGAATTTTAGATAGATTATGACAATTGCCAATAGTACGGCGATTTCTGTTAAAGCAGTAAATTTCTGAGCTTTAAGTAGTCAAGGCTAAGCCGTTCCAAATGGCCCAAGCGGCTTCGGCTTGCCGCTCCAACATCTCAAAGCCATTACAAGTCTGCGCACCCGCTTCGCGGCCCAGCTGCAAAAAGCGGGTTTCGCGCGGGTTATAAATCAGGTCAAATAGATAATGCTCGGGAGTAAGCGCGGCGTAAGGAATGGGCGGGTATTCGGCCACATTTGGATAGGTGCCCAGCGGTGTAGTATTGATGATGAGCGAGTGGCTAGCCACTACTGCCGGGGTTAGCTCGGCATAGGTGAGCTGGGAGCTTAGCTGATTGCGCGACACCAGCCAGTGCGGAATAGCAAGCTCATGCAACGCCACGCTTACGGCCTTGGCGGCTCCACCCGTGCCTAACACGAGCGCCCGACTGGTCTCCTGCTGATGCTGAGCTGGATAAAAGTGCCGAAGCGAATCGCGGAAGCCCAGGTAATCTGTGTTATGACCTATCAAGCTTCCATCGAGCTGTATCTCTATCACATTAACGGCCCCTACTAGCGCGGCCGACGGAGCTACCCGAGTCAGGTAAGGCCAGATTTTCTCCTTGTACGGAATCGTAACGTTCAGCCCGGCCAGCGTAGGCTGCTGGGCCAGTAGCTGTGGTAGCTCGTCAGGATTAGCCAACTCAAACAGCTCGTAGCGGCAGTCTGCCAGTCTCAACCGGTCAAACTTCTGGCTGAAGTAAGTCTTTGAAAAAGAATGCGAAAGCGAGCGGCCGATAAGTCCGAAGGTGCGCATGAGATGCTGAAAAAACGGTAATAAAAAAGCAAGCTGGCCAGCCAGCTTGCTTTTTTAAGGATGAGCCAAACAATAAAGAGTTCCTAAGCAGCTACGCCACGGCGTAGCTTACCCTGTACATACTGCCACAGCGGCGGCAGCACCGACAACAGCACAATAGCGTAGATCACTAACGTAAAGTTGTTCTTTACCAGCGGAATATTGCCAAATAAGTAGCCGGCCAACGTGAGTGAAATTACCCATAGCGCTGCACCCGCAATGCTGTACGTAGCAAAGTAGCGATACGTCATGGTACCCACGCCAGCTACAAAAGGCGCGAAGGTGCGCACTATCGGTACGAACCGCGCCATGATGATGGTCTTGCCGCCATGTTTGGCATAGAATGCCTGCGTTTGCTCTAAGTATTTACGTTTTAGAAAGCGAAAGTCCTCGCGGAATACTCTGGGCCCTAGGTAGTCGCCGATAGCGTAGTTAAGGTTGTCGCCGATAAATGCCGCTACTATCAGTAGGGGGATCAAATACAGAATATTGAGTAAAGGCTGGCCGGTCTCGGGGTTAGGCAATGCAGCTAGCGTGCCAGCTACAAAAAGTAGCGAGTCGCCGGGCAAGAAAGGCAGCACAACCACCCCAGTCTCCGTAAAGATTATTAGGAATAGGATGAGATACGTCAGATTGCCGTAGTTGTGCACCACATCCACGAGTGTCTTATCAAGGTGCAGGACTAAGTCCAGAAAGTGTTTGAGTAGCTCCATGCAAGCGGAAAATTTTGTGGCTACAAAGAAAGCCCTTGACATCCAAACCACTGGTAGCTTAGTATAAGGCCGCCCAAGAACTGACAACCGCACAGACATAAGGATGTGAAATGCCGGCCAGCGAAAGGGCAAGCAGGCTGATAAATAGGAGTACTTGCGTAAATGTATGGCTACCAGGTATAAATAAGTTGGCTTTCACCTCAACCTTTTTTCACTGGTTCAAGTATGAGGCTCAAATCTGTCCAGCTATAGTTTACTTATAAAAGATCAAACTTAATTTTTCTAAGTTCAGTCAACCTATTTGCCGCCAAAACGCTGCTAGACTTGGATTTTATCTTAGAAATATCTAAGACATAATTTTAAAAGTACCTTTCTCTGGATATTACATCAGCCTGGCAGTATATTTGTTGACAAAGTTTTAAAAAATCTGCTAAAAGTCTAACGCCTTCACTCTAATTAAAAAATTGAATATGAAAATTTTAAATACTAACTTAAGGGAAAGTATGTTTTCCTTAATGCACCGTTTGTGGGGCAATAGTAGCACTTTGCTAGTAGCTGCTTTGCTGCTGATTAGCAGCTTAGGTGTAACCCCTAAAGCTTTAGCTCAAGCAGGAAACATTAGTGATGATGCTATCACACTTACTGTGCAACCTACAGGGCAAGGTTCAGCTTCGAGTAATAACTACGCTGGTTCTGCAAATAGCAGTACATATAAATCCTATCCATCACTGGGACGGCCAAACAATTCCAGTATTTCACCGCCTCAACTAGGAACGTACGATTTGGGCGGTAACAGCGTGCTAATGTTGACGCAGGCAATGTTGGGGGGTACTATTACTACGGAGAATACATCTGTAACTGTTGCGCGAACCCAATACCGGGTATACCTAGTGGGTACTGCTGAAGCGATGAAGCCAAGTTATGCAACTTTTACTATGAGTTCATCGCAAAAGCAAATTTCAACTGACCCTCCTATTAGCACCTTCACGGGAACAGGAACTAACAGCAGTGTAAATTTATTATTGGGCCTAAATAGTGGAGGGACTTACGTATTAGATGTTCGCTTCCAAGCAGATATTACTAATGGCTCAAATACTGAGTATCTGAATGATTCACAAAGCGGCGGGTATTACTTCGCGAATTTTTATGTTACCCCGCCTGCAACAACGCCTGCTGGTGGTACTACCACTTGGCAGGGAACTATAAATACTGATTGGACTAATCCGTCTAACTGGACCAATGGTGTACCTACTGCTTCCTCTAATGCCATTATTCCTGAAAATACGGAAAGTACTAATATTATATTTCCTGTTCTTAATAATCTTGCCTACCACTATATTGTCAATGACTTGACTTTGCAAGGAAATACTTCTTCAGGTAAGGCTCAGGTTACTATCCAAAATGCTGTTCTCCACGTTTATGGCAATCTTTCTCAATTAACTGGTGGCTTAGTAGGAGCTTTTACTAACAATACCGGCGTGGCTGATTCAACTAATAATTCGACCCTCATACTCGCTGGAGCAAATCAATTCGTTACTGGCCGCTTATCAGTTCCCGATATTATCATAGCAGGTAGCGGTATTAAATCAGTAGCTAATACCATGCTTCCTACTAATACATTGTCCTTCCGACCAAAAGATGCTGTGGCTGGGGTAATAGTCCAATCGGCAGGACCAAAAACCAATGCCGATGGATCTACTTCTTATGTATTTGATACAACCGGTAATTCGTTAATCAGTCTAGGGTCCACTGGACAAATTAATGCTAATGCAGGAAGTAATGAAACGAATACATCGTATGTGAAAGGTATTCTGGCTGCTTCTGCACAGTTTGTTGCTACTAAAACTAGCTACCTTGGTAATATGGGCCTAGATATTTTGCCTAATCACTCAGCCGCGAATATTGTAGCTTATCGTACTATCGGTGATCCTCTCATTGGGCCAACTACCCCTTCCTCGGGTAAAACGCCAGTTCCTATTAAGCGTCAGTACCAAATAGTAGGTGATGATAATACTTCAGCTGCTGCAACTTCTTCTTCCTTGAATACTATAACTTTTCATTACTTACCATCTGCTTATGAGCTTAATGGCATTATGGAAAGCAATTTGGCAATGTTCAGAACTACTACTGGTTCTGCTCCATATACGCCCGTCGCAGGAACCTTGGACACAAATACCCATACGCTTACACGTACTGATTTAGAGACTTTTTCGAATTTCTACCTTACCCTCGGTGATAAAACTAACCCCCTCCCAGTTAGCCTCACTGTTTTCACAGCTACTCGTAGCAATACGAATGCAGTATTAGCTTGGACTACCGCCTCAGAGCTAGACAATACTGGTTTCGAAGTGCAGGTATCGAGCGACGGGGTTACTTTCCGTAAACTAGCTTTCGTAGCTAGCCAGAACCCGAATAGCGTCCAAGTGCTTAACTATAACTACGCGGATACTGAAAATGGTAAAACAGGCATCCGTTACTATCGCTTGCGCCAAATTGATGTTAGTGGTGAAGAAGCTTTCTCGCCAGTGCGCGCTGTAAGCTTTAGCAGTACTATGTTGGCTTCTACTGGGCTAGCTGCTTATCCTAATCCGTTTGTTGATAAGCTTGATTTCAACCTTGATGCTACTACTGTAGGTAGCGGCGTAGCGCACGTGCAGCTAGTTGATATGACTGGCCGCATGGTACGTGAGCAAAATATCTCGGTGGCAAATGCTAGTCTATCGCTCGACGGTTTGTCTAGCCTGGGTAGTGGCTTGTACATGGCCAAGGTTACGCTGCCCGATGGCACTAGTCAGACAGTGCGAATCCAAAAGCAATAGCTTTAGCTACGGCCATAAAAAAGGCGGGCTCCCCAGATGGGGAGCCCGCCTTTTTTATGGCCTGAAAGAAATAGATTAGTTAGCCTCGGGGCATCGAAGTGCCGGGCTTACCAGACTTAGCAGCGGGCTGGAACATAGGATCGACCGCATCCATATCTAAAAAGTGTGAGAACGTATCGCCCCGCAAGCCCAGGCGGATAGTTTCGAGGCTGACAATCTCATTGGGGGCGATGTTTCCCAGGTTGACATTGGCGCCGAGTAGCTTAATGAACCACACTTGCTGAGCCTTCTGTGGAGCTTCCCAGATGATGCGCTCCGAGGGGATCTTGGTGAGAATCTCCTCCACTAGCCCCGAGCGAACTTCACCCGTGCTGCGGAATAAACCAACATTGCCACCTTCCCGCGCCTCTCCAATTACTTTAATTGCACCCGCATCCAGCTCTGCCTGCATCTGCGAAATCCACTTGTAAGGCGGGATGATTTTTTCGGCGTCTTTGGAGCCTACTTCACTCAGCACCTTAACCGATTTGCTCAGCTCGCGAATAAACTCGCACTTCCGGTCGTGATTAAGGTCGATACTACCGTCCGATACTTCCGCGTATTGCAGGCCAAACTCATCTAGCAAGCGGCGGTAATCGTCAAATTGGTTGCGAATAATAAAAGCTTCAAATAAGGTGCCGCCCAGGTATACCGGCACACCAGCGGCGTGGTACGCCTCAATCTTACGCTTCAGGTTAGGCACTACGTAAGAGGTAGCCCAGCCTAGCTTAACGATATCTGTGTAGGGAGCACCTACTTCCAGGAAATCCTCAACTTCCCGAATACTCAAGCCCTTATCCATCATCATGGTAAAGCCTTGCTCACGAGGTTTTTGCGTGCGCTCAGGAAGCTGTGAAAGAGAGTAATTCATGCACGAGAGGAGCAAGCTGCAGCTTGCCAGTGAAAGAGTAATCGGGTATAAAAAAACCTGCCCACCAGTGGGTGGGCAGGAACAAAAATAACTCAAAAACTGCCGGCTAGCCTTTATTCATTTCCGAAACTGGTCGATTAAGCGTCGTAAAGCAGGTTGCTTTTCTAATTCGGGGAAATAATCAAATAGCAGTGTATGCTGCTCATAATTAAGCGTAAGGGCCGTTTCCAGTTCCTGATAAGCTTCACGCAGGCGGCCTGCTGCCAGCAGGTAGGCGCAAAGCATATAGTGAAAATGAGCCTCGTGCGGGTGCAACTCTACGGCATGCTGTAGCAGGTCAACGGCCTCCTCGAAGTGGCCTTGCTCATAAAGAATAGCGCTCCAACTTACCCAGCCTGTGGCATCTTCGGGGGCGACCTCGGTCGCTTTTTCATAAGCCTCCAAGGCACTTACGACATTGCCAACCTGGTTTTCGGCGGCTCCCAGCGCTGCCCAATACTCGCCACTATCGCCGTAAAGCTCTACGGCCTTGCGAAAGAAGTGCAATGCCTCAAACGATCTGTCCTGCTCTTGAAGCAGCACGCCTTGCCCAAACCAAGCTTCATCCATGTTCGGATTAATCTCAAGGGCTTTGCGGTAAAAAAGGCGGGCATTATCCCAGTCGCGCAGCTTTTCGTAGCATTCACCGATGTTGCACAGTGCCTCATCGGTGGGCTCGCCACTTGGGTAGCTCAGCTCAAACTCCGTAATGGCCTGCTGATACTGCTGCTGGCACACATGAGTATCAGCTAGCCAGTGGTGCGCATCATAAAAGTCAGCATTGATGACGATGGCGTACTCAAAAGCGGCCGCTGCTTCCTCAAACTTTTCGAGCCGATAATAGTACTGGCCCAAATTATACCAAGCCACGGCTGAGTAAGGGTCATCATCAGTAAAGCGCTGAAAAAACTCCTCGTGCTCAACTAATCGGTCGCTAGTCTCTAAGCAATTGAGCAGTTCCTGAACCGTAGTTTCATTATCAGGGTGCAGGCGTAAGCTGTGCTTGTAGTGGCGCGCGGCACTCTTATATTTTTGCCAGCTTTGGTAAGCTAAACCCAGATTAAAATGAATATCCTCCCGGTCAGGATTGCTACTCAAGGCTGACTGGAAGTAGCGTACAGCCTCTTCAAAATCGCCCCGCTGCGTGGCAATGATGCCGCGCGTCACAGCTACGTCGGCATTATCGGGGTCGAGGCTAGCCACGCTCGAAATCTGCCGCTCTGCCTCAGCATAGTCGCCCTGCATCGCCGCAATCTGCGCACGGTCAATAAGTAATTCAGTCGAGAAAGGATATTGGCTTAGTGCCGCATCACAAGCCTGCTGGGCTTTATCAAACGCCGCCGACGTAACATAGTGGTCAATGATAATTTCAAACTCTTCCAAGTCAAAAAATGATGTCTCATTTTGAGCCAACATTTGCTCATAGCGGCGCACCGTATCTTGGGCGGCTCGCGGGTCATCAAATGGTTCGTTCATGCGCATAAAATCACGAAATAGTTCGCGTAAGGCGAATGTATTGAATTTGCTTGGCTCCTTCAGCTGAAACAAGCAGTACTATGCCGAACCAAGTGCATAGCTTGTGCCACATTCGCGCTGTTCAACAAATTCCCAAACTCGATCGAGCCTTGCTAAGATACAACCGATGGGTTAGCCATCCGGTTCGTTTCGAGGCCCTGCGTAGCCCAGGCAATGGTTTCGGCCAAGGGGCGAAAGCCAAGACCGGTGGTCGCGCTGGCGCGGCTCGCATCGTAGAGCGCTGGCTGCCGGCCGGCCCGAGCCGTATCGCGGGTAATTAGCGGGCGTGCTCCGGTCAGTAACGAGCGAACGTGCTCTAGCCGCCAGATAATCTCGGCCGCCCAATCGGGCACAGCTACAGCCGGCGGCCGGCGGCCGAAGGACAAGGCTGCCTGCTGCAAAAAATCACCTAGTGGGCAAGTTCCCCCATTTAGAATGTACCGGGCAGCGGGCAAAACTGGAAGATCTAGGGTGAGCCGCAGTAAATGGGCTACTACATCGCGCACATCCACAAAATTGAGGAGGCCACGGGTGTAAAATTGGTGTTCATCGTATGCATAGCGCAGCAAGCGCGTGCTGCTGCGGTGCCAGTTGCCAGGTCCCAGCACTACGGAAGGATTGACGATAACTGCCGATAAGCCTTCTGCTACGCCCCTCCACACTTCCAATTCTGCCAAGTACTTACTGGTAGCATAAGCCGAATGGCTAGCCCCAAGGTCCCAAATAGCAGTTTCATCGAGCGTATGCGTGGCCGAGGAGCAGTTGTCCTGAGAAGCAAGTGGCCCTCCCAGCGCTGATACTGAGGAAACGTAGCCTAGACGTACCCCCGGCTTTGTTAGGCACGCGTCAACCACGATGGCAGTACCTTCCATATTAGTTTGCAGTAACGCATCTTCATCCTGCGGCGCGTATGAAACTAAGCCCGCGCAATGGATAACATGAGTAACCTCGGGCGTCAGCACTGAAGCTAACAGTGCCGCATCAAGTAAGTCGCCCTGCACCCAGTCTACATCTGCTAGTAGTACGTCTTCAGGAACTGGGCCGCGATGCAGCGCCCGCACTGCCAACCCTCGTGCCCGTAGTTCACGCAGCATGAAAGAGCCAATTAGCCCCGTGCCTCCAGTGACAAAAATCATAAGAGGCTACTATTGAGAAGCGGTAAAGCCAAAAGCTTTTGGAAATAGGCTGAATTAATGGTTTTAGTACCTAATGCTGTAGTGTGGCGCAAATGATGAGTATCAGTACCCACAAAATCGACTATGCCTGCGTCAATCATTTTTTCGGCTACCCGCTTAGCCGCTGGTGAGTAATAGCCAGCCAGCGAATTGAGATTTAATTGAAGCAGCACCCCAAACTCCTGGCGCAGTTTTTCAATAACTGCAAAGTTGCCGTAGAGGTAAGTATAGCGCTCCGGATGAGCCAGCACTGGCTGATAGCCCGCGGCCTTTAATTCGAAAATAATGGTTTGTAGGTTGAAAGGCTCGTTAAGGTAAGAGGTTTCAAAAAGTAGGTAACGTCGGTCATCCCCAAAGCTTAGGAGCTCAGTGCCGGCATCTAGCTTGCGACTTAGCCATTCATCCAAGTAGTATTCGGCGGCACATTCTAGAATGACATCACCCAGACCAGCTTCTTGGGCAGCAGTACGCAGTTCGGCTAAGGCAGTTCTTATTCCTTCGGGAGTATTCTTATAAAAATCCCCCATTATATGCGGGGTCATTACTAGCTTGCGAAAACCCAATTCCCGCAGCTCTCGCAGTAGTTCCAGGCTCTGGGCCACCGTTTCAGCCCCGTCGTCTAGGCCTGGCAGTAAGTGCGAGTGCATATCGACGCCTAGTCTTAAAAAGGGATTACTTTCTTTTACAATAGCCGTTGAGCTACTCCCAAGTATACGTTGCCAAAACGTAGCCATTTATTGCTAAGCTAGCTAAATAATCCTTTGAAGCGCTGTGCGAAAGTTTTTTTCTCACTTGGCTCTTCATAGTAGCCCATACCATAATTGCCGTAGCCGTACCCATAGCCGTACCCATAGCCATACCCATAGGCTCCCTGTGCCCGAGCATCATTCAGGATAGTGCACAGACGGTTAAGTTGGTTCGTGCGCATTAGCCGATTCATATTTTTCAAAAAGGCCTTGCGAGAATAATTAGCCCGCACGATATATATTGGTACGTCAGCTTTTCGCATGATGAGGATGCCATCTGTTACTAGTCCTACGGGTGGCGTATCGATCATGACAACATCATAAATGCGATAGAGTTCTTCTAGCATCTGGTCAAAACGTGGGCTCAGAATAAGTTCGGAGGGATTAGGAGGGGTAGGGCCCGCCGAAATGAAATCGAGCGATTTGATTGAGCTATGCTGGATACACTCGGTCACTGTATGCCGGTCGATAAGAATAGTACTGATGCCACGCACGTTTTCGGCTCCAAAAGCTAAATTGACTTTAGGCTTGCGCATATCGAGGTCTAAAATAATAACACGCTGACCAGAAAGGGCAATAATACCTCCTAAGTTCACAGTTACGAAGGTTTTGCCTTCTCCTGAGATAGTGGAAGTTACCGAAATCAAGCGATGCTTAGTAGCTGGGCTAATAAAGTCCAAATTGGTACGGATAGAACGAATCGCTTCCGAAACCGATGATTTTGGGTTCTTATCGACTACTAGACGAGAGACTTCTAGCTTGTCTTTTTCGTAGGTTGGTATTACACCTAGCACTGATGCTTTAGTATTACGTTCTAGCTCCTGTATGCTCGTAATAGTATTATGCAAAAGATAACGTGTCGCAATTAATCCTAACCCAAGGATAAGGCCGCTCGCAATGCCAATCGCATAAACTAGCAGCTTTATAGGAGAAATAGGTGCATCAGGTGCAAAGGCAGGTGATAGGATCTGGAAATCAGGTGTCGTTCCTGAGTTCTGGATATTGTATTCTACCTTCTTCTCCATTAGCATCTGCTGCGTATTGCCATAGAGGGCCAGCGGCCGGTTAAGACGTGCAAGCTCCGTCTCCTTACCAGGCAGCGAGCTCAATTTATTGGTTAATTCGGCTTGCTGCTGGTCTAATAGCGCCAATTGGCTATTTAGCTGTTTTTGAGCTTGCTGAAGTTGGCGCCGTACGGCAATGCGCGCGTCTTCCAATAGTGCATGCCGCTCAGCTACTGCTTCAGTATTAGTATTATAGGAGCGGCTAATACGACGCAAGTCCTTCTGCGTGGCATCCAACTCAGTGAGTGATTGAGTTAAGATTGGGTCTGCTAACTCGGACAAACCAGGCATCGTCTGCGAGATAGTCTGGTCGTCGTAAGCTGTAAGCCGTTCCTGAGCAGCCAAGCGGCGCACTTCAGCTAAAATAAGCAACTTTTGTTCAAGTGTTGCACGGCTTTCCCGCAATACGTCAAGTCTGCTTCTGATAATTCCAAGCTCACCTTTTGCATCATAAGTGCCGCTCTTTTGCACAAACCCTTGGAGGTTATCTTCCGCATTCTCTAGGCGGTTGCCATTCTCCTGGAGTTGGCTATCTAAATAAGCTAAAGCTTTGGCAGTAGATTCTTGCTTCCGCTCTAGCTTAGCGGCTAGGTATACTGAATCCAGGCTGTTAACTAAGCGCTGTGCTTTTAGCCGGTTGTAGTCGACAAAAGAAATTTGTATTGTATTGGCATTCGGGTTGATAACTTCAACGGATAAATTCTTATTTAAATAATTGGTGATAGTATTGTCGTCCTGAATAGTGAAGTGAAAAGTAGCTTCAGCAATGCCAGCATTACTACTAGCGGTTGGTAGCAAACGCAGCTGAATGCCAGGCAACTTTACCCATTGAGATAAAGCAAAAATACCGCCCAACACCTGATCTGCGACTACTACTTTTAATCTATAGTGGTCAGCGTTTAAGTATTCTACATCAAACTTCCGATTGTAATAAATTTGGTCGCTTATAACGTATTCTACCTTAAAAGGAGACGTGCTAAATAGCTCATTCTCTAGTACAGTGCCTTGTGTATAATAATTAACATCTAAAGAAATGTTCTGCTTGACTCTTTTATAGGTTAAATCTGATTTAATCAGCTCTACTTCTCCAGCTAGCTGTATGGTAGAGCGATTTTTGTCTACACCTAAGGCTCCAAGTCCTAATGTATTTGCATCGCTACGTTCATCTATTTTCAATAGGGAAGAAGCTTTATAAATGGGCTTAGTATATCGTAGGTAGAGCCAAGAACTAGTTAAGCTTAGTATTAGTAATAAAATCACCCATGGTAAGCTACGCCGAGATATTACCGCAAGAGTAGATAAGTCTAAACCTTCTTCTTGTTCAGATGTATTTTGTTCAGGTATCGTAGCTCCTCCACCTAATGTCTGCCCTTCGATATTATTAGTGGCTCTCTGAATCAGCTCTTCAAGCTCTGCATTCTCACTAGATGCCATAGTTAATAGTTGACTTATGAACTGATGTAATTAATTCTATTGTGAGCTTTAGCGGCTATATGCTCGAATGGCGAAAATAACACTCACTGTACCTAGCAATGTGCTAAGAATACTGATAAATGGAGCTGTTGCTGCTACACCTTCTATAAATGGTCTTCTCACAGGCTGTACATAAATAATATCGTTGGGCTCTATCTGTAAATTTCCGCGTCGCATACCCTCAATAGTGCTTAAGTCAATAAATTGTATTTGTGGATTCTTTAAATCCCCGCGAATTATGCGAATATTGTTTACACGTCCTCCATATTGAGAAAATGTGCTATTACCAGTAGCTCCATCTACTCCTCCTGCTAAAGCTAGGACTTCTAGCAAATTCATATTGTCGTTATTAAGGCTAATGACTTGGCCACCAGAAGCACCTAAAATGATAACGCGGTTGTTTGAAACGGCAGTTTTTACAAACGACTCCTTGTAGTACTCATTATATTTTTGCTGCAGTACGCTATCAGCCTGAATTAGACTCAATCCCTTTACTAAGACACGATTTACTAAAGGTAAACGGACAGTACCATCAGCTTGTACGAGATACTCTGTAGCACTTCTCCCCACGCTAGCTCCTCTGCCAGTAGTAGGCGTAGGAGTAGGAGTAGTGGTGCTGCCAGTGCTAGGTAAGCCAAACTTCAATTCGCCGTTTGGGTCTATTAGCCGCTCTCCCTTGTTGGTGTAAACCTGGATACTTAAGTAATCATTAGGTTGGATGAGATAATTGCGAGCTGTACGATTAACAGCACGCCTAAGCTTTACTGTATCAACAATTCCGTCCTTCCCGGTAGTGAGTTGGAACATTGTACGCTGCCGATAATACTTGCCTGTTGCACATGATGATAACAGGCACGGAACCAGAACGGCCAAGAGAAGTAGCTGTCGCAGCCGGAGAAACGGAAAAATAGCAGAAGGAATCAAGAGGAAGAGTAAATTCAGTAATGAAAGCTGGGCTAGAAAAGTAGCCGCAGCAGCCTGCGCAAAACAGAAAATATTTCAAAAGTAGCCTATTTACAGCGCGCTTTCAAAAATCGAGCCGGCTGGCTATAGGCTGCCCCTAGATTCAAGTGTTTCAGAATCGTACTTTTGACGGGTTATAACTGGTCAGTTTGGCTGGTTCCACTCTTCCTTTCCACCCAACCTCATTTTCATGGAAGCTACCATAGCAACCGAAAACCAAGCCATGATTGCGCAAATGGTACGCGATTTTGGTATCCAGCATATCAAGCCTCATATGATGCGTTGGGATGAGACACAAGAGTTTCCACGCGGTACCTTTCGTTTGCTGGGCGAGCTTGGCCTGCTTGGGGTGCTTGTGCCGCAAGAGTATGGCGGCGCTGGCTTTGGCTACCAAGAATACGTAACCGCTATTGTAGAGCTGGCCAAAATTGATGGTAGCATTGGCTTAAGCATGGCTGCGCACAACTCTCTTTGTACAGGGCACATTCTCCAGCATGCCTCGGAGCAGCAGAAACACCGATACTTACCTCGGCTAGCCTCTGGCGAGTGGCTAGGAGCTTGGGGACTGACAGAGCCAAACACAGGTTCGGATGCGGGTAATATGCGTACTACGGCAGTACTTGACTCCAGTAATGAATTTTACGTGTTGAACGGGACTAAGAATTTTATTACGCACGGCAAAAGCGGCGACATTGCGGTGGTAATCGCTCGTACTGGGGAAGTCGGTGATTCACACGGCATGACGGCCTTTATTGTGGAAAGGAATACGCCAGGCTTTGCCGGTGGGCGCAAAGAAGACAAACTCGGAATGCGAGCTTCCGAAACCACCGAGATGATTTTTACGGATTGCCACGTGCCGGTTAGCAATGTGATTGGTAAGGTAGGCGAAGGGTTTGTGCAGTCGCTAAAGGTGCTCGATGGCGGGCGCATTAGTATTGCGGCCCTGAGCTTGGGCATTGCGCAAGGTGCTTATGAGGCCGCTTTACGATATAGTAAAGAGCGCCAGCAGTTCAACCAGCCCATTAGCAATTTTCAGGGTATCGCATTTAAGCTAGCCGATATGGCTACCGAAATCGAGGCCGCTAGTCTACTTACCTATCGTGCGGCTGAATTAAAGGACCGTGGAGAAAATGTAAGCCTTGAGTCGGCAATGGCGAAGCTATATGCTTCAGAAGTAGCCGTACGTACAGCCAACGAAGGAGTGCAAATCTTTGGTGGCTATGGCTATACTAAAGACTATCCAGCTGAGAAATATTACCGTGACGCCAAGTTGTGCACTATTGGCGAAGGAACCAGCGAAATTCAGAAGTTGGTTATTGCGCGTACTTTGCTCAGGTAAGAAGGGAACGTGACGCGAAAATTTTACACGTTTTGTAGCTGTCTTGAGCTATGGGCGTAGATGCTTCGCTGTGAATCAGCTACAAAATTCGGATTAGCAGTTTGAATACGCATTATCCATGAGTATCTTTGCGGCCCGTTTGCCCTGAAAAGACTCCTCATCCCTCGATATGATTATCGTTCAAATCAAAGACAACGAAACCGTTGACCGTGCGCTGAAGCGCTTCAAGAAGAAATTCGAGCGCACTGGCGTTCTGAAAGAGCTGCGTCGTCGCACGTTCTTCCAGAAGCCCAGCATCACCAAGCGTAAGCTGAAGCAAAAAGCTGTTTATAAGCTTGCTACCTACGGTACCGAAAACGAATAGCTAATTAAGCTGCCCGTTTTGCTGGCTTTGAAAAGCCCACTCCGTTGCTATTAGCAATAGAGTGGGCTTTTCGCGTTAGGAGTACCCAGGCAGAATAAGCGGGAAAAAGCTTGCTACCTTGTGTACAAGGCGCTAACTATGCCTTTTGTCGTGCGAATAGTATGGATGAGTTTCTTGATTTTTTAAGGTATGAAAAGCGCTTTAGTGTGCACACAGTTACGTCGTATCAGACTGACTTAACGCAGTTTGCTACTTATTTACAAACCGAGTGCGAGCTAGATGTACCTGCTCAGGCAACGCATCCGCTCATCCGGGGCTGGATAGTGACGCTCATGAATCAAGAGCTTGACCCTCGTACGGTAAATCGGAAGGTGGCCTGCTTGCGCTCCTTTTATAAGTTTTTACTACGGGAGCATCGCATCGATACAAATCCTATGCTGCGCATCAAGGCTCCAAAAATGGCCAAAAAACTGCCTGAGTTCGTGCCTGAAGAATCATTGAACCGGTTGCTCAATTCCTTCGAATTTGAAGCTAGCTTTTCCGGGGTGCGCGACCAATTGGTTCTTGAAACCCTCTACGGAACTGGTATCCGACTTTCTGAATTAATGGGTATTACCGATAATGATCTGGACATCAGCGCTCGTACAGTGCGCGTAACAGGCAAAGGCAATAAGCAGCGCATAGTACCCTTGAACCCTTCTCTGGTGCTCGTACTGGAGAAGTACCGGGCTGCCCGCACAGCCGAGTTTGGGCTGGCCGTGGCTAATACACCGTTGTTGCGTACTGATAAAGGCGAGCCGCTCTACGAAAAGTTAGTTTATCGCACAGTGAAACGGTACCTAAGCCAAATATCAACCTCAGCGGCGCACCAGCATCCGCACGCGCTCCGCCATGCGTTTGCTACCCATTTATTAGGGAAAGGGGCGGACCTCAACTCTATTAAGGAATTGCTGGGTCACGCTAGCTTAGCAGCTACGCAAGTGTACACGCATTTGTCCGTTGACCGCCTGAAATCCGTATTTGAACAAGCTCATCCCCGAGCGTAAGGAGTTCGTTTTTCCACTCAACCTTCTTTGCCCATGAAAGTGCAAATGCAATCGGTTCATTTCGATGCCGATAAATCCCTGCTCGATTTTATTCAGCAACGTCTCAACAAGCTAGAGCATTTTTACGACCGTGTAACCGATGGTGAAGTTATTCTGCGCCTTAATAATAAAGACGGCGTAGCTAATAAGACGGTAGAAATCAAGCTGATGGTTCCCGGCAGTACATTGTTCAGCCAGGAAGATGCTACTTCTTTTGAAGCTGCTACCGATGCAGCAGTGGAAGCGCTGAAGCGCCAGATAACCAAGTATAAAGAGAAGAACGTGGCTCACCACTAAGTATTATTGAGGTAAAACATTCGCTTTAGCTCGCAAAAAAGCCCTGACTGCACGCGCAGTCTTGTCCTTACCCAAAACTCGAAAAGCGCTGGCCGGCAGGTCGGCGCTTTTCGAGTTTTGGGTGCTAGTGGTAGCTTTCGGGCATGAGTATTTCGACGCAGTTTGGCGCGGCGCAACAGTGGGCGCAAACGCATTTGGGGGGAGTGGCCCTGGGTGATGTGCGCCGCAGTCGACGAGTGGTGACGCTGGCAGCGGGCTGGGCACGGCAGCCGGGAGCCAGTATTCCCAGTCTGAGCCAGGGGCAGGCCTACGCCAGCAAGGCCGCCTACCAGTTGCTGGGGCACGCACAGACCACGCCAGATGCGCTGCAAGCGCCGCACCGCCAGCTGGTTAGCCAGTAGCTACAGGCCCCCGGCACCTTCCTGCTGGTTGAGGACACCACGGAACTCAGCTGGCCCGAAGCCGCCGCGCGGGCCTGGGGCCCGTGGGGCCGGGCAAGGCCACGAGCCAGGGCGTACTGCTGCACTCGCTGGTGGCCGCCGTCTGGCCGGCCACCGACCCCGATCCGGCCGCCAAACGGCCGGCCCTGCCGCTGCTGGGTCTGCTCGACCAACAGTTTCACGTGCGCCAGCCCGTGCCCGAAGCCGAAAAAGCGCACCCCCACGGGGGCTCACGCCCGCGTCAGGGCCGGCCCTGCTAATCGGCGTTGTGGCCCCAGAGCCTGCGGGCAGTTGGGCGCCCGTCGGCGGGCACGCGCTGAGTGGTGGTAGCCGACCGCGGGGCCGATATTTACGAGCATTTGCAGCAGTGCCAGGCGCAGGGCCTGGGGTTTGTGGTGCGCGCGGCCCAGGACCGGGCCCTGGTGGTGGGGCCAGCTAAAACGCCGGCGGGCCGCCTCTTCGAGGTGGCCCGCGCCCAGCCCCGTGCGGGCACGTTTACCCTGGCGTTGCGGGGGCTGCCACGGCAGCCGGCCCGCGAGGTGGTATTGCAGGTAAGTTTCAGTGCCCCAGGGGCCTTGCGGGCTCCGCAGCGGCCGGGCAGGGCCACGGGCAAGGGGGAGCCGGTGCCGGTCAGCGTGGTGCGGGTCTGGGAGGAAACGGGCCCAGGGGCAGCCCCCGGCTTGGAGTGGTTGCTGCTCTGCGACCAGCCGGTAGCCGACTTCGCCCAGGCTTTGAGCTGCGTGCGCCAGTACACCAGCCGCTGGCTCATCGAGGACTTTCACAAAGCTCTGAAAATGGGGCTGGGGGCCGAAAAACTACAGTTGCAAACGGCCGCCCGGCTCTTCGCGGCCGTGGCCCGGCTCAGCGTGGTAGCCCTGGCCCTAGTGGACCTGCGCGAGAAAAGCCGGCTAGAACCAGACTTGCCGGCTGAGGCGGCGGGCCTGACAGCCACAGAGTTGCGGGTGCTGCGCCACCAGAGTCGCCGCCCCCTGGACACGGTGCGCGCCGGCTACCTGGCCCTAGCCGGGCTGGGCGGGCACCTGGGGCGCAAAGGCGACGGCCCACCCGGCTGGCAAACCTTCTGGCTCGGCCGTCGCAGCCTGCGCCTGCTCGTGGAAGGCGTCCAGCTAGCGGCGCAACTACTTGACGACTAGTGCCCAAAAAAAGCGCCGACCTATCGGCCAGCGCTTTCTAGAGTTTTGGGTAAGGACAAGACTGCACGCGCAGTCAGGGCTTTTTTAGGTTGAAAATGAAAAGCTACAGGTTGAATGCCGTTTTAATACGGTCGACGTAGTCTAGTTTTTCCCAAGTAAAGGTTTCGAAAGTTTTTTCTTCGCCATCCTTCATTTTTACCTTGACGGTGCCGGGCTGGCGGCCCATATGACCATAGGCAGCGGTCTGACCAAAAATGGGATTGCGCAGGCCAAAGCGCTCCACGATGGCGTAGGGCCGCAAGTCGAACAGCTCGTTCACCTTATTAGCAATCTCGCCATCCGTAAGTAGCTGGCCAGTGCTATTTTGAGCCCTGGTAGTGCCGTAGGTAGTTACGTACAGCCCTACTGGTTTGGCTATGCCAATAGCGTAAGCAACTTGCACTAATACTTGGTCAGCTACGCCGGCTGCCACTAGGTTTTTGGCAATGTGACGGACAGCGTAGGCCGCTGACCGGTCAACTTTACTCGAATCTTTGCCCGAGAAGGCGCCACCACCGTGGGCACCCTTGCCGCCATAGGTATCTACGATAATCTTACGACCCGTAAGGCCCGAGTCGCCATGTGGTCCACCAATTACAAATTTCCCTGTGGGGTTAATGTGGTACACGATCTCGTCGCCAAATAAGGTCTGGATGTCTAAGCTCAAGCCGGCCTTAACGCGCGGAATTAAGATGGTCTTCACATCATCCGAAATTCGCTTAAGCATTATCTCCTCAGATTCATCAAACTCATCGTGCTGAGTACTGATGACAATGGTGTTGATCGCCTCCGGGCGGTGGTCGTCGGAGTAGCGGATGGTCACCTGGCTTTTGGCATCGGGGCGCAGGTAGGTCATCACTTGTCCTTCCTTCCGAATAGCGGCTAGCTCCTGTAGCAGGCTGTGCGACAGGTCGAGCGCTAGTGGCATGTAATTGCTGGTTTCGCTAGTGGCATAGCCAAACATCATGCCTTGGTCGCCAGCGCCTTGCTCTTCAGGGGCCTGGCGCACTACGCCTTGGTTGATGTCGGGCGACTGCTCGTGTAGAGCCGATAAAATGCCACAGCTTTCTGCTTCAAACTTATATTCGGCTTTGGTGTAGCCAATACGGCGAATAACATCGCGGGCTACCGTCTGCACGTCGACGTAGGCCGACGATTTTACTTCGCCCGCAATAACTACCAGGCCAGTAGTTACCATCGTCTCGCAGGCGACTTTAGCTGCCGGGTCTTGGCGCAGGAAATCATCGAGAATAGCATCAGAAATCTGGTCGGCAACTTTATCGGGGTGGCCTTCCGAAACCGATTCGGAAGTGA
>CAZERY010000009.1:0-41514 GCA_964514915.1 uncultured Hymenobacter sp.
GGCTGGACGCTCGCGCCCGGCGGCCCGGCCGGTGCGTTCGTAGCCCCGGCCGGGCACAGTTATGGGGGGGCGGGGGCAACGGCATTGAGCAGTTCAGACCCATCGCCGATGGATCTCGATTCCGATTCCGATATGGTTCTCGATCCCGAAGAGGCACACGAAGACGAAGAAACAGACGATCCCGAAGAGGCA
This sequence comes from uncultured Hymenobacter sp., assembly GCA_964514915.1. Taxonomy (GTDB): domain Bacteria; phylum Bacteroidota; class Bacteroidia; order Cytophagales; family Hymenobacteraceae; genus Hymenobacter. Next base: position 193 of record CAZERY010000009.1, read on the forward strand.
GACGAAAGCCTTGAGCAACTGTTGGAAGACCCTGACATTCAGAAACTGCTTGAAGATTCTGACTATGAGCAACTATTTGGAGACCTTGACCTTGAGAAACTGTTTGAAAACAAGGACCTACTTAGCATTCTCTGGTATTTTAAAAGTGGCGAAATTTCCAGGATGCACAAAGACCTCATTTCGGTGTGGGAGCAGGCCGTTATTACTTACTACACCACAGCGCCAGGGTACAAAGAGTTTAATTTAGCCCTGCGCGGACAAGCTCCCATGACCGAGTTTTTCAGGACACAAGAAAGAATACTCAACGGGGCGTTGGAAAAATTGCCCAAATTCCAGGGCTCAACGATGAGGGGCATCGGTGAATCCGAAATTCAACGCTTTGCCGATGCGCGGGTGGGCGACGTCATCGAATACCAAAACTTTGTCTCCTCCAGCACGGAGGAATACGTAGCCGACGCTTTTATGCAGCTTCAAAATGGCTACGTATTGAGGATAACGTCAAGAACCGGCGTGCAACTCGCCGAAATGGTGTCGGACGAGGCGGAAGTGCTATTCAAGTCTAGGACAAAATTCCGAGTAACTGGCAAAAGTGATCGTCCCAGATTTACTGAGGACGACCCCATCATCAAAGAAGTCTATCTTGAAGAAATTTAATTGCTATTTAAAATGAACATCCCACCGTCTTTGGTTCAGGTGCAGTTGAAAAGCATCCTGGCGCACTACACTAGCCTGCCCGTGGTTGAGGGTATGAAATTGCCATCAAGCAAAAACAGCAGGGCTTACGCATCAAACCGTAGTTAGTATGCTAGGGGCTGACCTTTGCCTTTTTAGGCATTGCCAAGGTCTTTATGCTCAGCCACCTAGTTGCTGCTTTCGCCACCCTTCCTGACCCACGTTGTGTCGGCCGCATTCGGCATCCCTTACTCAACCTACTTGTTATCGCGGTTTGTGCCGTGGTAGCCGGGGCCGAGACGCAGGTAGATATCGCCGACTATGGGCGAATGAAACACAGCTGGTTAGCTACTTTTATGGGCCTGCCGCACGGTATTCCCTCACATGACACGTTTCGGCGCGTGTTCTCGCTAGTAGACGCGCAGGGCCTGGAACAGTATTTCCGCCAGGGGATGGCCAACACCGCCCCACCGTTGCCGCGCGAGGTGGTGGCCGTCGATGGCAAAACCATCCGCCGTTCCTTTGACCACGGGCGGGCACAAGCCCCGTCGCACATGGTCAGTGCCTTCGCTACGCAGCAGGGGTTGAGTTTGGAGCAAGTAGCCGTGGCAAGGAAAGGACAAGAGCTGACAGCTATCCCACTCTTATTTAGGAGCCTGTGCTTGACTAACACGATTGTCACGCTGGATGCCTTAGGCTGCCAGCACGCCATCGACCGGCAACTGCTAGCCCAGCCAGGCGGATTATATCCTGGCCCTGAAAGGCAACCAGCGTAAAGGCCACCGCGCCGTGGTGGCCCACTGTAAAGCTGCTTGTTTTGACCGTGGGGTTACCTAACCGCCCGATTATGACGCCTTTGACTGCCGGCATGAGCGCCGGGCGCGTCTGGGTGCTGCCGTTGTGCGACGAGCTAGTGGCCCTACGTGACTGCCCTGGTTTGCGGGCCAGTATCGCCATCGAGACGATTCGCCACGTGCAGCACCAACCGGGTACTCACGCCGAGATTCATTACTGTCTGACCAGCTGTTCAGATGCCCCAACGGTGCTTATCGAGGCCATCCGCCGCTACTGGGCGATTGAAAACAGCTTGCACTGGGTGTTCGATGTTGTGTTTTGGGAGGACCACGCGCGCAGTCGCGACCGGGTCGCCACACGCAGCTTCGCCGTCTTGCGCAAGCTAGCCTTCAACCTGTTGCAGCAGAGACGATACCAGCCGGGAAGCCTCCGGGCACGGCGACGAAACGCGGGCTGGAATGAGGAGTATAGGACCCAACTCCTAACCTGCGCCCGTAAAAGCTGCGTTTCTGACGCCTCTGCGTTTGATGCGTAAGCCCTGGCCCGGCAGCACACAGGAGGCTCTTTAGGCCGGCCATTCGTTGTTAATGATCATTTCCCCGTAAATTAGTTTATCGGCTGATAATTTAAGGGTCATTATCATACTAGTCTTGTTTCCTGTGCAATCAAACTCCTTGTTAAGCCCCACGCAATAGGCGTCCTTAAACTCGATAAGTTTGCGCACGGAGTTAGAATCATCTCCCTTATATACTTTGAGGGTGACATCCAACTTTTTTGTGTCATCCAGAGCCCAAACTTGCACCACATCGCTGGGCCTCGAATCCAGTTCAACCTCTAGTTGGCCACCCTGCACATAGGCATCGGGCCGGTTGATAACATCCGTGTTTTGGCTGACTTCCCATTTGAACCGTCTTACGTTGAAGGGGATCTCCCCAAACACAGTTATTGTAGCTTTGAATGACATAGCTGTAAATTTAAGTAAGAAAAAGGAAAGCCGCTTTAGGCAGCCACTACTGTGTCTATGCGTTGCAAAGTAACAGCCTGGCAGTTACTTACCGCTCAAAATAACCCAAAAAAGCGCGGCGGCCGGCCCAGCTCTACGTTAATGGGTTCCAAGGTTTTCTCAATGCTTTGCTTTAGGTCGTCGGTGGCGGGGTCTTGCAAGATTTTAATAAATGCCGTACGCGACTGCTCCAATAGTTGCTTGCGCTCTTTCCGCGACTTCCGCTCCAGAGCGCGCTGACGGATGCAGTCGGCATTGGCAAAGGCCACTTGGTCTTGCAAGAGCGCAATCTGCAGCTTAGCTCCCGAATCGGGGCGCGCGCCACCACCGCCACCGCCACCAGCCGATGCCACCGGCGCGGGCCGGCTCATGCTGGCTTGCAGCATAATAATCTGCTGCTTGGCTTGGGCTAGTTCTTCGGCCACGTGCGCATTGCCCTGCGCATCGGCACCGCGCTTGGCTAGCTCTTGGCGCAGGGCGTCGATGGTGCTGCGGTTCGAGCGAAATAAGTCAAAATCGCGAATCTCATCGCGCACTAATAGGCGGTGGGCTGGAATCTGCATCTGGGCCGAGTCGAGACGCAGCTGGCTTAAGCTCACCGCAATATTATTAAGATAATCCTGGTTGTTGGTGGCTAAGCGGCCCAGCACGAGGTCATTTTTTTCCTCTCGCAGGCGTTGGTCTACCGCGTCGATCCGCTGCAAGTGTTTAGTAAGCGTATCAAATTGGGCCACTAGCTGCGTTTGCTCCTGGTGGGTACGGTCGAGCTCGCGCTTGAGGCGGGCGTTCTCATCGGCCAAGCTATTGTTGGAAAACAGGTAGTACGACGCGCCCAGCGGCACGAGCAGCGCCAACAAGTAAAGCAGCGAAAATTGCCAGAGTCGGGTGCGTCGTTCGGGTTTGTTCAGGGGTGTCATGTGGGCAATAAACTAGCAGCGGCAGAACAATAAAATTAAATCGGGCTCCAGCGCAACCCGCCGCCGGGAGTAGTAGGCTCAGGTACCAGCGTAATGGTAGGACGGTCGGCCACCGGGTTCTCATTGATGAAGGACTGCCAGCCCTCGCGGTTCTTACCAATGTATTCGAGCTGGCTAAGCTGCCGAAAAATACGGCCCAGCAACTGCCAGAGCTGTTGCTGCTGCTGCAAGTGCTCGTGCACCCGGTGGTGGTCGTAGGTCAGCGTCACCGTTTCCTGCAAGGCTCCCAGCAGCACCGCTGGCGGCGTTTCCGACCACTGTTCGAAATACTTAAGCATCTCTTCGCGCTCGGCTTCCGTGAGCATATCGAGCGAGGTTTTGAGTTGCTTAGCTACTCGCAGCAGCGCGTCGAGCAAGTAGCTCGGAGGGTGAGAAGAGGCTAGTAGGCGTAGCGTAGTCAGCTGCTGGGCTAAGGCAAAGACAGTGCGTTCGGCCAAGTCACGTACCAAGTCGGCCAGCGGGCTACGCTTGTCGGAGCGCAGCTTCACTTTATGAATAATTTTAAAAGCGTCCGTCTCTAACTCCGTTAGCTGAAAATCAAGCTGGTGCAGCGCTTGCAATAAGGCCGGATGGCTGGCTAGCGCCGTGCTGGGCGGAATGTACTGCGTTACGGGTCGTAGCGCCCCTTCAGTATACAGCAGCTCGCCTACCACTAGCGCAAACGCTGCACTGGCTTGGCTACCCAGCTGCGTCAGCGGCACTACGCTCAGGACGTAGGCCGGGCGGGTGTAGGGGTGGCGGGGAGGAACCTCGTCGGGCACCGGCACGCCGGTTGGTACTCGCTCAAACGGGTTCACGGTGAGCAATACGCTGAAGCGCAGTCCCTCCATGGCCGTCAGGCCAGAGGTAGCTAGGAGTTGCGCCAAGCTAGTACGCAGGGTAAGGGGAGCACTGCTGGGCGTAATATCAATGCGCGCCCCACCTGCCGTGATGGCCTGGCACCGCGTGAGGCGAGCTTGCACCTCATTTTGGGCATCGACGCTCAGCAGCAGCTCTAGGGCAGCGGGGCTGTCTAAAGCATTGGTGGCGGGCAGCAGCCCATACAGGTCGGGCCGTAGCAGCAGGGCCGTAACATCGCGCAGGTGGTCGGTAACAAACTGGTCGGTTTCAGTGAAGTGGCGGCGGGAGATTTTCATCCCGTCGACCCAATTCACGGGGTAGTGCGTAAGGTCTGGAAGCATAGCCGCAAAGAAGAGGCGAAAGGTAGGAAGAGAAAAGCCTGTTGGGAGCTAAGGAGCTAGCTGGCGGGGTTGGGTGCGGGTACCCGCTGGGCCACGATAATGCTGCCCTGCCGCAGGAAGTTATCTTGAAACGTGCGGTCGGGATCATAATAGCGCCGGCGGCGCCACCACGCCTGTTTGGCATAAAACAACCAGCCAAAAGAGTGGCCTTGGTCGTCCACAAATTGTAAGGCCTGGTCAGGCTTGAGCTTATTATAATCAGTCATAAAGATGGCAAACAGATCGCTAAACCGCATCTGGTAAGGTGCCTTCGATGAAAAATCGTGGTAGAGCGACTCCCCAAGGCGGCGCGTCATCCAAAAATGCACCACCATAAAGTGGTTAAGGTCCATGCGCGAGAAATCAGGGCTCGGAGTTAGCGGGTTGTAATACCAAAGCTTGTACTGCTGGTGCGGAATGGCTAGCCAGGCCTGATAAGACTGCCAGAAGAAAAATGGCAGCAAAAATGGAATTACGGCCATAACGAAGCCCATAGGCGGCAGGTGGTCGTGAGCCCACGGCACCCAGCGTAGTGCCCAGATGGCGCCCCCACCCAGTACGGTGGTAGCTACTAGCGCTAAGGCCTGCTGCCAGCGGCTATCGGCGGCGAGCCAGGGTAGCCAGTGCGGTAGTCGCGCCGCGTAGAGCCAGCCCAGCAGTAGCAGGGCCCCCTGTAGCAACCCAAACGTGAGCGGATAGCTCCAGAGGCTGCGCACTGCCACTAGCCCTAGCAACCCAAACCCTAGCCCTGTGCCCAGCACGTAGAGCAGGAGGCTGATAAATATTTTACTGCTCTTCACCCGTGAGCTTAAGTTGGAGAGGGTGCTGGTAGCGGCCGAGCTGGCCTGGGAAGTAGGGTTTGGAAGCATGAGGCAAGCAAGGAGGCTCCGGCTACGTGCGCCCAGAGCCAGGTGGCTGACTCTGCCAAGGTACGGGTAATCTGGGCTCAGAGCCAAACTAAAGTCGGTTTCATTGTTGCTAACCTAAGAGTGCCTGGCCGGCGTAGGCCAAGGTAGTTTCGGTCAAGCCAGCGCTGGTAGTAACTTGCCGGCCGCAATTAGGGCCGATTTACTAACAAGCTATGTCATTGCCTTCTGCCTCCGTGCAAGAACTATTAATCCAGCTGCGGCGCCAGCCCTTCGACTTGCGCATCGAAGTAATCTTAGCTGAACTGCTGACAGTAGGCTATGTCTTCGACGATTTTTTGGTGCGGCCGGTGAGTTTGTTTGCGCGTCGCTACCGCCGCGACTTGGGTGGGGTTTCCGAAGAGCCATTTGAACGTGGCCACCGATCTGTGGTGCGCACCGTGTTGGAGGTGCACCGGGAAGGTCTCTACGATGCGCTGCCGCAGCAGGTGTTTCACCGGCCTGGTAACACCTCCAACCGTCTGTCTGGCATCCAGGCAATGGTAGAGGACAGCCGTGCCCAACGGCGCAAGGAAAAGGCTACCCGGCGTTTTTTTCTGCCCTTCGAGCAAGAGTTCTTTCGCTGCCGCGTGCGCATTGAGCAAGAAGAACAACGGTTCTTCACGAGCCTCTCCGCGCGGTGGTACAACGAAGCGCTGGCCCACTTCTGGGGGCTAGCTGAGATGGGCCTACCACCCACCGCACTCACCAACTTGCTTTACCTGCTACCGCTCGCTTGTAATATCGTCGGCGATTTGCCCCGCATCCGTCGCTGTTTTGAGAACGTGCTAGGTCGGCAAGTGCACTTGCGGGTAGTGACCCCGTTGCGCCACGCCCTGCCTGACCTTAGTGCGGTCACTGCTACGGGCAGCACGCTGGGCCGCCTGGCGCTGGGCCGCGACCTAGTGCTGGGTGGCGATTACCAGGAGGTATTGCCTGCTCTTGAAGTCAGCTTGTTGGGCTTGTCCGTAGCCGAGTTAGAGACTTATCTGGCTGGTGAGTGGCCGGCCAAGGCTTTAGCCCTGCTCTGCGAATACTTCGTGGCCTTCGAAACCGATGTAGTTGTTCGCTACGAGATGGCTGCCGCCGAGCCTGAGTTTCGGCTGGGTGAGGGCGAGGCCACACCCATATTAGGCTTTACTACTGCTGGCATCTAAAGGCAGGGGTACTGGTAATCGCCTGCCAAGTACAACTTAAAGTAATTCTCCGGTCGCTGTAGAGTAGCGCGGGCTTTTAGTCCGCGAGTAAGTAGGTCGCTCTACTCGCGGACTGAAAGCCCGCGCTACTTTCTGGCTATACACTGACCTGAGAATTACTTTAGGCATACTCCTGCATTTCAGTCAAGTTGTACGTAATGCGTTCATCCTGCGCCACTAAGCCCTCAAATAAACTTACTTGGCTGAGAGCATAGGCTTTGTCATACTTGGCTAGTACGGGCAGCAGCTGGCTCGCTTGGTAATAGCGCCCGTGCTCCACCGCCAGCGTCACCGCCTGTTCAATAGCTGGTAGCAGTTCGGGTAGGTTTAAGCGCAGCAGCGTACGTTTGAGCTTACTTTCAAAGTAGCAGTCGCCATATAAGGCTAAAAGGCTTTGTAGGATATCGGCCACTTGGCGCTCATCATACTCAGAAAGTACAGCTACGCCGAGGGATTCGGCTATCACATCGTACACATTGTCTTCGCCGCTCAGGCGGTGCGGTTCTAGTTCGGCCATCTTATCGACGCGAATGGCTACCAAGTGCCGCAGGTAATCTACGCCCGCTATTACACCCCAGGCAGCTAGCACTAAGCCAGCCTGGTAAGCTTGGTAAAGATCGTCGCTTGCAAGTAGCAGTAGCAGCTCCGGAATGCGGTTCGCTGGAATTGGGTCGAGTAACTGGACTTCATCTAGCCCAACAACTTCACCTGCTTCGTTGGTGTACAGTGCTTTATAGATGGCAGAAGGATAAACGGCCGGGTTCATAGCGTTTTAACTGGGTTTCTTGATTAGAGCTACGTAGTGGGCAGGCACTGTTTCTCCACCAAGGTTCCCTAGTCGCGCGTGGCACTCCTACTATCTTCTTCTGCACGGCTTAGCCTAAGCTGGTCCATAGACTGGTTATTCAAGGTATTGCTTTGGCTAAAAGATGCTTGCCTCTCGTTGCACTCACACCCTAGCTGCTGGAGCATAGCTGATGATTTTAACCCCCGTTACTTAGCCGCAGGTAATGCCCTACTAATCAATCTGAATCTTATGGTCGCCATTTCCCCAAGTTGCGTTGGGGCTGAGGTGGACGTATAAGGGCTATCGCTCCTGGTGAGCTCGGAGCCCCATAAACACTACCAAATAGTGGCTTTTCAGATTAGCGACGCAAAAGTTGCGAGTGCCGCTAATAAGCTAATTCGAGCGCTTCTTGGCTTGCCCCGAATCAGAGGAATCGTCTCGCTTGCGCTTTGAATTAGCGATATTATCCTGGCTAGGCTGAGATTGGGCAGGTGCTAACGGTACTTGCTCCGAATCAGAAGAATCGTCTCGCTTGCGCTTTTTAGCAGAATTAGCCTCATTAACCTGCGTTGCGCTAGCCTTAGCCTGTTGCGCAGTAGTGTATGTTTGCTCGGCACTAGCCAGCGAGGCCGTGGAGCCAGTCGACAAAGAGCTACTAGTTAGCGGGCTGCCCGTCGCCAGCTCCAGTTTGGGAGCGGCGATGATGAGTGAGCAATGGTACGACCCCAAAACTTCAGATCCAACCTCGAATGTCTCCTGGTAGCTCACGCACTCGCCGCCTTTAAAGGATACGGTTTCGCGGGCCGAAAACGGACTGTCATCGTGAAAGGAAACGTGGCCATCGAGCGGGTAGTGAGGAGTAGAGGCCCACAGTAGCAGTAGGTTGCCATGAGCGCCGTCGGGCACATTGAGCGTCACCTCTAACAGGCCGTGGCGCACGCGCTCGTTGACCCGGCCGCGGGCTCCGATAGCCTGCGTGAAGTTATACGTACAGCGTACCACCACATACTCCAGCTTATTAATTTCCAGTGTAGCAGAAAAAGAGACCATAACGCAAAATCGTTAAGACAGAAAATAATTGGCTGGCCCCCGGCGGTAATTTGGGCAGCGCTTACTGCCCAATACCCAATAAGATGACCGGTAAAAGCTGCCCAAGATACGTTCTTTTTGACTTGTGTCTCAGTGGAGGTAGCTAGAAGTAGGGCCATTGCACCAAACACGTAGTTAACGTTTCTGCGGTTGAGCTAATAACCATATAGTATTGATTATTAGCACAATCTTAACGAAGTGGATTGCAAAAGCATCAAGGTAACTACTGGGTCAATTCACAAATGATTTTGAAGAATTCTAATCCAAAAAGTGGCCCTGCAAGCTAGAAAGTGACACCTGATTATTCTAAGCTCAACCAGAAAACGCTAACTATGCGTTTGGTGCAATGGCCCTAAGCTAGAAGCGCGGCTAGCCACAGCCACCTATTGAGTAGCGAAGTGCCAGGGCTGGGCGTACTTTGGCAGGCTCTTTCTACTTACCCTAGCGTTACCCCATGCCTGCTACTTATTATCACTTGCCACTCGACCTGGAAGGTATCTTGGAGCGCCGACAACTGCCGCGCTGTTCGATGCAAGATTCCGTGGCCCAGCATATTTACCTGTTGCTGACCTCTTATTTTGGGGAGTCGCGCTACGACGCTGACTTTGGCTGCCAGGTATGGGAGCAGGACTTTGAAGCCATGGCGAACATGCGTTGGAAAGACCGTGTGCAGCAGTCAGTGGAGCAGGCCATCGGTGAGTTTGAGCCCCGCCTGACGAAAGTGCGGGCGCAAGTAGCGGTGATAGATTTTGAGTTGAAAGGGGTAAGCCAACGCATTCGCCGCCGGTTAGAGATAGCCGTTACGGCTGAGTTGCACCGCACCCGTGAGCCGTTCACGTTTCACGCCAGTATGTTTGTAGCGCCATTGTCGGTCGACTAAGCGCCGTAATTTGCCGCTGGGCTACGTTACCTTTTTTCCCCTTGCCGTGCTGCCGCCATCCCCACTTTCGCCTGCTACTACTCCCGATATCAGTTTTACCAAAGCCAGCATTAAAAGCCGCCTCACGCGCCAGGCTGCCGAACTGTGGGGCTACACAGAATCTGACCTCGATGCCTTTGACCCACTGGTAAACTTGCTGTTGGAAGCCTGCGCGGTGGAGTTTGAGAAAATTGGTCAAGAACTGCATAGTACCCAGGCCCGGCTAATTGAGCGCCTGGCTGCCCTGCTCAACCCTGACGTAATAGACTTGCCCCGCCCTGCCCACGCCGTGGCCCAGGCTCGGGCCCGTGAGCCTCAAGTAACGTTGCCGGAAGATGCGCAATTCGTGTACGAGCCGCCCACGGTGGGGCGGCAGGCGGCGGGCCCACCGCTGTTTTTTTCGCCGTTGCAGGCTACGCGCCTAGTCAATGGCGCCGTGCAGTGCTTGGCTACTGACGTGGCCGTGTGGCAGGTAAGCACCACGGGGCAGAAGCGCCTGGTGGCGCACGCGCTGGCTCCTCCTCCCAGCGAGTTTCGCCGCTTATGGATAGGCCTCAGTCTGCCAGCCGAAACCCCTCAGATTGACGAATTAACGTTTTATTTCGATTGGCTCAATGAGCCGCATCGGGCGGATTACCTGCCCTTTTTGCCGGGCGAGCGGTGGCGGATCGGGGAGACTGAGCTACTGCCGAGCAAGGGCCTCAGTGCCCCAGACCCTACCGCTGCCGCCCTTCTTGACTTGGATAGAGAATACAATTTTTTGCAGCGGGTCGAGCAGCAAATCAGCGCTTTATACGCGCCCCTGTTCGTGCGGATCTCGGGGCTGGCCGGCGCCCTGGCTGCCTACGTACCCCGCCCGTACCCTGTCGAGCTGTCCGCTGCTTTCGACAAATCGGCTGGCGAGTTGCAGGCCCTCACGCAGCCATTGGTGTGGCTGGAAGTGCGCTTTGCGCACGCGCTGCCGCCCGAGGCATTTCAGCAGCTCACGTGCGCAATTAATTGCTTTCCGGTGCTCAACCGGCGGCTGCATAAGGTGCTCTATCGCTTGCAGCCGGCCCTAAATCTATTTCCACTGATGAGCGAGGAGCCTTTTTTGGCCGTGCGCGACGTGTACAGCCTGAGCAACGTGAGCTTCCGCTCCACTACCCTGCACGACCTGGCAGAGGGCGCCACGGATACGTACACCTTGCGTACCCACGGCGTGGGCCGCTTCGATACCCGCACCAGCCGCGAAGCTCTGCGTGAGCTGCTGGAACTAATGCGTGATGAAAGCCAGGCCTTTACTGCCGCCGGAACGGACTTTATTGGCGGTATTTTGCGCGAATTGGACCAGAACATGGCTCGCCTCGAAGAGCGCCTCGACCGCCAGCGGGCTGCCGAGCAGCCCGCACCCTACCTGCTGCTACGCCCCAAAGAAGTGCGCGACAGTGTGTACCTGGAATACTGGTCGAGCAACGGGGTGGCTGCCAACCGCCTACCTACCGGTAGCTCCCTGCGCGTGCAGGATGGCCACTACGTAGACGATGTTCGCCTACTCACCACGGCTAGCGGCGGCCGCGAACGCCTTCGCCCCGAGCAGCGTACCAACGCTTTGCGCCGCAATCTTTTAGCTCGTAATCGCCTCGTGACCCTGGCTGACATCAAAGTCGCTTGCCTGGCTGAGCTAGGCGAACACTTAGCCGCTGTGCACGTCGAAAAAGGCTTTCAGACGGGAGCTACCCCCACGGCAGGCTTCGTGCGTTGCATTCGGGTGCACCTGATCCCCGCCGCCACCAGCCGCTTAAATGCCGCCGAGTGGCAGCACACCGCCGAAGCGCTACAAGTGGTACTCAGCGGGCAGTCGGCCTTAAATCTGCCATATGAAGTAGTGGTACGGCCATTTGCTAGCTAGTGCTGGGCCGGCGCCTACTTGCCGGTGGGCATGTCGCGGGCTTAAACAAATAGGCGCTACTGGGCTCTGGTACACACCAGGGCTCAGTAGCGCCTATTTGTTTAAGCCCAACCCGGTAGTCGTGCCCTGGGTAGCTAGTGCCTGCTACCTATAATGGCCTAGGGCCGCGATCGGTAGAGGAAGAAATAGCTAAGCGCTTGGCTCAAGCTGCGCAACGGCAGGCAAGGCTGCTTCGGCCAATGGCCCGGGTACCGTAGCCTCGTGCGTAGTCGTCCAGATCAGTTCTTCGCCATCGGCGGGCTTGCTGATAACAAGCGTAGTTCCCAACTGGGCCTCACCACCAATAATGAGCCGCGAGATGGGGCGCCGCAGTTGCGAGCGAATTACGCCCGTGATGGGCCGTGCGCCATACTTGGGCGTAAAGCCCGATAGGGCTAGGTGCTGCCGTGCTTCGGGGCTGATCTCCAGCGTAATACCCTGGCGGCGCAGCTGTTCTACCAGTGGTCGCAGATGAATATCGAAGATCCGACCCACGTTTTCCTCCGAGATGGGTGCAAAGGGTACGATTTCGGTAAGGCGGGCCAGAAACTCGGGCCGGAAGTGACGGCTCATCGTTTCGAGCAAGTCGGTCGAGGAAGGAACTTGGCCGGCTGCAAAGCTGCGGCTGACCTGCTCGGCCCCAATATTGGAGGTGAATAAAATAACCGCGTTGGAGAAGTCGCCCTCGCGGCCCAGGCGGTCGTGCAAGCGGCCTTCGTCCAGAATTTGCAGGAAGATGTCGAACACCGAGGGGTGGGCTTTCTCAATCTCATCAAACAAAACCACTGAATACGGCTTCTCCCGAATCTTATTCACTAGCAGGCCACCCTCCTCATAGCCCACGTAGCCGGGAGGTGCCCCGTAGAGCAGGGCCGCCGAGTGCTCTTCCTTGAACTCCGACATATCGAAGCGAATCAGGAACGACTCGTCGTTGAAAAGAAAGTCGGCCAGCGCCTTGGCCAGCTCGGTTTTGCCAGTGCCAGTGGGCCCGAGCAGGAAGAACGAGCCAATGGGCTGCCCCGCTTTGGTGAGGCCCGAGCGCGACTCCAGAATGGCGGCGCACAGCGCGTGCACCGCCCCTTCCTGGCCCACCACGCGCTGCTGAAGCACCTGGTGCATGCGCAGTAGCTTTTCGCGCTCGTTGCTTTGCAGCTTACCCAGCGGAATGCCGGTTTTGCCCGATACAATGGCGGCAATATCTTGTTTCTCTACGCTTTCCTTCTTGGTATCGGCCAGGCCTAGCACGGCAGTTAGCAGCTCACGCAGGTAGGTTTCGAGTTCGGGGCTGGTTTCGAGCTTATCGGGCTGCTGCTCGTTTTCGAGCTGGTTGAGCCAGAGTTGGCTTACCTGGTTTTGCACCTGGTACAAGAACCAACGCAACTCCCGCAGATAGTCCGCTTCGCCTAGTTCTTCACGGCGCCCAAGGAGGGCTTCAAACTCGGTTTGCAACTGCGTGAGGCCAGCTACGGCCTGCTCGTCCAGCATTCGAATGGCGGCCATGGTGCGGTCTACCAGGTCGATCGCTGAGTCGGGCAGCTGCCGGTCTTTGAGGTAGCGCTTGGCCAAGCGCACGGCCTCGCCAATGGTGCCTTCACCCAGTGCCAGCCCGTGGTGGGCCGCGTAAATAGGCATGATGCGCTCCAACATCCGCTCGGCTACTACGAGGGAAGGCTCTTCGACCCGCACAATGTCGAAACGGCGGTTAAAGGCCTCATCCTTTTCAATATACTGCCGGTACTCGTCGTTGGTCGTCGCACCAATTACCGTCAGCTCGCCCCGCGCCAACTCGGGCTTGAGCAGCTGGGCGATGCCGCTGCCGGCGCTGCCTTTGGGGTCGAGTAGCACGTGCAGCTCGTCAATAAACAGGATGGCGCGGGTATACTTCTTGAGTTCGGTAAGTACCTTTTTGATTCGGTCCTCTACCTCTCCCTTGTAGGACGCACCGGCCACGAGCGTGCCCAAATCCAGCTCAAACAAGGTCACTTCGCGCAGGTGAGTGGGTACCAGCCCCAGGGCAATTTGCTGCGCAAAACCCTCTACCAAGGCCGACTTGCCTACCCCCGGCTCCCCAATAAGCAGCACGTTGGGCTTGGTGCGGCGACCCAGGATCTCGGCCACCAGCCGGATTTCGCGGTCGCGTCCTACAATGGGGTCGAGTTTGCCAGCGCGGGCCTGGGCAGTTTTATCGGTGCAGTAAGTAGCTAGTGCGCCGCCCGGGCCGGCTGGTGCGGAGCCATTGGTAGCAGAAACATCGGTAGACGAGCTGGCTGGGCCAGGAGTAGGAAGTTCAGCCTGGGCAGCATCCAGAATTTCTTTCTGGGTGAGGGGCAGCGATTTCAATTGCTCAGCCGTGAAGGCGAGCCCGGGCTTTAGCAGGGCGGCCAGGGCGCAAAGGGCGTCGGGGTGCTCACGAGACAGTTGCAGCGCTACCAGGTCGGCGAGTTCCAGCGCCTGCTGCACGGCGGCGTCTGGCGTAGGCTGCTCCGGCGGCCGAGCAGCTTTGGGCTCATCTTCGAGGCGCACTTCGGCCCACTCGCGCAAATAGTGGATATCCTTATCAAGCACGGCTACCAGCCAGGAAGCCAGCCCTATCTCATTGTGCAGCAAAGCGGTGAGTAAGTGTGGGGCGGCGTAGTGCGCTTGGCGGTATTCGTGGGCCACCGCCTGGGCGATGTGCAGACTGCGTTTGAGCGTATCGGAATAAGCCATGGAGATAGGCAAGAAGTGAGGTGGTGCAAAGTAGCTGCAACGGGGCTACGGGCAGCAAGATAGTAGGAATGCAAAAAAATAATAGGATGTAAAAAGATAATTGGGATACAAACCAAATTTATGTGTAGTATTGCAGTCGTTAGCCAGGGGCTGGCACTCCAAATAGTTGCTCAACGGTTGCGCCAGCTGGTGCGTAACTTTATCTACGCTTGGCTGCCTACGCGACCGGCGAGGTACTTTTAAGTCAGTTCATCGCTCATCAATTCTCTTACTAATTTATGGCTATGTATTCATACGGCATTGGGGGCCAGGAGCGCAAGCTCGACAATGCCTCCGAAGCCATCCTGGACATTCCCCTCAACCGCACGCTGCTGGTGCAGAAGCTGACTACTGATAGTCCGCTGCGACCGGAAATAGTAGAGGGTTTAAAAACTCCGGAGGCCGTTTTTGCGCATTTCAAGCCGGAAGTGACGATGGAGTTTGAGAATGCGGACGGGGCAGTGGTGCCAGAAACCCTGCACTTCGCTTCGCTCGGCGACTTTGGCAAAAAGGGACTCATCAATCAAAGTGAGTTTTTGCGGAGCCTGGCCGCCGAAGCCGACGACCTGAATAAGGTGCTGCGGCAACTCAAATCCAACAAAATATTGAAGGCTGCCTTGGAAAACCCCGAGACTAAAGCCGCTTTTTTAGCTGCTATCGAGGCTTTGATGGACGAGCTGGCTTAAGTTTAGACTCCTTTTCGCTTTTCCGTTACTTTTCCTATGGCTCTCGAACAGCAAGACGCCGCTCCAGCTGGCTACCGATCACGCGAGGCAGCCCCCTCCCTCGAACAAAGCACCCAGGCCCTAGTGAAGGTCGGTGGTTTCGAGTTGCTCGAAACCACTATTGATGGTCTCGCTAACCTTAACCCTACTAAAAAGGCGCGCAAGAAGATTTTCCTGTCGGAAGATGGCAAGCAGGCCGACCGCCAGCAGCTCAAGCAGCGACTAGCGCTCTGGCATAAGGTACTGAGTGATTCCGACTCGGTAGCCGATACGGTAGAAAAGTGCCAAAACCAGGTTAAGGCCAATGAGCAGCAGCTTACTGACAACCTGCGCACCGCCGTAGAGGCTACTCACGAGCTAGAACAGGCTTACCGCTCCGTAGCGCTGTTTTTTAGGAACACCGACCTGGATCAGGTAAAGAATATATCTATCCTGAATGCGGATAAAGACCAGCTCCAGGACCTAGATAATACCACGTTTATCGACGCAGTATCGGCAGAGCTGGAGCAGAACTACGACCGCCTCGACCTGCGCGATAACTACTCGCTGCTCGTAGTGCCTGGTTACCTGGGCTCAAACAAGGTAGTCGATAAGTGGGCTAAAATCGCCTATAAGAATAAGGTGATGATGATCACCGACTTCGAACATCACGATACACCTGAGGATGTAATCGAGCTATTCGAAGAAGCAAATCTGACGGGTGGCGATGTCTACAAATCTAACGTCGTGATGGCGGCCAACTGGCTGGTAGGCCGGGGTAAAATCGAAGAAATAGAGGAGAAAACGGATCTCTTTGTGCCACCATCTTCCGCGTTGGCAGGCCGCATCTACGCTACCTTGGCCTCGCAGGTCACAGCTGGCCGCAAGCATGGTACGCTTAACGAAGTGGATGGCGTAAAATTTCCACTGCGCAAAAGCGAAATTTCAAACTTAGAGAAAATTGGCCTGGTGCCAATGGTGCATGAGTACGGCCGCGTGATGGCATTTTCGGCCAAAACGTTGTTTAATGGCGATAATATCGGCTTGCAGACCTACTCAGTAGTACGGGTATTTGATTACGTGATGAAGGTGCTAATTGATTTTCTCAATCGCCGGGCCTTCGAGAATTGGGATTTCAATATGCGTAAAGATATTCAGAAGCAGATTTCTCGCTTCTTAGATGACATTACCGGGCCAGGCAAGTTGATTGAGAAGTTTGTAATCAAAAAATTTGAGCGTGATCCCAATCAGAAGGATCGTATCAATCTAGATATTCACCTAGTGCCTTATTTTCCTGCTAAAACTTTCCTGATTTCGCTGGATGGTACTAAAGGCGATGACCCTGAGAATCCTGAACGGGAGTGGAATACAGAGTATACACAAAATTAAAGTAATAATAACAATTATAAGCAGTTTCTGTCTATTAAATAACGTAGCTTTGTACGGTGCTGCTAATAAGTGAATAAGCTTTCACCTAATTAGCCGCGCGTGAAGCTTGTAATCTCTCAAACTTTTCCCTTTTCTTTCAACTTTTTTTCTTAACCATGGCAAATTCCCCATTACCTCAAACAGCAGTGCTGACAGCTCCAGGCGGGACCTGGGATGTAGTGACATCTAGTTTTAGCTTTGAGCGGACAATGGATGCAGTAGGTCAGACTTCGTCAGCGATTCAGCGTTGCCAGATCAAGCTTACCGTTGTAGCGAGCAAAACTCAGCCCCTAATTGAATGGCTGTTGGATGAAGAACATCTTAAAGACGGCGACATTACCTATTTCGAAGCAGGTGATAAAAAGTCAAAGACGGTTTCGTTTGTAGATGGTTATATCCAAGCTTATAACGAACACTTTATGGCTCAAGGGACTGATGGGACATCTGCTTCAGTTGCAGATATGGTTATTATGTGTAGGCTGGTAGACACTGGCGGTGCTAAAAAGGAGTTTCAGTGGTCGAGCAATAAAGTTTCTTTCTAGTACTTACAAGAAAAAACCTCCTCAATTTATTGAGGAGGTTTTTTTATGCCCTACAGTAAAAACGATTCATAGGTAATCTTACCAAACAGCAATTGCTAAAATGATAAGGTTGTACAGGAAAACGTTTGGAAATTTAAAAGGACAAGCGACTTTCTGCGTAAGCTCTATATCATTTTAAAATCAGTATTTTATCTCATGACAATCGTTGATGTTACTGATTTTATTTGCAGGCAACAGTAACGCTGTTATAGAGAATAATTTGAGCTACTTCGAACAAGCTATTCCCACTATTAGAGTTGCTATTTTCTGAGAATCAACAGTTTGCATTGAACAGCCAATTCACTGTCGTCATGCTGAGCTTGTCGAAGCATCTCTGCCGCTTCGTTTGGGCAGTTCAATGAAGCGGTAGAGATGCTTCGACAAGCTCAGCATGACGAACGATATTCTTAACATGTTGAATTACAAACGGTAGTAACACTATTATATTTTAGACTTATTCCTATAGGACTGACGCAAAACCTGGTTGTCATTGCGAGCAAGGCGAAGCAATCGCCCCCGAACGATATCCGCACGACTCGTTCGGGGGCGATTGCTTCGCCTTGCTCGCAATGACAAACGACTTTTTGCGTCAGTCCTATCCCAAATTAAGAAACTAGAAGAAAACCGTCCGTCATGCTCAGCTGGCGTCCGCTTGCCGAAGCATCTCTACTGCGCCGTTCGGGCTTCGTTCGGTAGAGATGCTTCGGCAAGCGGACGCCAGTTGAACATGACGGTTTTTTTGTTTTTCTGATTCAGTATGCTGTTCAGGAAGTAAGTGAGCAGATGGCTGTAGCTTGGACTTTGTAGTCCGAGTGCGAGCGCAGCGAGCAGTTACGTTCGAACGAACCAGACGCGGGATGCTCGCTTCGCTCGCACTCGGACTACAAAGTCCAAGCTACTCGCTTACTTAGTAAACAAGGTATTCAGCAACAAGTCTTTTGGGTGGTAGCTGATTCACGCAGTTTACGGGGTCAACTGGTAAAGCGGAAGTTGATATCCTCGCAAGGTATTGTTTGTCAGGATAATGAGGAGGCACTTTGCTTATAGCTAACAGGGGCGTAATTTCTTAACGCATCAGTAACCTGTCCGCAATCAAAGGCGCTGGGCTAATGCCCAACTTTGTCTGCCGAAAATACCAATCTAATAGTCGGCCTAAGCTTTTGCCCGCCTCTGCATTCTGCATTGACTGTTTCGCCCGGTTGTGAGGTGGCTTGTAACATCTAGTGCCGGGCTGGGCAGCCGAGTGGTAGCGCATATTTTTTAATTCTCTTGTACCTATGGCATTCACTGCGGGGCTTAAGCTAGCTAGCGCTGACAAGACCTATATCATTCGGCGTTTACAATGGTCTGTCCACCAGCAGAAAGACCAGCTGGGCCGGCCCAATGCCGTGGCGCACGGCGGCCAAATCCAGGTAGAGGTGGCTTCCCTACCCGATGAGCGGCTGGTGGACTGGATGTTCCAGCCCCGCAAGCTGCTGAGTGGCACTATTCAGATCATGCGCGGCGATACCAAGCAGAAGCTGAAAACGATCACGTTTACCAACGCCTATTGCGTCTTGCTCAAAGGCAGCTTTGCTCCCAATGGCCCGAACACGAGCCTGACCAGGTCGCTATTGATTTCGGCCCAGCAGCTCGAGGTGGTGGGCAAAGAGCAGGTGCAGGTGCGTAATAACTGGCCGAGCTAGCTTCTCTTACTCCTTTCGCATGGAGGGGCCTTCTGTCAGTCTTTCTCTCAGCTTTATTCCTTGCTAGCCGATGCCATCTTCCTTTTCCGCTGAGTTTCCCTCGACAAGACGGACTACACTGTATTGCGTTGCGACTACTTATTTTACCAGGACACCGATGCGCTGGGCCAGGCCGTGGCCCAGGTGCGCAGCGGCGAGCTGGAGCTGGTAGTGAAAGGGGACGATGACACGCAGCTGCTGAGCTGGGCAGCCGATCCGCTGCTCAGGCGCAACGGGGAGGTGGTCTTCTTCCAGGGCGACCGGCTGACTGGCGAATACGAAAAGCTGGCGTTCACCGAGGGCTCGTGTGTGGTGTACACCGAGCTGCTCGAGCCCGGTAATACTCAAGAAGGCTCGTACGTGTGCCAGGTCAAGATAGTAGCCAATCGGCTCGTCCTAAATGGACTAACGCATAGCAACGACTGGCTCGGATATGCTTAATCTTTACGTTCTTTTCAGATGGCTTCTTCGCAGTCGGTGGTCCCCATGCAGGCCTGGTTTACGCTGCAAGGCGACTTGGTGGGCGTTAGTGGTATTCCGGTGCGCCTGGTGGCGGGCCAGCCCGTAGACCCCACGGCGTGGTACTCGGCCGATGGCCACCGGGCGGCCGTAGCGGGTCCTTTTCGCCCTGAAGCCATGAACAAACAGGGCTACCTGCGTGGCTCGCAGATTCTGGCCGCTGAAAAGCTGGCGCACGCAATGCAGCGCCCAGGCCAAGCTTCGGCTGCTGTAGTTCCAGGCGGCTTGGAGCCGCTCGACTGGAAGCGGGAAGCAGCGGGTGGTGCAGTAGCGACCGCGCAATTTGCGGAGTGGGACCTGACAGCCCACCTTCCCGCCAGCGAGCTGCCTGCCTGGGGGGCTAGGCAGCAGGAAGTGGGCCGGCCTGGCAAGGCAGGTAAAGTTCGGTTCATACTAGGAGCGAGTAGGCTGGACTTGGCTACTGACCCCACCTGGCTGGTCCCGCGCGACGCCCGCCAAGCCCAGGGCCGGCCTTGGGCTTGGCGGGCGTCGCGCGGGACCAGCCTGGAGGTAGCTGTAGGGGTAGTGGAGCGGCTTGGCTCCCTTGGCTTAGCCATCTCGACGGTCTATGTGCTGGTGGGCCCCGCGGCGGCCTGGCGTATACCTGGCAGTACTAGCGCGCCTGATGTGCCAGCGCTACTGTTTAGCGGGCACGCCGCTGGGCCACTCCCCATCGGCACGCCCCGCTATTTTTCAGAGGTCGCTGCCGACCATACCCGCGTGCCGATGCCTCGGCGGATAGTTCCTGCTGCTTTGGCCGCACGCCTGCATCAAACTCCCTTGGTAGCACACAACGCCGTCTTTGGGCCCGCGATTAGATAAGTAGGTATGCAAACGTTTTTTTCTTCTATCGCTCTACGCTTTGCTGGGGTTACGCGTGGTCGCTGCGCCAATACGGCGTGGTACAGGGATCCGAAATCACGGGTTTAGGTAGTACAGTCTTTTGCGCGGAGCTCTAAAATTTCCCTGCTCCGCTGCACCTAACCTGGTAATTCAGTTGGCCAGTTTAGTTCTAGCTTCCTTTCAGCCTTCTCCTTATGGCCCAACGATTTCGTCCTGTTATTGAAATAGAGGGCCGCGCTCCCTTATCCCACTGCCTACGGCTGAGCCTTAGCCAGGCAATTTTTGATCACCATCACTTTGAGCTGGTGGTGCCCTACGAAACCTTGGAGGGCCCCAAGGGCAACGGGTTTTTTGAGAAGGCGCACAAAGATCTGTGTGGCAAGAATATAACCATTTCATTTGTACCGTTTACGGAAGCGGAGCCCGCGCCTGCTTTCAAGTTTAAGGGCCTCATTACCCAGCTCCGGCTGGGGAGCGCCAACGACCTGGCCAACGTCTATATCATTGAGGGCTATAGCCCTACCTACCTGCTGGAAGATTCGGCGCAGCGTCGCACGTTCGTCAAGCAGACGCTGTCGCAGATCTGCTTTCAGGTGCTGACCGACTATAGCAGAAATACCCTGGACCGGAAGGTAGACCCGCGCTACCAGGCCAAGATTCCCTACGCGGTGCAGTACGACGAGAGCAACTTCACTTTCCTCAAGCGCCTGGCGGCAGCGCGGGGCGAGTGGCTCTATTACACGGGTACCCAACTGCGCATCGGCCCGGTAGCCGACAATGCCGCCGTGCCGTTCGTAGTGGCTGGTGCCCAGTCGTTTTCACTCACTGTTTCGCTGCGCCCTACCAAGTTTAAGGCCACCGAATACAACTACCGCCAGCACCAGACCTTGAGCGCTGCGTCGCGCGAGCAGCCCGCTTCCCAGCAGGGGGAACTCACCAGCTTTGCGGCCCAGGCGTCGGAGCGCTTGTTTCCGCAGGCCTTTCACGCGGGTGCCGGGCAGCGCGTGAGCAGCTCTGGCGAGCTAAACGAGGCGATGCAGCTGCTGAAAACCAGCCTTACCGGCTCGCTGGTGGTCTTCGAGGGAGTGGGCGAAAATCTTAACGTAGCGGTAGGGGGGCTCATTCAGGCGCAGCAGCCGGCCACTAATGGCCGGGCAGCGGCCGACCTGGGCAAGTACCGCGTGCTGGCCATCGACCACTGGCTCGACAATGAGGGCAACTACTTCAATAAGTTTCGGGCCATTCCGGCGGGTAGCGGGCCGCCGCCCGTGCCGTGGGTCGCGCCCGTAGCCGGGGCCCTAGAGCTCGCCGAGGTGATTGACGTGGACGACCCCCGGCACCTGGGGCGCATCCGGGTGAAATACCAGTGGCCCACGGCCACGGAAACTGCGGCCCAGTCGGGATGGCTACGCGTGAGCACGCCCTACTCGGGCACTGGCAAAGGGCAGCTGTTTACGCCCGAAGTGGGCTCGCAGGTGCTGGTGGGCTACGAGCAGCAGCAGGCCGAGCTGCCCGTGGTGTTAGGCAACCTATTTCATCCCAAGAACCCCGACAAAGCCACCTATACCCGGCCCCAAAACCACCTCAAGGGCCTGCAAACGGCCGGCGGCAACAAGCTGGTGCTCGATGACACGAAGCAGAAGCAGACGATTCTGCTTTCTAACTCCCACAAAAAAGGCACGGCCATCAAATTGTCTTTCGAGGGCGATGGCAGCATCACCATTGAAAGTAAGGGGCTGGTGACAGTGAAGAGCCCCACGATCGTGCTCGACGCCACCGCGCAGGGAAGCATTACCCTGCAAGGCAGGCTGATTAAGCTCGATGCGTACGAAGAGCTGGCACTCAACAGCAATAAAACAGCCAATCTCAAGGCTAACAAGGTGAAGATAAATGGCACCACTCACACGGACATTCAAGGTGGGATGGTGGATATCAATAGTTAACTAGGCAGCCTAGCTGCCGCTGGGTAACTAGTTGAAGGGGGTTGCCCCCTAGCTTATCGTTACGCTTTCACTTCATTTGCCTCTTTTCAAATGGAACAACTCGCAGCGGCTCTCGGCGATGTAGCCGCCCACGGTGGTAGCATCATGAGCGGTTCGCCCAACGTGCGCATTGGAAAACGGCCCGCCGCCCGGGTCGGCGATACACTCGTGTGTCCGCAGCACGGGCCGGGCTCTATCTCGAAGGGATCGTTCACGGTGCGGATTAATGGGATGCCCGCCGCCCGCACTGGCGACCTGACGGGCTGCCTGGCGCCGGGGTCGCCGGCGATAGATAGGGTGCTGGGACCGGCGGTGCCATCCCAGACGCCGCCAGCCACTACTACGCCGGCACCCCTGCAAACGACGGCAACTGCTACGCTGGAGATCATCCAGCCGATGGCGAATCTAGCTCAGTCGTCGGCTGAGGGGAGCCTAGCTACGCCCCAAACGTGGCAAGACTGGCTGGATAGCAGCGCGCTTAGGTGTGGTACTAGTGCGCTTGAATGGCTTAACTATAGTAGAGCTGGTAACAAGGTGAAAATAGGAAATTGGCGACCAATAGAAAAAACGCCTTTTCCTGTGAATACCCCCGGCGGATTATTAAAAGCAGGCAAAAGCTCTCCGTACCAGTCCAAGTTCATCTCCTTGGATTTCCTTTACTTTGAGGGTAACGGGGCTGGCCGATTGCCGTTTAAGTGGGCCCGATCTAATCAGGACCCATACAGCGTTGCCGAGGCAGGCCTGGCGGGCCAAAATGCGCAGCCCCCGGCGCAGTTCACTTGGCAAACGCCCTCGCTCGAGATCAAAGGCGAAGGGGGCGTCCTCAAGTTGAATGCGGGCCACACTGGCTCCTGGCCGGATGGCCTTAAACTCCCCGAATACAAATACTTTAAAGTCAAACTCCCTGAACGCCTTAAAATCAGGAGTATGAGTGTAGCTGCCGAGTTAAACCTTTTACACGCTAAGGTAGAAGCTGACGTGGTGCCTGGCTCCGATGGCAACCGTACGGGTGGTGTAGGGAAGGGAGAAGTGACGATCGAGCCCTTAAAAGGTGAGTTGCAATTCTCCGGTGTTGGGTATTGGGGTGACAACAGGTACGAGCCAAAATTTAAGATTAGTTGGCCCTGGATACCGCCAAGAGCAATCTACAAGATACCGGTAGTAGCTTACAAGATAGGCGCATGGTGGAATCAAGATAAAAAAAAGGACCACATACACCTGGGAGTGGTGGGCGGCCCGTCGTTTTTTGAGTCAATTTTTCACAATAGCATTAAATATAATACCCAGGCAACCCCAGGGTTTGATATAGAATTATTTATAAGTAAAAATAAAAAGGTTTTGGATAAAGCGGCTGCTGACGTAGCTGAAGCGGCTGCCGAAGCGGCTCAGGAGGCTCTCAACGCAGCTAATAGAGCTAATGACGCAGCTCAGGCGGCTACTGATGAGGCCAAATATAGAGAGACTAAGAAGGCGCTTGAAGCCCGATTACAGGCCAAAAGCCCAGAGGCTACTGCCAAGGAGCTAACCAACGAGGCTGCCGCAGCTCGAACTGAAGCGGATAAGGCCGACAGGCTAGTTAGAGAAGTTGATGACAAATTGCGAAGAGCCACTGAAGAGGCTAATCGGCCTGCTTCTGCGGCAGAGGAGTTTGCTGCCCGAGCCCGAGCTCATAAGGCTGAACAGGCGAAGCAAGAGGCTCTAAAACTGGGGGATGCTGCCACGGCTAAAGAGGAGCTCGCGGCTCAAGCTCGGGAGAATGTGACCCGAATTTGGGAGAATGCTAACTATACTCAAGTTAAGGAGGCTAGGGATTTGAATCGAGAAGCGCTAAATGCAAGGACCGCAGCTCGAACTACGGATCGGGCTCTACTTGATGCCAAGCGTGAAGGTGAAACGGCAGCTGACAAGGTTGATGACACTCGTGCTAAAGCTGACAAGGCTGATGCCGAGGCTCGATATCGAGAAGATACTGCCCAGATTCAAAAGGAGCTTGCGGCTCAGGTCAAAGACGAGAGCGAGGCTCGGACTCGAAAGCTTGCCGACGCGATTAAAAATCAAAAAGCTGCTACTCACGCATCTCAAGCGGCTATGGAAGAGGCGCTAAGAGCGAATACTAAAGTTCGAAATGTAGAGGCTGCTACCGCGGCTCGCCCTGAAGAGGTTGCTGCGGCTCGAGTTGAAGCGGCGGCGGCCAACGCTCGAGCGACTAAAGCCGAGGCTCAACGTCAAACGGCGTTCGACGCGGCTACAAATGCTCTTACTGCGGCGCGAGAAGCAACTGCTACTGCCACGGCTCGAAGTGAGGAGGCTATCGCGGCTCGAACTGAAGCGGATAAGGCCAAAAGTCAAGCGGATACTGCCAAGAAGCTAGCTGACGAAGCTGATGACGAGGAGAAAAGCAATAAAGCCGAATTTCGAGCTCTAAAGCTTACTGCCGTGGATCAAAAGAATGCCGTGCTTCGAACTCGAGAGGCCGCCGCCGCGGCTGATGAGGTCGTTGCCTTGGTAGCAGCCCTAGAAGCTGCTGCCAAGGCTCAAAAAGCCGCTGACGACCTCAAAAAGGCTATTAAAAAGGTGCTTGAGCCTGCTACCGCGGATGCAGGAGCTGCGGCCTTGCCTAAAGTTCAAGCAGCTGCTACCAAAGCTCGAACGGCTGCTAATGAGGCTGAGGAAGCTGCTGACACGCTTCGGGATGCTACTGCCAGGGCTCAAGATGCCGCTAATGCCGCTAAGGAGCTTAGCAACTCGGTAACAGACTCCATAGTCGCAGCGATGGAGTCTGTTACCGAGTTGCCAGCCTTTCGCCTCCCGCCGAGTTGCCTGCCTGGCAGGCCCGGCATCCCGGGGGTCATCATGGTGGGTAATCTAAGGGTACGGATTGGGGGCTGACCTACCACGTCGACTATCCCTAGGGCCTGTGCTCCTGTGGGATACCCGCCCAGGCGGTTTGCCGAGGCGCTCCTGAGTGGGCGCTCGTGCCGACACTCTTAGTTAGCAAGTTTCTCCTGGCTAGCTGCCCCCTTAGCTACCCAGCGGCCCCAGCTAGCGGGGCCAGCTTTCTCTTTCGGTTTTCTCATGTCTTATCCCTTCCCCACGACGCTCGCTTTTTCCCCCGCCCAGCTTAGCGGCCATTTCGGGCTCGTTACGGTGGAGCAGGACCCCAACCCCCCCCTGCACTACCGGCTGATTATTCCACTAAAATGGGAGCAGGTACCCGGCGTCCGGCGCCTGGTTACGCCCGAGCATCCTTTCGCGTTGCGCAGCCATTTCAAGGCCCCGTCTTCCCCCGCCGCCGAGATGCAGGTACTGATTGCCTACGTGGCCGAGGAGGTATCGCCCAGCGACTGGCTGCGCCTCTACCTACGCAGCCAGTCCGAAACGGTGCTGCACGAGCGCCACCTACCGCAGCCGGGCGGCCCCATTCCGGATGTGCTGACTAAAAGTGGCGCGGCAGAGCAGGAGCGCCTCGCGCGCTGGGTGGTGCTGAAAGACTACGCCAGTGGGGGCGGGGCCCACCTGTTTGTGGTGCAGGCCAGCACTGCTGCCCGCTACTACACTCCCGACCTAGCCAACGTGCTGCTGCTGCTGGTTGGCGGGTTCGAGCTACTGCACCCCGTGGGCTGGCCCTATGCCGAGCAGTTACGCACGCTCGCGCGCACCATTCCGCTAGCCTTCATTACGGCGTACCCGCTGTCTTGGGAGCTGGTAGAAAACCCCGACAGCGACGAGCACTTTTATCAGTGCCAGCTGCTGAAAAAGATTGACCCGCCGCTGGGTAGCCGCTTGAATCTGATGTTGCTTACTGGCCAGCGCGAGGCCGACCTGCACCGGCTCGTAGCCGAAAGCCGGGCGGCTCTGGCCGAAGAGGGCTTGGTGTTTGGGCTGGCTCAACTGACACCTGCGGAGCCCATTGGCTCGCTGCCCAACGTGTGGATGAGCACGACAGTGCAGCAGCAGCCCGACCCCACCCATCCCACTTACGAGTGGCAAGTGGTGGTGAGCCGCATCGGCCCCGAGAGCTGGGTATATGCCGACCGCCTGGGGCCCACGCAGGAAAGTTCGCCGGTGGGCTGGGCCATCAGCCGCCAGGCTTTTGCTATCTTGCTCAGAGAGCTACAACTCGGCTAGCTTACCTGTCCTCTTTGATCCGTTACCCGTTGTGGCAACCTGAAATAGGACCCAGCGGGCCGGATTGCTACCCGCTAGGGCTACGTAACTAGTGAATTTGCCGTATCCAGTGGCTAATTTCGCGGTAGGCTATTGGCGCGGCCGGTTGAGCTTTGTCGTCGGTATTAGCCGCGAAGCGAAGGTGGTGGTCCAAGTCTTTCAAGCGGCGTTCGGCTACTTTGGAATTGCCGCTCAAGCCCTTCATCAGCACATCTAAGTTAGCGGTCGAATTTACTTCGGTATCGGCAGTGCCTTGTACTAGCAGCACGGGGCACTTGATGCGCGACAGAGTAGCACTTGGGTTAAGAGTAAGGAAATCGCGGTACGCCCGGGAAGTCATCCGTTGAACGGTCCGTTGTACTTCTTCCGGCGAGGCCTCGGGATAATGCTGGCGCAGCATATTGGATAGTACTGCCTGGGCTTGGTCATCGTCGGTCATGTGCAGGACAATGGCCAGCATAGACTGCTGATGCTTTTGTAGGGCGGTAATCCACTTATGGTCGGCCTCCTGCAGCTTAGTAGCTTGCTGGTCGGTATAAACTTGTATTTGGGCCGGGCTGGCTCCCTGCGATTGCATCTGAAAAGCTACTTGCCGCGCCTGCAATTGCCCTGAGGTTTGCTGGCGCTGCCGAGCCAGCTTGTCGTGGTTGGTGGCAAACACCTTGCCGTACATGGGCACCTGGGCGGCCAGCAGCTCGGGGCTGCTCAGGCCACTGGCGGCAATAGCCACAATAAATGAGGGTGGCAAGGGCTGCGCCCCGGCCAGTAGCGCTACGTTGCCGCCGAGGCCATACCCCACGATGCCTATGCGGGCAATATCTACTTGCGGCTGGGTACGCAGCTTGTTCAAGGCCGCTGCCACGTCGGCCAAGCGGTCGGTCAGCAGCGTTTGTCCCAGCTTACCGCCCGAGTTGCCCACGCCGCGCTCATCCAGGCGCAGGGTAACCACTCCCTGGCGCGCCAGCGAATCGGCTAAGCTAGTCAGCAACAAGCCGTCGTAAGTAGGATCTTCGGCCCCAATATCGGGCAGCAAGATCACGGCGGGAAAAGGGCCATTGCCCGTGGGGAGTAGCAGCGAGCCGCGCAGGGTAACGTCGCCCGCCGACGATACTACGCTTACCTGCTCCACCTTATAGGTGCTGCCTGGTGGCGTCAGCTGTGCGCTTAGGAAATCGGCTGCTAGCCCGCTGAAAGTACTCAGCAAGCCCAGGCTTAGCACAGCCGCAATCCTCAAAACTTTATGCATGATCAGAAGTAGGTAGCTGGTTGGTATTATGCGATGTTTGGAAAGTACTTGCTAAAGATAAGGCAGCTAGCGCAAAATAGGCGGTACAAGCCAAGCTGTTCAGCTTGCCTCATACCGCCTACTACTTCCTACTGCCTTGTTTCCTTATTTAGGAAGGTCAAACAGCAAACCGACATAGGCAATTCGCCCGTAGTTGGCCGCGCCGTAGACCTGTAAGTTGTTGGTGTCAAAGAGATTGGTGCCGCCCACTTGTAGCGTGGTATGCAGCGTGGGCAGCGTGTACCCGATTTGGGCATCAAAGGTTTGGCCTACCGGCACCGTACCCACGGCGGAAGCCACCTCAAACAGGTACGAGCTGTTCCAGCGGTAGTTGGCATTCAGGCTCAAACGCTTATCTAATAAGCGGCTATCAAAGCCCAGGTTAAACTTGTGGCTGGGCGTGTTGAAGTACGAAAACGTGCCTGCTGCAAAGTCCGTGAGCAGCTTATTGTAGCTGTAGTTGCCGAGCAGCGTCAGCGTTGGCAGTACGTTATAGGTCAGGGCCAGGCCGGCGCCGTAGCTGCGCACGCGCCGGTCAATGTTGGTAGCAGCCAGGATAACGCGGGTAAGCGACTTCGGATTGCGGAACTGCTCAGCGGCCGCCGTCGCAAACTGGTCGGTAGTCGGGCGGCTGCCGTCGGTGTTGCCAATAAAGGCCTGGTTCCCAATGAAGTTGTCGTAGAAGTTGTAGTAGTACTCGGCGTCGAGGCTCAGGTTGTCCAGCAAGGCTGCCCGGTAGCCGACCTCGAGCGTATTAACCTGCTCTAAGGTCAGCTTGGCAACGTTGACCTGGTACGTTTTCCAGTCCTGGTTAGGGTTCGCCAACAGCGCCCCGGGAAGCTGCGTAGAGTAGCCCTGAAAGCCATTGCCCACGTTGCCGAGCAAGATGCTCCGGCCCACATCCACGCGGATGTACTGATCGACTTGGCTGGGCGAGCGGAAAGCCCGACTGTAGCTGGCACGGAAGTTATGCTCCTTGTTTTCGCCGGCCGAGTATACCACCGAGGCGCGGGGCGAAAAGGCCGTGCCGAAGTTTTTGAAGTTGTCAATCCGGCCCGCGGCGGCTAGCTTAAGGCGGTCGTTCAGCAAGCTTTTGCTGGCTTGCACATAGCCTCCGTATTCGTAGTTGTGCAGCGGCCCACCATTCTGTTGGTCTTCAAACAAGGTGCCATCCGAGTCGATTGTATACTGGCGATAGCTTCCCCCAACCAAGAGGTCGACAACTTTGGTTTGGAAATGATACTGGCCATTCACATCGGCTAGCAGCGAATTCGAAAGTAGCCGGGCGCCCTGGCCCTGCACGCCACTATGAATAATTTGCTTGCGGGCTGTCGTAAAGGCTTCGGTACCCGGTTGCAGCAGTGGGGCTTGGGTAGTAGCTATGTTGCGCGCCTTTAGGGCAGCTGCGTCGGGAGTACTGCCCGTGGCGATAGCATCGGTGTAGGCGTTTTGGTAGGTGCCGAAGTAGCGCTCAGCGTAGGTATAAGTACGGCCAGTGGTAGGATTCGTGCCGGCAACTTGGGTCTGCAAATAAGCCCCCAGCAAGCCTAGGTTGTAGGTTCCATCACCTTGGGCATCAGTGGTGCCCGAAAACTCCTTGCTAAGCGAGCCCCGCACTACCCAGTTGCTGCCTTCTACCGTAAGGCCTCCCTTGTGTTGGCCAAGGTTTTTTAGCGCGTAGCGGGTAGTACTCTGTAAAATACCGCTCACACTGGTATACGAGTAAAACGCCGTAGCCTTCACGTGGTTGCTTAGTAGCACCGACAGCGTAGGCACTACTTTGTAGTTGCGGGCTTTCGTGTCGTTTTGCAGCAGGTCGGCCTCCGAGTAGCCCGGCAGAAACACGGTCTTGCCCGCTAGTGCCCCCGAGGTGAAGGTGTTCCCCACATCGCCGTAGCGGTTCACGGCATCATAGCCCAGGTTCGAGCCGGCCGGGTTATTAAAAGGCTCGATAATTTTGGAAGTCGCCTCTTGATTATTAGCAATAAATTCGTTGGCTTCCAGCGCCCCGCCCGCAATCTTGAAGGCGACCCGCTCGCTGAGCTTGACGGCGTAGCGGAGCTGCCCGTCGAGCAGGTTGCGGGTGCCGCCGCGCAGGCGCACCGTCAGGCCCTGGTCCAGAAACGGGTTTTTTGTATTCAGTAGCAACACTCCGTTGAAAGCGTTGGCGCCATACAGGGCCGATGAGGCCCCGTGCACGATCTCCACACTAGCAATATCCAGCACGGGCGCGCCGCTTGTGCTACCAAAGTTGTAACTTAAGCCTGGGCTTTGCATAGGGAAATAATCCGTGAGCTGAATCATCCGCTCACCGCCGGGTGTGTTGAAGCCGCGGGTCGTGAAGGTGCTGATCAGCATACTAGAGCTGAGCACGTCTACGCCCCGCACCCGGGCCAGGCCGGCAATCAGGTCGGGGGTAGTAATATTCGCAACTTGCCGCGCGTTGAGCTTATCCACCGTCACGGGCACCTGGCCCAGGTTTTCTTCCACGCGGGAAGCGGCCACGATTACCTCGTTCAGCTCGTTGCTGGGGATGAGGGTAATGGGAACGGTGCTGCGCTCGGGGTTGTAAGGGAACTCCTGCGTTTCGTAGCCCACGTACGAGACCACCAGCATGACGGGCTGGGCGAAGGTGCCCTTGAGGTGAAACTGGCCCTTCTCATCGGTGCCATCCACCAGGTAGGTGCCCTTGATGGAAACGAGCGCTCCGGGCAGCACGACGCCTTTGTTATTTTGGACGATGCCATCGAGCGTGCCGCCGGCTTGGCCCATGCTCGTGAGGTGGAGGAGCAGCCCCAGCCCTCCTAGTAAGTATTTTTTTTGCATTAAAAGTAGGTTTTGAATAAAGAAGGCAAGCCTGCTAAGCAGGTAGAAAGGATGAGTTTATTACAGCCCACAAAAGTAAGGAAATAATTTCGCTTATCTACTGGTTATGAGCAATAAATAACCTAATAATTCAGGAGATTGCCACATTAGAAAACGACCAGGATTTCTTTTTGAAAATCGTAAAATCGTAAAATAGTAAAAATTATAATTTTCATTTTATAACTATCCGCCCGTAGCTGTAGCTTTAAATAAATGGAATACTAGGGTCTAAAATGCTGTTTAATTAGTGCTTAGCCTTTTTTTGCATCCAAGGAGTTAGGAAGGAGATATAGGCTAAGTAAATAGAAATAAAATTTGATTTTCCTCAGTCAGGAGCCAAAAAAACAATGAATCTACGCCCAGTAAACGGCGCAAACCAGTCTGAGACCTGCTCTAGCCAAGCGCAAGGCCCGGGTATTCCGAAGCCGAGTTGATCTACGGTCGCTTCCTGCGTAACCCAGTGGCTACGCTAACTGCCACGCACTATTGCGGCCCTGCACCAAGGCCTACCGACGCCCCGCGGCTGCACCAAGTGCCTCGCTTGAGGTTTACACTTTTGGCACGAACACCTCCACGGTAGATTCTTGCCTCACCCTGGCAAGTACAGGGCCCACGTTACTAAGCCAGCATTTTTGGCTTATCTTCTTAAAACGGCCCTACCTTGCCTCCCGTATTAGCATTACTCCGCAAGCGCTGAGTCACTTCTGTTGATGCTTTAAGTTGATCAGGATCAACGTAGATAGGGGTAATTTGTCGGGCCTGCGCTAGCGTGATCTCCCGTGTGTTATGCAACTGAAAAGAACGATCGACCCCGTAACGGGCCAGTACGTGCTGGCGGTGTGCCATCAGCAAGCATGGGTGAGCCTAGCCGATGTCTTAGCCGACATCCCCCACTTGCGACCCAACGACTGGGCCCCGTATAGCGCCGGCCTGATTCGTTTTCTGGGGCAGTGGCCCCTGGTCGCGCAAGTAGCAGCGTACTTGCAGCAGGCCACGAAGGCATTTCGTGGCCTGCTGCCGGGCCGGGCCCCCGTGCTACCTTTTGCGCCCGCTTCGTACCGCGACTTTATGCTCTCGGAGCAGCATTACCTGGATGCGGGCTGGGGGTACTTACGCCGGTTTCGGCCCCAGCTGGCGCGCTTTGTCCGGGCCTACGAACGGGTGCTGGGTACTTTTCCTGCTCTCAAGCCCAAGTCACTGTGGTATCAGGAGCCCATTTACTACCTGGGCAACCACCTCAATTTCGTCACCGACGGGGCCCTGGTGGCGTGCCCACCCTACAGCCAGGCCCTGGACTACGAGCTGGAGCTGGGCTTCTTTATCGTGCAGCCACTCAAAGATGCCAGCCCAACGGAGGCGCTGGCCGCCATTGGCGGCTTCGTCGTGCTCAACGACTTCAGCGCGCGATGTGCAAATAGCCGAAATGAACAGTGGCTTTGGGCCGCAAAAGGCCAAGCATTTTATCAATGCCATGTCGGAAGTGGTGACTACTGCCGAGGATATTCTCCCGGTCATAAGTCGTTTGCAGGCGGAAGTATACGTAGATGGGCAGCTGATTGTGCGCACCTCGACGGCGCACCTGAAATTTACGTTGGGCGAAGCTTTGGCCCACGCGTCGAAGGGCGAGCAACTACACCCGGGCGAGTTTTTTGGGACGGGCACCTTGCCGGGCGGCAGCGGTATGGAGCGTAACTGCTGGCTACGTAGCGAGCAACGAGTGGAGCTACGCATCGAGCGCGTAGGGAGCCTCACAAATTACATTGCCTAGCGGCCGACATAGGGGCCCGCCACGGATAAGCTAAGCGAGTGAGTGCACCCTGCATTTGGGCTACTCTCCTTGTTGATCAAACTAGGGCGCTAACGCAAACGGGCGGTATGAGCTAAGCCTTTCAGCTTTACTCATACCGCCCGTTTGCGTTAGCGCCCTATCCCGTTATTTGGGGAGGTTAAACAACAAGCCTAAGTAAGCAATGCGGCCATAGCTGGCCGCCCCGTAGGCTTGAAAATTACTGGTGTTGAAGAGGTTGGTGCCACCGGCTTGCAGGGTAGTGCGCAGCTTGGGCAGCGTGTAGCCTACTTGCGCGTCGAAGGTTTGACCTACGGGTAAGGTGCCCACGGCAAAAGTTGACTCGTAATAATACGAGCTGTTCCAGCGGTAATTGACGTTCAGGTCGAGGCGGCTGTTTAGCGGCCGGGCGTCGAAGCCCAGGTTAAACTTGTGCTTAGGCGTGTTGAACAACGAGTAGGTATCGGTGAACAACTCTCTCGTGAGCAGCTCCGTGTAGCTATAGTTACCGTTCAGGGTCAGCGAGGGTAGCACAGTATACGTCAGCGTCAAGCCGGCACCTTGGGTACGAATATGCTGGTCCACGTTGGCCGAAACCGCGATGATGCGCGT
Source organism: uncultured Hymenobacter sp. (assembly GCA_964514915.1). GTDB lineage: Bacteria > Bacteroidota > Bacteroidia > Cytophagales > Hymenobacteraceae > Hymenobacter. The sequence continues at coordinate 32,930 of CAZERY010000009.1, forward strand.
CGTGTTCTGAAAGCCCGTACCGGCGGACACTGCCAATTGGGTCGGCGTAGTGGCGCTGCCGTCGGTATTCGCAATAATTAGCTTGGTAGCAACGAAATTATTGTAGATGTTGTAATAGTATTCGGCGTCAACATTCAGCTTATCTGTCAGTTGGGCCCGGTAGCCGACTTCAAAAGTGTTTACCTGTTCCAGCTTCAGCTTGGGAATGTATAAGGCATATTGGGACAGTGGAACGCCGGCCGGACGGGTGAGTACCCCTATTTGGTAGCCCGTAAAGCCATTGCCCACGTTGCCCAGCGCAATGAGCTGGTTTTGTTCTAGTCGCACGTACTGGTCAACTTGCGTGGGCGAGCGGAAAGCCCGGCTGAAGCTGGCGCGGAAGTTATGCTGCTTGTTCTCGCCAGCCGAATACACCACCGAGCCCCGCGGCGAAAAGGCGCTGCCGAAGTTTTTAAAGTGGTCAAGCCGGCCCGTGGCTGCCAGCTTCAGACGATTATCCAGGAAGCTCTTGCTGGCTTGTCCGTAGCCCCCATACTCATAGTTGTGCAAGTGGGGGCCATCTTTCTCATCTTGAAACAAGCTGCCGTCAGAATCGAGGATGTACTGGCGATAGGCTCCCCCAACTAATAAGTCAACTACTTTGGTTGAAAAATGATACTGACCGTTCGCCTCCGCCAGCGTTGAGCGCGTGATGAGGTGCGCTCCCCGGCCGGGAGTAGCATCGTTAATAAGTTGGGTGCGGGCCCGATTAAACGCATCCGTGCCAGGCTGCAGCAGGGGCGCACTGGTAGTGGCTACGTTGCGCGCCTTCAGGGCGGCCGCATCGGGCGTGCTACCAGTCGCTATGGCGTTGTCATAGGCTGCCCCGAAGGTCGTAAAGTAGCGCTGGGCGTAGGTGTAGGGCAGTGGGGCCCCCGTTGCCGGGTCGACAGCTTGCTGCCCTTGCAGGTAAGTGCCCAGCGAGGTCAGGTTGTAAGAGCCATCATCCTGCGAATTGTTTTTGCCCGAAAACTCGCGGTTCACGAAGCCGCGTACTACCCAATTGCTACCTTCTACACTGAGGCGCCCTTGGTGGGCACCAGCGTTTTTCAGGGCGTAGCGCGCGGTATTCTGGAAAATGCCGGCGTAGTTGGTATAGAAATAAGCAGCGGTGGCTTTTACGTTGTTAGCCAGTAGTATCGACACACTCGGTGACACCTTGTAGTTGCGAGCTTTGGTGTCGTTTTGCAGCAGGTCGGCTTCCGAAAAACCGGGCAAGTAAACGGTCTTACCCACCAGCGCCTTGCCCGTCAGCGACGTGGAGGTGTAGGTATAGCCTAAGTCGCCGTAGCGGTTTACCGCATTATAGCCCAGGGGCGAATCAATGGAGTTGTTGCCCACTGAAGCGAGTACCAAGGCATCTCGGTTGTTGGCCACGAAGTCATCGGCTTCCAGCGCCCCGCCCGAAATCTTGAAGGCTATCCGGTCGCTGAGCTTAACAGCGTAGCGAAACTGGCCGTCGAGCAAGTTGCGGGTGCCGCCGCGCAGGCGCACGGTCAGGCCCTGGTCAAAAAACGGGTTTTTTGAGTTCAGCAGCATTACCCCATTGAGAGCATTGGCGCCGTACAGGGCCGATGCCGCCCCGTGCACAATTTCCACGCTGGCAATATCGAGCGTTGGTAATCCACTCAGGTTGCCAATCGTGAAGCTCAGCCCTGGGCTTAACGTAGGAAAGTAATCAGCTAGCTGCACTACTCGCTCCCCACTAGTTGAGCTGAAGCCGCGCGTCGTGAAGCTACCGCTGAGCATGCTGGAGTTACTCACGTCCACGCCCTGCAAGCGGGCCAGACCGGTTACCAGGTCGGGGGTAGTAATATTCGCAACTTGCCGCGCGTTGAGCTTATCCACCGTCACGGGCACCTGGCCCAGGTTTTCTTCCACGCGGGAAGCGGCCACGATTACCTCGTTCAGCTCGTTGCTGGGGATGAGGGTAATGGGAACGGTGCTGCGCTCGGGGTTGTAAGGGAACTCCTGCGTTTCGTAGCCCACGTACGAGACCACCAGCATGACGGGCTGGGCGAAGGTGCCCTTGAGGTGAAACTGGCCCTTCTCATCGGTGCCATCCACCAGGTAGGTGCCCTTGATGGAAACGAGCGCTCCGGGCAGCACGACGCCTTTGTTATTTTGGACGATGCCATCGAGCGTGCCGCCGGCTTGGCCCATGCTCGTGAGGTGCAAAAGCAGCCCCAATCCTCCTAACAGGTATTTTTTTTGCATTAAAAGTGGTTTTTTTTAAATAAAGGAGACAACTTGCTTTTTGAATAGAAAAACACAGTTGTCACAATCCACAAAAATAGGGAAATAAACTCTACTGCTCACTGGTTGTGAGTAATAAATGTTTGGCTATTTAAGCCTTATAATCCCTCGTCTTGTTCGCGTTCATTCAGTAGACTGGTTCTTACAACTTGGCCAAATCAAAAGAATGTCCGTCAAGCTCAGTCAGGACTCGCTTTTTCTACCAGAGCAGTTCTGGAGTCAGTGCACGGCCAGGCAGTAGCGCGGACTTTCAGTCCGCGAGTTATTAGGCCCACTACACTGGCGGGCTGAAAGTCCGCGCTACTGTACAGCGACTGTGAAACTGCTCTAGAGCGTACTCACTCCTGGCTCAACCGCTTTCGCCACCTGCTCATTCGCTGGGCGAAAAAACCAGAAAACTACTGGGCCGTGCTCCATTTTGCCTGTGCCCGAGTAACGTGGTACAACTGTCTTTTTGGGTGAGGCGAATCCCCTGTTCGGATAGCTTCTTAATAGCAGCGCTGCCGCGGCCCCCGAAGGGAAGGGGCCGGGGGTGGGGTCAATCGTCTGGGCCAAGTACACTTACCTGAAAACCGCTCTAACAGGGACCAAGCCACCTAGCGGCTGGCGTAGAGCAGCCGCCGGTAGCCCAGCAGCCCCAGCCCCAGCATCACCGCCGCGTACAGCGCCAGTGCCGGCCCGAGGTGCAGCCAGCCGTAGTCGGCGTACACGCGGGGCCGAAACTGCGGAATGGCGTCGGCGTCGGCTACGGTGAAGGTGCGAAAAGTGCTTTCGGAGGCCATTTTGGGGTAGAAGAACTGCTGCGTGCGCCGGCGAAAGGCGTCCACGTCGCGGCTGAACTCGTGGTACTGGTGCCAGTGCGTGCCGGCCAGCGCGGCCAGCACTTCTTGCAGCAGCAGGGCCGGGCTCAAGAGCTGAAGCCGGCGGATGGCAGCCTGCTGCTTCTCGACCTGCCCGTAGAGCTTATCTTCCGCTACGCGAGTGGCCTGGTCCTTGATTATCTGGCTTTTGGCTACGATGACGCCGTAGCCGTACACCATGCCCGGCGTGACAACGGACGCCTGCCGGATGAGCGCGCGCGGGCTGTTGAACACGGCCTTGGTCAGCAGCTGGCCGTCGCGCTCGAAGTAGCGGTTGGTCGCGTCGCGCTCGGCCGTGGTGAGGGCAATGCGGCTCGGAATAGGGTAAGCCCGGCCGAGGCCAATTTGCAGCAGGTTGGGTAGCAGCAACCCCAGCAGCAACCACAAGAAAATGAGGCTCATGGCATTCAGATTAGAGCTGAGCGAGAAGCTATTAACCAGAAATGCCAGCGCAAACCAGAACGCGAAGTACAGCGACACGAACGCCACCAGCCACCACCAATTGGGGCTAGCCAGAAAGGCCGGCCCAATCAGCAGCGCCAGCACGGGCCCAACTACCACCCAAAAAAACGTCGTGAACAACCCGTAGCGAATGACCAGGCGCCCCAGCAGCAGCCGGGCAATCGACTGGTTGCTCGTCTTGAGCAATACCCAGGTGCCCTGCTCTCGCTCGGAAGATAAGATATTGTAGGTGAAGACGATAATGAGCAGTGGCAGCAGGTACACGACCACAAACGAGAAATCGAACGGGCCCAAAAACTGCAAAAAGCTGTTGTCAATCTCGCTTTCGTGCACCAGGTATTGCTTTTTGGTGATGTACACTTTGTAGTAAAACGGCTGCACGCCGCTCTGGCCGGTGGCCAGGGCCTGCAAGGCAAAAGGCTGCTTGACCGCGTACTGCGCGCCCTCGTTGCGGGCTGTGTTGTAGGCAAAAGTGGGGTCGTCCCAGATAAAGCCCAGGTAGCGCCTGCCGTGGGCCTCGACGCGCCGGATGCGGGCCAGGAGGCTGTCCTGCGTCGCGGCCCGGTGCGCCCGGATGCGGCCCAGCGTCTGCTGCTGTTGCGCCAGCTGGCTACTGCCAATCCAGAGCGCACCCACGAGCAGCCCCAGCAGCAGGGAGAAGAGCGTAACCAGTACGCGGTTGCGGTACAACAACGTGATTTCGTGCCTGAAAAGCACCCGAAACAGGGAGGCCTGCATGGTAAAATACGGGAAAAACCGGGCGGCAACGGCCCGGCCATGAAGAGAAAAAAGGAGCTACCCTAGGCCCGCAGGTGGCGGCAAGCCAGCGTAGCCAGGGCCCCGGCAGCTACCAGCCAGCCCAGCAAAATGGCCAGCGGAGCAGCCGCGTTGGCTAGCCGCCAGCCCAGGCCCGGCGCCACGTAGGCAAACTGCGGCACGGTCTGCCAGAAGTCGTTGCCAGCCACAGTGTTCTTTTGGTAAAAGGCATCGACCACCGTGCCCACCCGGCGGCGGTGCGCTTCGGCCTGCTGCGCAAAGTCGTGGTGGGTATTCATATCGGTGGCCGTGAGGTGCAGCGAAAAATCGCGGAACGCCAGAAAGGGCGAGAGCACGGCGCTGGCCAGCACCAGCCGGTTTTGGCTGGCCTCGGTGCGCTCGATGGCCGCGTAGGCGCGGTCCATCACCCGGCCGTCGGTTTCCTCAAAATACTCGATGGTGATGGGAATGAAAAACACCGGCAGGTCTTCCAGGCGCTTGACGTGGTACTGCGCCAGGGTGCGCCGTTCGAGCCGGGCCCGGCGATCGTCCTTGGTGCCCTCCTGGCCCACGCCGTATTCCTGGTCGTGAAACGTTTGGTCGTCAAACTCCACCGCCGTGGTGGACGGATGCACCCGCCGCGCCAGCTCGCTGGCCAGCCGCGGCCCCAGGAATACGCCCACCAGCCAGAAGCCCGCCAGCCCCACCAGCGCCAGCGCCGAGCTGCGCGCGAGCAGCGATACTGCCACTCCCAACACCGTGAGCAGCAAGGCGTAGAGGAGCAGACCAGCCACGTAGCAGCCGTAGGCCGGCAGCACCCGGCCCACGCCGGCCAGCCCAGCCTGGGCCACCAGCAAAGCCAGCGCGCCCACCGCCAGCGCCGCCACCGCGCCCAGCACCAGTAGCCCGGCGGCCAGCAGCTTGCCCATAAACAGCTGCCAGGCGCTCACGCGGGCGCTGAGCACCAGCTTGATGGTGCCGTTTTCCCACTCCTTGGCAAAAATGCCGTGGGTGAGCAAAAAGATGAACAGCGGCAAAATGAACTGCGCGAAATAGCCCACGTTCAGAAAGCCAAAGCTGCGCAGGCCCGTGGCATCGCTCACCTCCCGAAACTTCACCACGCCGCGCTGGTGCGGCTCCAGGTAAAACGAGTTGCCGGTGTAGTCCTCCAGGCCGTTATCGACCAGGGCCAGGTCGGCGGTGGGCTTGTAGGCGTAGAAGCCGAAGTGCGCGCCCAGGTGCGGGTTCTTATCGCCCTGCGAGATAAACTGCTGGTAAGTAGTGCGCTGTGACTCGCGCAGAAACTGGCTGCGCGTGGTAGAGTAGGCGTAGCCATTGTAGAGCGCCAGGCCCAGCAGCCCGGCCAGGCCCAGCAGCAGCCACGCTACTTTGGTAGTACGCAGCAGCTCGGTCAGCTCTTTTTTGAGGATATGCCGAATCATCTAGGCGGGCTGGTTGACGGTGGTGAGGTAACGATCGGTCAGCTCGGCGTACGACACGGCGGCGGCGCGCAGCTCCTGCTGCAAGCGGCCCTGGTGCATAATGCCGATGCGGTGGCCCAGGTTCTTGGCCATCAGCAGGTCGTGGGTAGCCATGAGCGTGCTCACGCCCTGCCCGCTGAGGCGGGTAATTACCTGGGCAAACTCGTTGGCGGCGTGCGGGTCGAGGCCCGAGGTGGGCTCGTCCAGAAACAGGGCCTTGGCCTGCTTGGCCAGCGCGATAGCGATGCCCACCTTCTGGCGCATCCCCTTCGAGTAGCCGCCCACGCGCTGGTCGAGTGCGCTCGCCTGCAAGCCCGCCGTGTGGGTAAAGGCCGCCAGCTCGGCCCGCGAGTAGGCGTAGCCCGAAAGCCCACTGAAAAAAGCCAGGTTTTCGCGCCCCGTGAGCGTGGGGTACAGGTTCACGACTTCCGGGATGTAGGCCACCAGGCTGCGGGTGGCGTGGTTGTTTACCGATACTTCGAGCCCGTCGATGAGCGCCCGCCCGCTGCTGGCCGGCAAAAAGCCCAGGAAGATGTTGATGGTCGTCGACTTACCGGCCCCGTTGGAGCCCAGCAGGCAGTATACTTCGCCGGCTTGGATGTCCAGGTCCAGGTTGTCGAGGGCCAGGTGCGCGCCGAAGCGCCTGGTGAGTTTTTCGGCTTTTAACATGCAGTCGAAAGAATAAAACGGGTACTTAAAACGCGTAGCTCGCCGAGAGCCGGCCGTTGATGCCGGCCTGCGGCACCCAGTAGTAGAGGCCGTTGCGCTGCCAGGGCGTGGCGATGAGGTCGTGATTGAGCAGGTTGTTGACCAGCAGGTTTACCTTGAGGTGGGCCGACTGCCAGCCCACGCCGCCGTCGAGGCGGAAGTAGTTGGGCGTGGCACGCGGGGTGGCGATGGCATAGCGCTCGCCCCGGCCGGCCTGGTACTGGTAGCCCAGCGAAAAGCTCAGGCCGCGTACCAGCCTGGCCGGCAGCTCGTAGTTGAGCCAGGTATTTTGGATGTGCTTGACGTAGAGCGGGGTGCGGGCGCCCACCAGCAGCGGGTTCACGTCGCTATCGATTTTCGAGTCGTTGTAGGCGTAGTTGATCACCACGTTCAGCCCGCGCACCACCTGGCCCACGATGTCTACATCCACCCCCTGGGCGTGGTTTTCACCCACCTGAATGCGGTAGAGGCTGTTAGTCGGGTCGGTGGCGACGATGCTCGAGCGGGTGATGTAGTACACAGCCACGGCCGAGGTCCAGCGGCCGTCGAGCCAGTTTTTCTTCACCCCGAGTTCGCGGTTAGCCCCTTTGAGCGGGCTGATGGCCGCGCCGGTGCTCGTCGCGCCAGCCTGGGGCACCAGCGTGCGGTCGTAGAGCCCATACACCGACAAGCTGGGCAGCAGGCTGTAGCTGACGCCTAGCCGGGGCGTCGCTACGTGATCGCGGGAGCCGCTGGCCACGCCCGATACCAGGTTGTTGGTTTGCACTGCCGTGTAGCGCAAGCCGGGTGTAATGCGCAGCTTGCCGGCCAATAAGGCTGCCTCATCGAGCGCGTAGAGGGAGACGTAGTTAATAGTCTGCTCGGTATTGCGAGCGGCCAGCCCGTTGGGGGCGTGGTAGCCCGGCACCTCGGCCCCGTACGTGGGGTTGGTCACGTCGAGCGGGTAGTACACGAGCGCCCCGGTGGCTGTCTTATTATACTCCACGTAGCTGTCGGCCAAAAACTTCTTCTGGTTGGCATCGACACCGGCCAGCAGCTGGTGCGTGAGCGGCCCGGTGACGAACTTGCCATTGACAAACGCCTGCTGCGAAAGTACTTGCGAGCGGTTGAGGTCGTACTTGGGGTTGCGCAGTAGCACGGTGGGGTTGGCGGCGTTGGCGCCCGTTACCCAGAGGTAGCTGCCCTCGGCCTGGTCGAGCAAAAAGGCCCCGCGGGCCGTGAGCTGCCAGCCGGGGCCGAGCTGGTGCCCCAGCGTGAGGAAGCCCGAATGGTCCTGCGCGCGGATGGGCGCCAGGCTGGGCTCGCTGATGGTGAAGTCTTTGGGTAAGCTGCCGTAGCCGTTGGGCGTCATCACGATAGGGCTGTACAAGCCGTAGCTGAAGGCCTGAAACGTGTACTCGGCCGCCAGATAGGTGCGGTCGCCGAACTGGTATTTCAGCACCGGCGCCACCAGCAGGCGCTTATTAAAGTTGCCCTGCACGAACGAGTTGCTGCGCATCGCCATTGCGTTGAGGCGGTACTGAAGCTTACCCGATTTGGTGAGTTTGCCGTCGAGGTCGGCCGCCAGGCGGTAAAAGTCGTAGCTGCCCAGCATGGCCGTGGCTGCGTAGTGCGGCGCCCCCGTGGGCTGCTTAGTGACGGTGTTGAAGCTACCCGCCGGGTCGCCGATGTTATTCATAAACAGCGAAGGGCCCTTCACAAACTCCACCCGGTCGATGATGGCCGCATCGTCGGGCACCGGCCCGCGGAAGATGGGCGTCAGGTCCACGCCGTTGCGCAGCGCGGCAATCTGCCCGCCCCGCATAAACAGGTAGGGCCCCAGGTTATTGGAGATTTCCAGCCGCGTGACGCCGCTCACGTTGCGGCTCACGCCCTCGGTCACGTTGAAGCTGCCCTGGTCGAAAATCACCTCCGGCGTCACGGTCTGAATATCCTGCGAAAGCTCCAGCAGCGGCGTTTGCAGGCGCAGCGCGCTCGACACTGTTTGGGTGGTGTACTGCCGGTAGTATTTCGACGTGACGGT
>CAZERY010000010.1:0-34440 GCA_964514915.1 uncultured Hymenobacter sp.
CGCCGGCATGCACGAAGACGTGGTGAAGCGCCTCGTGGAGCTGCGCGCCCCCCGCCTCGTCTACATCAGCTGCAACCCCGCCACCCAGGCCCGCGACTTAGAACTGTTCGATGAGGTATATAAAGTGACCCGCGTGCAGCCAGTAGATATGTTCCCGCACACCCACCACGTGGAGAATGTGGTGCTGCTGGAGTTGCGGTAGTTGTTTCTATTCCTAGCTTTTAATTATGAAAAAGGATGAATCGCTAGCTTTTCTCTTTCTCATTTTACTACTCTCACTCGTGTTAGCTAGCTCTTATCTATACTTTTTTCATTTTTATGACTTACTTGGCCGTATTGCTGAATTAGAGTTGCTATGCTATGACTTTCAGCGTTTTATGAGCATTAAGTAATTTCATGCTGTTAGTCACTCCTGCTATTGCAGCATATTTAGACCTTCTTTGGGTACTTTTTGGCGTGTTACGGAGCTAAATGAATCTACTCCGAATTACTGTCGAATTAAGCAAGTAGGCATGTACTTGATTTTCAGCAAATAGTAACTCTATTATAGGTTAGAGACCCCTCTTTAAAAGCCAGGCTAATATGGACTACTTCAACGACCCCGAGCTAAACGGCAAATACCTGAGCACGATTACCAAGGATTTTGCCACTGCCTGCGAACAACTATAATCTCGCGTGAAAAAGCCGCCTGCCTCACCTGCTTTCGCCGAGCGTATCGACAAGCTCACGCGCTCGATTGAGAATGCGCAGACGGGTGAGTCGTTTCCCACGGAGGTGCGGCCACTTACGGTAGCGGCGGCCCGTAAGCTAGCGGCGAAAGGCTGGGCTTTTAATTGGGCCCGCGAAGCTGGTACTCCCGGCCGGCAGGTTCATCAGCTTACCACCACCGATAATCCAACTATCATTCAAGGCCTCATTAGTCTGGAAGCCAAACCCGACCACGTATTTATGCACCTAGTGGAAAGCGCTAATTTCAACAAGGGCAGCAACAAAGTGTATCTTGGGGTACTGGGCAATCTGGTGGCGTTTGCCTGCCGCTGGTCGTTTCAGTTGGGCCACGCGGGGTTCGTCAGCTTCGACAGCAAGAACGCGCTCAAAGCGCACTACAAAAAGACGTTAGGTGCCCAGGAATTAGGCAGTTTAGGCATGTATCTCGGAACCCCGGCGGCGGCCTTTCTCGTTAAAAAGTATTACCCCGATTTCTTTTTGTCTTAGCGCTATGGCTACTAAAACCACTACTCGGCTCCAACGCAGGTTGGGTATTGAACCCCGAGATATTGACCTCACGCCCATTGTTTCGCGGCCGTATACCGAGGCGGAGGAGCGAGAAATCAGCGCGTTTTTTCAAAAATTACGGGTTGAGAATGCTAAAGACCCCGAAATTGTGGCTTTGCTAAAAAAGGTAGCCCAACGATACCCCAAACACTAAATGGACTACTTCAACGACCCCGAGCTAAACGGCAAATACCTGGGCACGATTACCAAGGATTTTGCCACTGCCTCCGACACTATTAAGGAAGCCTCTTACCAAATCCGCAAGCGCGAGATTTCGCAGTATCCGGTGTTCATCTTTGCCCGGCAGGCGGTGCAGCTCGGCAGCCTGCTCATCAACGCCGACGAGCAGGACTTGCAGTGGCACGTCTTCGCCAGCTACCTCGAAATCCTGGCCCAGCAGGGCATCGTGGACCCCGAGAAAATCGAAGATTTTCAGGAGACCTGGAAAAACCCTGATGAGTTTTGCTGCCTCTTCGTGGTCGATGAGGAGTTCACGAATTTCGTGTATATCCCTTATCCGGAGGATTAACTGTCTGAACCGCGGATTTATCGGATTCGTCGGATTTATCGGATTTTGGTGGCGGCCTGCTGGTAAGAGCCTGCTGGTAAGGGGTGGTGCTATTTGCTGATGGCTTGTAGAAAAGTCAAAAAGGCTGCTCGAATAAGCAGCCTTTTTCACGTGCACAAAATCCGATAAATCCGGCTAATCCGATAAATCCGCGGTCTAGAAATGCTCGAAGCCCTGCGCACGCAGCGGCACCGCCTGGCCCGATTTTGTAATTAGATTCACGGCATCGTCGTGCTCGGTGAGATGGCCGATGACGGTGATGTCGGGATGGTTTTTAATCTTGGCGTGGTCGCCGACGGGAATGGCAAACAGTAGCTCGTAGTCCTCGCCGCCATTGAGGGCAGCGGTGATGGGATCGAAGTTGAACTCAGCCGCCGCTTCGAGGGTGGGGTTGGCTAGCGGCAGGTATTCGCTAAAAACCCGCGCCCCAGTGCCGCTGGCGGCGCACATATGCAGCACTTCGGAGGCAAGCCCGTCGGAAATATCGAGCATGGCGGTGGGCTGCACGCCCAGCTCGCGCAGCTCATGCACGATGTCGAGACGAGCTTCGGGCCGCAGCTGGCGCTGCACGACGTAGTCGTAGGCGGCTAGCTCGGGCTGGGTGTCGGGGTCGGCGAGGAACGCCTGCTTTTCGCGCTCCAGTACTTGCAGGCCCAGGTAAGCCCCTCCGAGGTCGCCGGTCACGCACAGGATGTCAGTAGGTTTGCCGCCCGAGCGGCGCACGGCTTTGCCAGCCTCGACCATCCCCAGCGCCGTGACGCTGATAACCAGGCCGCCGCGGCTGCCGGTGGTATCGCCGCCCACTAAATCGACGCCGTAAGCTTCGCAGGCAATGCGCATGCCGACGTACAGTTCCTCCACCGCTTCCACCGTGAAGCGGCTGGGCAGACTAAGGCCCACCACGATTTGGGTAGGCGTGGCAAACATCGCCGCCACGTCGGAGACGTTGACGGCCACTGCCTTAAAGCCCAGATGCTTGAGCGGCGAAAAAGACAAGTCGAAGTGCACGCCTTCCACCAGTAAATCGGTCGTAACCACGACTTCCTGCCCGGCGGGCGGGGCCAGGATAGCCGCGTCGTCGCCGATACCCAGGATGGTCGAAGGCTGCGTGAGGGTAATAGCGCGCTGCAAGCGGCGAATGAGGCCAAACTCGCCGAGGTCGGCTAGCGGAGTGAGAGAAGACATGAGAAAGCGAAGAAAGCCGTGGGGGCAAGTAGAACAACAAAATTACGCCGCTGGGCCGGGGCTGGTTGCTGGGCTGGGGCGCCGCATCTTTGCAGCCGGGCGCCAAGGCGGGAGCGCCGCGCCACGTTACGCCTTCAGCCCCTATTTTTTACTGATGAAAAAGATTTTTGGCCTGGCCCTGCTCGCGGCCGGCGCCCTCACCCTCCCCACCTGCAAGCCTGATACCGCCAAAACGGCCACCGAGACGGCCGCCAAGAGCCCCGCCTCCCCGGCCGAGGTACGGGCGCAGTTCGACATCCTGCGCGACTCGACCAATGTGAGCTGGCAGCGCATGATGGCCAGCGACGACAAAAAAATGACCGACCTGCGCGCGCTGCTGCAAGACCTCAGCAAGTACCCCGGCGCCAACCAAGCCCAGCTCGCCGGCCTGCGCACCGCCAATGCCCGCCTGAAAGCCGCCCGCTACAGCCGCCAGTCGATGGCCTCCTCGCCCCTCATCGACCGCTACGATGCCGCCCAAGACTCGGTGCTGAAGCAGGTGTACCCGCTAGCCGCGCCCGGCGGCAACGCCCCTTCGGCACAGGTGCGCGACTACGTGGAGGCCGTTCAGCTAGCCGACGCCGACGTGGTGCGCTACCGCGCCCGCTACGACCGCGCCGCCAAAACCTACAATGCCTACCTGCAAGTACACGAAGCGGAGCTAGCCAAGCTGGGCAGCCATTACCAGGGGTTGCAGCCGCTGCCACTATTTGAAGTAAACTAGCCAGCTTTAGGTAATTAGTCGACTAGCAATCAGCATACTAATAAGCTGGTTTGGCGCCCATAAATGCAGTCACAGCAGCGCGCCTCGTCAGTAGCCGCGGCTCAGGCAGCTGGCACCCGGTAGGCGACTACAGCTAGCAGCAAGGCCCTTCCACTGACTGCGGCTAGCATGACTATTCCCAGGTGCAGTAACCCCCAAGCGCCTACGGTAGCGCCCAGCAAGAAGCAGCTCCAACCTAGCGCCTGCCAGTACCAGTCGCGCGGGCCGGGGCGGCCGCTCAGCCAGTCGGCCAGGCCAGTCCCAGCCTTCACCAGCGCCCCGGTCACGTAGGTTAGGCCCACGTTGACGCCGCCCAATTGATGCACTGAGGCATTGAGCATCCCCATGCCCAGCGCTAAGCTAGCAATGGCTAGCGGCGCCCAGCTGTAGGCCAGCAGCAGCCAGGTGGCTACCACGGCCAGCACCACGGCCGCCGGCCGCCGTTGGCTGGCTTGGTGCAGCCAGGTACCTAGCACTACCCCTACTATAAACAGTCCAATTACGGCAGCCAGGCGCAGGGCTTTGCCGGGCTGGCCACTCACCAGCGCCACGCTCAGCGCCGTCGTGTTGTCGCTCATAAAAGAGACGTACAACTGCTTAAATTGCAAGAAGCTAACCGCATCGACTGCCCCCGCAAGCGCTACTATTCCTAGCGACAGCCCGATAGTAGGCGGGGGTGCTTTCTCAAGCGCACTGGTAGGCTGGGCCACGGCAGCTAGTAGTTATGAGTTGAGGGTGGCGCCTTTAACCCACCAAAAAGCCAGGCTACCGGCTCCCCTCACGTGGGGTAGCGGTAGCCTGGCTTAGGCCAGTGAGACATGTATTTTGCGCTTAGGAAGTGCGCAGCCCGCTGGTGGCCAAGGCGGCAATAGCGCTGGTGGGGTTGAGGTACTGCGAGCTATAGCCCGCGTTGCTCTTATTCAAAAACAAGCAGCTGCCGCCTTTTACCGTGTCGATTATTTGGGCGTACTGGTCGAGGGGCAGCGCGGGGCAACCGAGGCTACGGCCCAGGCGACCATTTTGCTTGATAAAATCCTCGCTTACGTAGTCGGCGCCGTGCATCACCACCGAGCGGGCGGCCGCGTTGGTATTAAAGCCTTCATCCAGCCCTTGCAGGCGCAGGGAGTGGCCGTGCTTGCCCTCGTACTCGTGCCCCGTTACGTAAAAGCCGAGGCTGCTCATGTTGCTCTGGTCGGTGTTGGAGAAGTTGGTGGCTTCGTTCTCACCCGAGTTATGGCCGTGCGCTACCAGCGTGTGGTACACCACTTTATCATTATCAAGGTCGAGCACCCACAGGCGCTTTTCGGTCGAAGGCAGGTCGAAGTCGATTACCGTGAGGTGATGCTGGCCGGCAGCCAGGCGGCCCGACTGGTGCAGGTTGAGATAACCAGTGAGCGCTTTTTGAAATACTTCAAAGCGTAGGCCCTGCTGCTCGGCACCGAGGCGGTTGTAAGTCTGGCGCATCGTAGCATCGAGCTGGGCTAAGGGGTTAGCTACTACCGCTGAGCGCGCTTCAGCTGCCCGAGAGTGGGCAATCGACTTCAGCAAAGGGCCCGCCACGGGCGTAGCCAAAAACAGCGAAGCAATAAAAGGCAACGTGCGCCGCAGCATGCGCCGGGTGCGGCGATTATCGCGTTGCCGCTGCACTACGCTGGTATGATGATGCTTTTTCATAACGATTTCGATGTGAAATGCAAGTAGAAAGCGTCCGCCAAGACGAACTAACCGCTTCGAAGATACTGTACGTAACCCATGTTTGCTAGGATGGCCGTGAACGGGCGGCGGCGAAAAAAATTTCCGGGCTAGCACCAGCCACGCCGCGCAAAGCGCCGGCCGGCGGCCGGCCCATCGAGCCAGCGCGAGGCTAGCCCCGGTCCACTCACCAGCAGCAGGCTACCCGCCCGCACCGTACCGATAATGGCTTTGTACTGCGCTGGGGGCAGCGCCGGGCAGCCGCGGCTATAGCCCAGGTGCCCGTATTGCCGCACGTAGTCGGGGCTGGCATAGTCGGCGGCGTGCAGCACGATGTAGCGATCAAACACATTGCTATTCTGGCCTTTATCGAGCCCCAGCAAGCGGCGCGAGTAGCCATGAATGCCCCGGTAGGTACCCGAAGTGCGGTAAAAGCCCAGCGAGGTGCAAGCCGAGCTTTCGGTATTGGAAAAGCGCCGGGCGCGCAAATGCCCCGAACCCAGGCCGTGCGCTACCAGGCTGCGGTGCAGCACTTTAGCAGCCTGCAAATCAATCACCCACAGCCGCTCGGTGGTATTGGGCAGGTCCATATCGGCCACGGCCAGCAGGCCACTTCGCTCGATGCGGCCGGTGGGGTGCAGCGTGAGATAACCCACGCAGGCCTGCTCGAGTACGGCGGGGCGCAGGTCGGCCGCGGCGGGGCCCAGCGCCTGCTGTAGCTGCGCAATAACCTGGCGCAGGGTGTCGGGTACGTCGGCTACCTCCGGCACCGGCGTCAGGCACAGGGAGTCGGGGAGCGGCGCGGCCGGCGGGCTAGCCAAGGTGTTATTCTGCGCCTGCGCCTGCGCCGAACCTGCTGGATTGCAGCCTCCTATCCCCTGGCTAGCCAGGGCAGCCAGCCCGGCAATTAAGCTGCTGCGTAGAAAAGACAGACGGTGGCGCATCGACCAAAAATACGCTCGCGCCCTCAAACAGCTTCTTACTCTTTCCTAACTTTTGCTGCGCCAGCCGCTTAATCAAGTACCGCTAGCCCAGCCTAGCCCGCCCCTGCGCGTATTTTTGCACGCCGGGCGGCGACTCCTCTCACCCGTTTTTTGGCTGCGCGCGTAGTCATCTCCCTTTTATCTATGGCTAAAGTTGCCATTAATCTCGCCACCGGCGCCATTCAGCAGGAAGAGCTGATTGTGGGCATCGACCTGGGCACCACCAACAGCCTCGTGGCTTACGTGCACCCCGAAACCCGCCAGCCAGCCGCCATTAATGACCTGGGCCGCGGCACCATCGTGCCTTCGGTCGTGCATTTTCCGGCCGATGGCAGCTCGCCATTGGTGGGCAACGACGCTCGCGATTTTCTGCTTTCGGATCCCGCCAACACCATCTACTCCGTTAAGCGCCTGCTGGGCAAAAGCTACCGTGACCTCGGCCAGCACGCCGGCCAGCTCGGCTATAAGGTCATCGACGACGATACCGAGGGCCTGGTGAAGGTGCGCGTCGGTGAGCGCTTTTACTCGCCCATCGAGCTGTCGGCCGACATCCTGAGCGAGCTGCGCCACCGCGCCGAGCACGCCCTCAAAACGCCGGTACGCCGGGCCGTCATCACGGTGCCCGCTTACTTCAACGACTCGCAGCGCCAAGCCACCCGCGATGCCGGCCGGCTGGCCGGGCTCGAAGTGCTGCGCATCGTAAACGAGCCCACGGCCGCTGCGCTGGCCTACGGCATCGGCCTCGGCCCCAGCGAGGAGAAAACCGTGGCCGTGTACGATCTAGGCGGCGGCACCTTCGATATCAGCATCTTACGCCTGCACCAGGGCATTTTTGAGGTGCTCAGCACCCACGGCGACACCTGGCTGGGCGGCGACGACCTGGACCGCGCCGTGGTGGAGCACTGGCAAACGAAATTTGGGCTAGCCAGCAGCTTTACCGAGGTGCCGGCCTTGCAGCAGCAGCTGCGCCTGGCCGCCGAAATGGCCAAGCGCTACCTCAGCCAGCACGACGATTTTACGACCCAGCTCCTGGATGGCGACGACAACGTGACGGTCGTCACGCTGACCAAGGCGGAGTTCAACGAGCTCATCGGGCCACTGGTGGAGCGTACTATCGCGGCCTGCCGCCAGGCACTGGGCGACGCCAAGCTCCCCACCACGGCCATCAATGCCGTGCTGCTGGTGGGCGGCTCGACCCGTGTGCCGCTGGTGCACGACGAAGTATCGAAGTTCTTTGGGCAGCCGGCCAACAATTCGCTCAATCCCGATGAAGTAGTGGCGCTGGGCGCGGCTATTCAGGCGGATATCCTGGCGGGCAACCGCCGCGATGTGCTGCTGCTCGACGTGACACCCCTCACCCTGGGCATTGAAACGCTGGGCGGACTCATGGACGCGATTATTCCGCGCAACTCGAAGATTCCGACCAAGGCCGGCCGCCAGTACACCACCAGCGTCGATGGCCAGGTAAACCTAAAAATCGGGGTGTATCAGGGTGAGCGCGACTTAGTTGGCGAAAACCGTAAGCTCGGCGAATTTGTGCTCAGCGGCATCCCGGCCATGCCCGCCGGCTTGCCCAAGATCGACGTCAACTTCTTTCTCAATGCCGACGGTATCCTGCGCGTCGAGGCCGTGGAGCTGCGCTCAAATACCCGCCAGCAGGTCGATATCAAGCCGCAATACGGCCTCACCGACGAGCAGGTGGAGCAAATGCTGCTGGACTCGCTCACCAATGCCAAGCAGGATGTGGCGGCCCGGCTGCTCATCGAGGCGCGCACCGCTGCCGAGCAGCTGCTCTACCAGGTTGAGCGCTTTTTGAAAAAGAACGCCGAGCACCTGGAAGCCGTCGAAGTAGCCACTACTACCGCCCAAACCGACCTACTACGCCAAGCGCTAACCGGCCCCGACCGCGACCAGATTCTCAAGCGGATGGATGAGCTGGACGAGCAAACCCGCCCCTTCGCCGAGCGCGTGATGAACATCTCCATCAAGCAGGCAATGAGCGGCAAAAAGATCGGCTAGCTACTCCTTTTAAGTGGTCAGCCATTTTATTTTTGACCGACTACTTAAGCCCAAAAAAGCGCTGAGCACCTTGGATGATCAAGATACTCAGCGCTTTTCGTCTTTCCTATCAGCCGGCCCGAATTAGGGGCGCGTGGTAGTCGTAGTACGCCTGTTTGTAGTGCGGCGGGTGCTGCGAGTGCTCGAGTTGCTACCGGCTGGCTGCGCGCCGCGCAAAGTGCCATTGCTAGCAGCACCGGCATCTAAGGTACCCGTGGTCGTAGTGCCTGCGCCACCCGGAATACCGTTGGGCGAGCCTATGCTGCCCGCACCCGCGCCAATCGGAATACCAACCCCAGTGGTGATAGCGCCCGAAGTACCAGCTCCTACCGGAGAGTTGGGCTGCCCTGTTATTACAGTGCCTGCCCCAATAGTAGGAGTAGTCGACATCGTGGCATTGGTACCTACTACGGGGGCTTGGGCCATAGCAGCAGTGCTGGCTAGCCCTAGCAGGGTGGCGGCGATTAGGCTGGAGGTTTTCATAACTGGTTGATTTGTTTTTAATTGCAGCGAAGTAGCCAAGCACGTGCTCGTGCGGCGGTCGATGGCAGGTTTACGCACGATCTCGTGGTTAAGCTGCCTTTGTCAAGCATTTTGCTCATCGCTGCGAAAACTATACTCCTCTATTATTTAAACTAAACCTTCAATGAGTCAACTTGTTAATCGGAAGTAATAGTTACCCTGTAAAAGCGGCAATTTTTCAGGCAAAACTCACCTACACTTCCCATTGCCTGAACCAGAAGTATCTGCTACTTCTTTTGCCTAGCTCTACTTACCCAAATAGTGAAGCCAGCCATTCGGGTAAGAATCAGTCTCTTTTAAGGGCGGTTGGCGCTCCGCTTTCTATTGAGCGTGCGCGTTGGCTGCGAGCCCGTTACGGTGGAGCTGCCGCCTACGGGCTGATCGGCGCGCTGGGTGGCGCCATTCATATTGCGGGCGGGCACTCCATTGGGATAAAGTTGCCCCGAAGTGCCCATGGGCGTAGTGGCATTGGCGGGCACTGCCCCGGGGGGCTGGGCGGTTGGCAAGTCGGTACCCGGGCTAGCCACCGGGGCAGTACCCATCGTGCCCGTAGCAGGCGTTTGGGCGTAGGCCGAAAAACTACCGGCTAACGCCAGCAAAGTAGCCCCGAAAAAATGGCGGATGTGCATAACACAGAGAAAGGGATGGGAATAGCGCCGGGCCAACGCCCGCCGCCAGGAGTTACGTACAAATTAGTTGCCCGACTAGCTATTTTGGGTCGGTACCCACGCAAGCGTCTCCGTTTTTTAACTACAACTTGGTGCCTGACCAGTAGACCGATGCCGGGCTAGCATTACGGCGAATAAGCCGCGGCCCGTTGGCGGGGTAGCGCCCCGCTGCTGGCTACACCAGCTAGCCAGCCGCCGCAATGCTGGTGGGCTTGGGCGAGGGTAACTTTGAGTTTCTGCTACCTCCAACAATGCGCGTACTGCACACTGCTGACTGGCATTTAGGCCAGCATTTTCTTACCGGCCAGGAGCGGCTCACCGAGCAGCGGGCCTTTCTCGATTGGCTGCTGGCTACCGTGCAGGCCGAGGGCGTAGAGGCCCTGGTGCTAGCCGGCGACGTGTTTGACACCTCCACGCCTTCGCACGCGGCGCAGGAGCTGTACTACGATTTTTTGGTGCGCATGCAGGCCACTGGCTGCCGCGATATCGTGGTGGTGGGCGGCAACCACGACTCGCCTACCCTCCTCAACGCCAGCCGGCGGCTGCTACGGGCGCTGCGCATCCACGTTATCGGCGGGGTGCCCGCCGACCCCGCCGAGCAGGTACTAACGCTCGCCGGCGCCGGGGGCCGGCCGGGGCTGGTGGTGTGCGCCGTGCCGTTTTTGCGCGATCGTGACCTGCGCCTGGCGGTGGCTGGCGAAACCCCTGACGAGCGCCAGCTGCGCATCCGCGATAGCATCGCCAGTCATTATAAAGTCCTGAGCGAGCTAGACTTGGTGCGGAGCCTGCGCGAGCAGAATGTGCCGGTGCTCGCTACCGGCCACCTCTACGCGGCCGGCGGCGAGGCCCGCGAGGGCGCCGAGCGCGATGTGCACCTTGGCGGGCTGGGAGTCATTGGGGCTGAGCACTTTCCGGCTGCGTTCGACTACGTGGCTCTGGGCCACTTGCACCGGCCGCAGCTAGTGGGCGGGCAGGAGCGCATTCGTTACTCGGGCTCGCCGGTGCCGCTGTCCTTCACCGAAGCCGATGATAAGCAACAGGTACTGCTACTGGATTTTGACGGGGCGGGGCTGCCGCGCATCACGCCGCTCGCCGTGCCGGTAGCGCGCCGCTTGCAACGCTTTCACGGGGGGCTCGACGAGGTAGAAGCCGCCATCCTATCCTTTACGAATGAGGCATTTAGCCTGGTAGCCTGGGCCGACGTGCTGGTGCACTCCGACGAGCCCAACCCGGAGGTGCAGCGCCGCATTCAGGCGGCCCTCCAGCAGCAGCGCCACCAGGTGCTAGCTCCGCGCGGCGTGCGCCACCAGCGCCTGACCGAGGCGCCCGGCGTAGTGACCGATGCCGCCGCGCCTATCGAACACCTGCACGAGCTCACGGTGGAGGAAGTATTTCGGCGGCGCGTAGCGGGCTTGCCGTCCGAGCGGGCGGCGGCGCTCATGGCTACTTTCCAGGAGCTGCGCCAGCTGCTGGCCGAGGCCGACCCGCTGGCCTGGGGTGGGGAGAGCCAGGGCTAAGTACTCCTCCTCATCCCGTAGTATCAGATAGCTATTGCACAGCTTACCCCGGCGTTGACCTTGCTTAGCAAGGATGGCGTCGGGGAAATTATTTGTGCACTCTTACGAGATTATACTGCATTACCTCCATATCTTGCCAGCGATTTCCACCAAACGTTCAGCTACTTTCCCATGAAAAAACTGGTACTTTTCGCTGGCCTCCTCTTCGGCCTGGGTGCCGCGCCCACCGCTCACGCCCAAATGAACCCTTTAGTTAATCTAATAGGAGCAGGGTTGAGCCTAGGAGCACGCGCAGTCAAGCAGCATAAGCTGACGGCCGAGCAGCTCGCTGCCCAACAAGCCAACGCGGCCAAAGCTACCGCTACCAGTGCCAACCAAATGACGCAGCTAGCCGCCACTGGTGCCACCGCACCCCAAGAGCTGGTAATGCGCCGCACCGCGACCGACCAGCTACCAAAGCAGGCCACCGCGGAGATTACCAGCCTCGAAGCGCAGCTCGAGCAGTGCCACGCCGCCATGCTGGCTAGCCCCACGGGCACCGTGTGCACGGCCGAGCAGCGGGCCGCCATCCAACGTGCCGCCGTGAGCGTGGCCCGCGCCAAGCCGGGCTGGGATTTGCAGCCCTACCAGCAGGAAATGGCCTTTTATGCGGCCGAAGACGCCCGCCGCCAGCAGGCAGCCAGCCCCGCCGCCCCGGTTAAATAAGCCCCCGACGCGGGCCGAAAAATTACGCCCGTACTGGCCAGCTTGGCCAGCACGGGCGTAATTTTAGGGTATGAAGATTATCAGCCTGCGCTTTGCTAACCTCAACTCGCTGCCCGGCCCACACCACATCCGGTTCGACGCGGCGCCGCTGGCCGACACGGGTTTGTTTGCGATAACCGGGCCCACGGGCGCGGGCAAAAGCACCCTGCTCGACGCCATCGCGGTGGGCCTCTACGGGCGGGTGCCGCGCCACGACCGGCAGGTGGGCGAGATGGTGAGCCGCCAGGCACCCAGCGCGTTTTCGGAGGTCGAATTTGAGGTGCACGAAACCAACGCCGACACCGGCCTCACGCAGCGCGTGCGCTACCGCTCACGCTGGGAGGTGAAGCGCAAAACCCGCGGCGACGATAAAGGCGGCCTGGGCCAGGACGCCATGACGTTGGTTTTCAGCCCCTCGGGCCAGGCCGTAGTAAGCGGCAAAGAAGCCGTGCCGGCCAAGGTGGGCGAATTGTCGGGCCTGGATTTTGGGCAGTTTGAGCAGGCGGTGCTGCTGAGCCAGGGCAAATTTGCGCGCTTCCTGCACGCGCCCGAAAAGGAGCGCAGCGCCCTGCTCGAAAAGATGACCAACGTGGGCATCTACTCGCGGCTGTCGGTGGCGGCATTTGATAAAGCCAAGGAGGAGGAGCAAAAAACCAGGCTGCTCGAAGCCACCCTGCACGCCACGCGTCTGCTGCCCGACGACGAGCGCCTGCGCCTGGAGCACCTGCTCGACGAACTGCACCAGGAAGCCGAAATGACCTACGAGCACCAGCAGGAGCTCAGCACCTGCCTGGCCTGGCGCACTGTTCTCGACCAGCTCACAAAGCAGCTAGCCGAGGCGAGCCAGCAAGCCGCCCTGCTACAACAGGAAGATGCCGCACTGCAACCCACGTTTGCGCGCCTCGCCGACCACGAGCGGGCGAGTGCACCTTCCTTATCTAACGCACTGGTGCTAAGCAATCAGGCTCAGCGCGAATTGGGCCGCGACACCGAGGCGCTTGCCCAGCTAGAGCAGCAGCTTCCTATGTTGCTTGCTACGGCCGAAACCGCAGAGCAGGCGCATACCACCGCCGCGGCTAGCCAGGCCGCCGCATTGGCCGAGGCCGACCGCCTGCGCCCCGTGCTACAGGCCGCGCAAGAGCAGGATACGACTATTCGAGCAGCGCAGGGCCAGCTGGCCAAAGTCCGCGCTGCCTACGACCAAGACCAGGCCGCCCACGCGGCCGAGCTGGCCGCGTGGCACCACACCCAAAGCCACGAGCTAACCCAGCTGGAGCAGGGCCAGAGTGAGCTGCAACAGTGGCTCCTCGCGCACGGGCACGAGCGGGATCTAAAGGACGAGCTGGCCGAAATTAACCGGCAAATAATTGATTTAGAAGCCATTAATACCCAACTAGCCACCCTCGAAGCGCAGCAGAAAGCGCAGCTCCGGCAGCTAGCTGAGGCTAAAGACGACCACCAGCGCTACGAGCAGGCCGCCCACGATGCCCAGCAGCAGCAACGGGCCCTGATAGAGCACGGCCGCCCCTGCCGCGAAGAGCGCGAAGCCCTGCTACGTGGTACCGACGCCGACACCCTGGCCCAGCAAGACGCCGACCTGCTGGCGCGCCTACGCCTGCTCCAGCGCCTGTTGCCCTTGGCTCAGGCGGCCCACGACCACACTGCCCGCGCACGCACCTTAGCCCAGGAGCACGCGCAGGCGATTCCGGGTCTCGCTACCGCCGAAACGACGTTTGTTCACCTCGAAGAGCGCCAGGCCGACGGCCAGCGCCTACTCGATAGCTACCAACGCGAGCTGCGCACCCAGCAAGCGCTGGCCGACCTCAACGCCCACCGCCAGCACCTACGGCCCGGCCAGCCCTGCCCGCTCTGCGGGGCGGCCGAGCACGCTTTGGCGGCCGATTTTGCGGCCGACGCCGATGAGCAGGAGCAGCGCGTAACCACCCAAAAAGCGGCCCTGGCGCAGCTACAGGCTGAAGTCAACCGCACCGGGCAAGACCTGGCCCGCCTGCGCTATGCCCAGCAGCAGCGCGTAGCGCGCCGCGACGAAGCTACCGAGGCCGCTACTTTGGCCCACTCGCAGGCCGCGGCCCTCGTGGCCCCCATTGCCCCGCTCCTACCCGATCCCGTCGATCCGGCCGCCATTACCCACCTGCTAGCCACTACCACCGAGCAGCAAGCGGCCACCGACGCGGCGCGCCGTCGCCTCGTCACCCTCACCGAGCAATTGGCTCAGCTCAAGGCGGAGCATACGGCAGCCGGCGCGCGGCTAACCCAGGCGTGGGAAGAAGCCCAGCGCGCCGCGGTGCGCCAGCAACGCGCGCAGCAAGCCTTGGTGCCTATCGATGCTGAACTGGCCGACGCCCGTGAGCAGGCCGCTAATTATCGGGCCGTTATTCAAAGCCTGTTGGCGCCGCATCACCTTACGCTGCCCGCAGCTTCGCAGCCCTACGCTGGTATACTCGCTACACTCCATGAGCGCGCCGATAATTACCAAATCCGCACCCATGCACTTACCGAGAGTGAAAACAAGGTAACCGGGCTAAGAGAAAGGCAAGCGCTACGGGCCGAGGCGCTGGCCAAAAACCAGACGAAGCTGACCGCCGCGGCCGCTACCCTGGAG
Organism: uncultured Hymenobacter sp.; assembly: GCA_964514915.1. Taxonomy (GTDB): domain Bacteria; phylum Bacteroidota; class Bacteroidia; order Cytophagales; family Hymenobacteraceae; genus Hymenobacter. The sequence goes on from CAZERY010000010.1 coordinate 14,638, forward strand.
ACTGATCATCAGGCTATTGAGGCGCAGCGTACCGTCCGGCTAGCTGGCTATGCTGGTCCCGACCCGGCCGGCGACGCCGAACGCCTGCACCACGCCACCCAGCAGCTTATTCAGGCCGCCCAGCGCGCTGAGGCCGACCGCACGCGCCAGCAGCTGGCGCTGGCCGGCACCCGCGAAAAAATTGCCCAGCGCCAAGCCGATTTACACCTTCACCAAGCCGAATACCAAACCCGGTATGCTGAGCTAGCCACGGCTCTTACTGCCGCGGGCTTTGCTACCGCCGTCGAGGCCCAGGCCCTTTTGCTATCCGAGGCTGAGGCCCGGCAGCTATCCCAGCGCCGCCAGCGGCACCTCACCGACCAGCAGGCTAGCCAGCAGCTCCAAGCCAGGCTAACCACCAGCCTGGCGCAGCACCACGAGCTGGCAATCACGCACTTGCCTACGACTGCACTCACCGCCGAGCTGGCTCAGCTGCACGCCGAAAACGAAAGACTGCACCAGCGCCTTGGGGCCGCTGCCAATCAGCTGGCCCAAGATGATGAGGCGCGCCAGCAGCAGGCCGAAGGCCTGCGCCAGCTGGCTACCCGCCAGCACGAGCAGCAGCGCTGGCAAGACCTGGCTGAGCAGATCGGCTCGGCGAAGGGCGATAAGTTCAGCCAGTTTGCCCAGGGCCTGACACTCAGCCACCTGGCGCGGCTGGCTAATCTGCGCCTTAAGCAGCTCACGGGCCGCTACACCATTCTCAAAACGCCCAACCGCAACCTGGAGCTGCAAATTATCGATCACGACCAGGCCGACACCGTGCGCCCGATGGCTTCGCTCTCGGGTGGCGAAAGCTTTTTGGTGAGCTTAGCTTTGGCCCTGGGCCTGAGCGAGCTAGCCGGCTACAAGGCACGCATCGAGTCGCTGTTTATCGACGAAGGCTTTGGCACGCTTGACCCCGACGCGCTCAACACTGCGCTCGACGCGCTGGAACGCCTTCAGCATTCGGGCAAGATGATTGGCGTGATTTCGCATGTGGCCGACCTCAAAGACCGTATCGGCACCCAGATCCGGGTGCAGCCCGGGGCGGGTGGCAACAGCACCGTGTACGTAGTCGATATAGTAGGCACCGAAACCGAGTGCCTAGGGTGAGAGAAATAGTTATCAAGGATCATTTAACAATTATCATTTAACAGCCTCATTGTTAATTATTAATTGTTCGTATTTCAGTCCAGGTCCAGTATTTTTTGGGTTCGATACCGGCGTAGCCTTTTTGCAAAAACTCGACTACTTCGCGCTCTACCAGGCTAGCGGCCAGTGAGGAAGCGTAGAGGGGCCGGCAGTCGGGGTCGGCATAGCGTTCGGCTTTGGCAAGGGGGCGGCCAGCCAAGCGCAGTAGCGGGCCAGTATCGGTAAGTGCGTCGGCGGCCCAGCGATAGTTGCTCTTTTCCAGCTCGTTGAGGCGAGTGGCTAGTGGGGCGAGCGGCAGGCGCGGCAGCGTGGGCCGGCTTTCGAGGTCAATCCAAGTGGTGTATTTACTTTCCAGCTCGTAGCGCTGGCCATCGTAAAGACTTAAAACCCAATCAAAACCAGCGGTAGAGCCAAACAAAGCATAGTAAGGCGCCGGCGTCGGCGTGCGGATAACGACCAGGCCAATAGCCGGATAGTCGGTGCGCTGCGTCAGCGGCCCTTGCAGAACCGCTATAGCCTGCCGCACTCGATCGTATTCGGGATGCCAGGCGGCGCGGCCAGTTGCGGGATCGAGTAAGACCTCAGCAAAGCGGGGCAGAAACCAGGCAAATTTCTCGGCTGAAGCTTCATCTTCCCGGCGCCGCCGGGCAGGCGCGCCGAATGGCTCGTAGAAATGCGTTTTTTCCTCGGCATTCAGCCAGCAGGCGAGTTGCAGGGCGTGGTCGGCGAGCGGATGGTGCCAGTCGATTTCCCGAAAGTCGCCCAAGGTGGCAGTTAGCCGCAGCAAGGGCTCGTGGGCTAATGCCAGCTCGGGGTGCAGCAATGCCCACACCCCAATAAAACCATCAATATCAAAGTGATTAGCCGTGACGGCGAGGGCGGTGAGGCCCAGGGTATCGGGGGTACGCAGGGCCCGTAGGCACGAGCCTGCGCTGGTATCGTCGCGGAGCGCCTCGGGAGTGGCTGCGCCGCGCCAGTGCGCCAGCGTGAGTGCCGCCCCCAGCCCGGTGCTATCGACCACGATGGTGGGCTGCCGCCGCAGCTGCCCAAAGGGCACAAAATACCGCTGGGGAAAATTAGCCTCGGGGCTGGCCCCTGCCTCTGCCTGCTTACTATTCATATCTATTAAGCAATTACTTACCTCTTCTAGTACGGATTTTTTCCACCTTGTTTTTTTTAATCCAGCTAAGGTAGCTTTGTAGCTCGTCGGCGCTACGGAGCGCTGCTACCGTGTGATAGGGGCGCGCTAATTCACGATTGGTTAAAAACCGATGGACGCTGCTGTGGCAGGGTTGGCAAAGCTCCACAGTATCGCCGTGGCGCCCACCCTCCTCGCGGGGTACCAGGTGGTGGCGCGTGGTGTGCTGCACTACCCGCTCGCAGAGACCACAGCGGCTTTCGATAGCACGCTGCGCACGGGCAGCCGCCTCGGCGGCGGCTTGCCGCATTTGCTGGCGACGCAACATAGCAAAAAGGGTAAGTGAGGAAGTCTAAAGTTATTTTATTACTGAAAATCGGGCTTCTCAGTTATATTATATCGTGCCGCCCTCTTATCTTGACGGCCAATTACTGATTTAAGTCAAAAAGTACTGCCAAACGCTCTTCCCGACCTGAAACACTTTCCGCTTTCCCCAATGCAAAAGAACTCTACTATATCTTTGACTGCCCCCAAAAAGCTGCGCTACTTACTAGGAGGAGTAGCCCTGATTGCCGGCAGCCTGCTAGCCCAACCAGCTAAAGCTCAAACCTGGATGGTATCGACTACCCCACATATCAAGCTTGGAATATTGGATAAGTACAACTCGCTGGGAGGCTACACGGCGAATTTTATTGTCACAGACGAAAAAACCCAGCAGGAATATATTCTTATCAAGCAAGTGCCCAAAGGGGAAAGCGGCGTAGATGTGATGTTTCCAACCGAGCCGAGTGACCCCGAATATTTTAAGAATGCGCAGGGCATAGCGGCGCAGCCAGTGCCTGGTCGCTACGTGTGGGAGTGCCGCGTCAATGGCAAAAAGGCCGTTGGCGGTCACTTCAACTTCCCCGAAGCGGGCAATGACATTACGATAATTGAGACGCGCTAGCGGCCCGGACGCTATTCGCGCACAATCCGCATGAACGGCACCTCGCTTGACAAAGGCCCCAGCAGGTCGGCTAGGGCCTGCAAAAACCGCCCGGTAGTGTCGGGGCGCCCGGCCGGCGGGCCGAGCCCATGGTGCCGGTGGTGCTCGCCGCGCAGTTCGCCCAGCATGGTGGGAGTGCCGGCCTCCTCGGGGCTGCGGCCCAGGGCAGCTTCGAGCAGAAAGTAGCGCGGCAGCGAGTCGTCGGCCTCAACCAAGTCAGCCTCATCGTCGGGGTCGTCCTCATCAGGAATGCGGGAGTGGTCATCGGGGTCGGGCTCAAGTTGCTCATACACGATGGCTGCCAGGTGAGCCTCGCCAGTAGCCTGGGGTGCAGGCAGTTGCAGCAAAGCCGTGGGCCGGCCGGCTACCATATGCCAGCTCAGGTGCAAGCCCCGCGGGTTTACGCGCTCGCGGGGCGGCAGGCTCTCGGCAGCTTTGTCCCACACGTAGAGGAGGAGCTCGCGGGCCAGCAACGGGTCGTTTAGCTCGCGGCGCACGGCCGTCGGCCGCCGCCACACCAGCTGCGGCAGCATGGTGCAGGCAAAGTGATAAGGATGCGGACGAGCCATGCTAAGCTATTAATTAATAAGCAGCTACCGATAAAACTGAGCGCTTCAGTACGTTGCGCCAGCGAGGAGCAAATATACGGTTGCAGCCCCGGGGCTAAACCTGGCTATGCCAGCCTGGGGCTAGCCGCGGGGCTGGCTCATGGCAAGCTGCAAGGCCTGCCACAGCACGGCGGCACTGCGCTCCCAACTAAAGCGCTGCACGTTGGCTAGGCCCGCGGTGCGCAGCTGCTGGCGCAAGTCAGCATCGAAGGCCAGCCGGCGCAGGCCAGCCGCAATGGTAGCCGGGCGGTGCGGGTCGCAGAGCACCGCGCCGGCGGAGCCGCCCGCCACCTCGGGCAGCGACGATACGCCCGAGGTGAGCACTGGGCAGCCGCTCGCCTGCGCCTCCACAATGGGCAGGCCAAAGCCTTCGAAAAACGGTACGTAAGCCGTGGCCAGCGCGGCGGCGTAGAGGTTAGCTAGCTCGGCTTCACTTACGCGGCCCGTAAAGCGCACAGCGGCGCGCACGACCGCCGGCAGGCGCTGGTAAGTGCTAAAGATGGCGCTGGTTTGCCAAGCCTCACGGCCCACCACGAGCAGTTGCAGGTCGGCGGCGGTCATCTCGTTCTCAGCTTTAAACTCCGCAAAAGCCAGCAGCAGATTGCGCAGGTTTTTGCGGGGCTGCAAGGCTCCAACGAATAAAAAGTAGGGCTGGCCTTGGCTGAACTGCTGCCGTGTGGCAGCTTGCGTGGCCTCGGGCTGGGGTGCAAAGTGGCTAGCCGGCGCATTGTAGGCCACCAAAATACGGCTGGCCGCCAGCCCATACTGCTGGGCAATGTCGAGGCGCGTGGCGTCGGACACGGCCACCAGGCACTGCACGGCGCGGGCAAAGCGCGGCATGAAATAAGCGTAGTAGCGGCGCATGAAGCCACCCACATCCTGCGGACGGTGCAGGTAAGCCAGGTCGTGAAATACCGTCACGCGGGGCACGGTAGTACCCAGCACCGTAAAGCCTTCGGGCGAAAGCAGCGCCGCGGGGCGGTGGCGCCGCAGCCACAAGGCCACTGCCCCCTCGTACCAGGCCAGCATCAGGAGCGGGTGGCGGGCGGGCGGCGGCAATACGTGGGCTACTACGTTGGGGCCCAATAAGTAACGCGCGTCGTAGGGCCGGTCGAAGAGGAAGTGAAACGTGCACGTGGGCTGCTGCCGCACCAAGCATTGTAGGGTTTCGAACGAGAAGCGGCCCAGCCCTTCGAGGTGGCCGCCGGGCAGCAGAAAACGGGCGGTAACGGCAATGTGCATGCGAGAGCGAAAGGGCGTACGAACCGGCAATTAACGCGGCAGCAGCTTTTGCAGCTCGCGGCGGCGCACCAGCCCAGTAGCCAGCAACAGGCCCGCAAACACGACGGACATCAGCCCGGTTTCGAGCCACCAGCTGAGGCTGAGGCAAGTACGGGCCAGGTACCAGCCGCCGCACAGCAGCCCAAAGGCGAGCGCCAGCCGGACCAGCACCCGCCACGGCACCGGCACCGGCGTGCGCCGCCCCACCAGCCACACGTAGCCGCCCGATACGAGCAGGGCGCTAAGCAAGGTATTAACGGCGGCGGCCAGGGCGCCGTAGGCCGGCAGCGTAAGCAGGTTGAGGCCAAGGTTGAGGCCGATGCTGAGGGCCACGAGCCAACTCACTGCTTGTTGGTGGTGAGTGCTGGTGAGCAAGGTGCTGTAGATGGCAAAAAATGCCTGCACCAGCACATTCAAGAATAAGATCTTTAAACACAAGGCCATGCGCGCCAGCTCGGGCGCGCTGCTGTGGCTGAACTGCCAGAATACTACTTCGCCCCGAAACAGCACGAAGGCCACCACCAGCAGGAGCGGAATGGCCACCACCCGCTGCCCTACCCACAAAAGCTGGCGCAGCTCGCGCGGGCGAGCGCGGGCGTGGGCAAACCGGGCAAAAAACAGCGGTAGCACCGTCCAAGCATACATCATCACGGCGTCGACCCAGCGGTAGGCGCCCACGTAGTACCCAGCCTCCCGGGCCGACGAAAGGCGCTCAAGCAACACCATGTCGACCCGCTCGTTGATGCCGTAGAGCAGTGCGATGAAGGCAAACGGCAAGCTGCCACGCAGCAATTGCCCCGCCGGCTGCCAGCGCGGCCAGCGGTGCGGCAGCGCGCCAAACAAGCGCCGGAGCAAGCCAAAAAACAGCACCGCCGTGAAGGCCGCCGCCGCTAGCCGAGCGCCCACGTAGCCTACCAGCCCCAGCAACCCGCTCACTAGCAGGCCACCTACCAGCAGCAACGCCACCAGCTTTTCAAACACCGAGAGCACAGCGTCGGTATTGAAATGCTGCCGCGCCTGCACTGGCGCCCGCAAAAACTGCCCGTACTGCGTCAGAAGCAGCCCCACGCCCACCGCCGCCAGCAGCTCTAGCTGCCCGCCGCGATAGCCCAGCAGCCAGCCCGCGCCCAGCAGCGCGCCCAGCGCACTTAGCGTGAGCACGCCGCGCAGGGGCAGCAACGTAGGAAAGTGCTGGCGCGCAAACCCAGGCTCGGTAGCCAGGCGCTGCACCGTAAACTGGGTGAGGCCCAGGTCGGCGAAGGTGGCGACCACAGTGGCCAGCGCCGAGCAGGCGGCCACTAGGCCGAAGGTGGCGTGCCCAAGTCGATCTTGCACCAGGTTTTCGACTACCACCCAGCCGGGCTTCACCAGCAGGTTGAGCACGATGGCCAGGCTGATATTACCGAGAAAGCGTTTGATGCGAAAAGCGAAAATTGGCCCGGGCCGGTGAAGGCGCAAAGATAATCCGTGGCCTGGGCGGAGCAGGTTATCTTTGCTGGCTTGCTAATGGGCTTTTTGCGGGCCTATTTTGGCAGTTCTTTTCCCCACTTTATGTTGCCAGATTCAGTACCGCCCTTCTCTGCCACCGGCCTGCTGGCCGTTTTTCATCGCTGGAAATACCTGCTGGGCCTCGCGGCTGGACTAGCGGCCGTGGCAAGCATCGTGATAACGCTTTTAATGCCAAACATTTATAGCTCCACCGCGATTTTCCTGCCTACCTCGCCCCAGAGCACTGACCCCGACCACCTCGTAGAGGGCTCAAAGCAGGGACTGGGGGTACAGAGCGAAGACCTCGACCGCGTGCTGACCATCGGGCAGTCATTGCCGCTAGCCGAGCAGATGATTAAAAAATTTAATCTTTACGACCATTATCACGCCGGCCAGCCGGGGAGCGATGCCGTAGAAAACTACGTACTGGGCGAGTTTAACAGCAGCCTCAACATTGTGCACAACGAGCGCGATGCTATTGAGCTGACCTTCCAGGACCGTGACAAAAAGCTGGCGGCCGACGTGGCCAATGCTATGGTCGCCGCCATCGACTCTATCAACCAGCAACTTACGCTCATCAACCGGCGCAATGTGCTGGAGCTGTACCGGCAGCGCTCGGGCGCGTTGGGCCGCAGCTACGCCGCCACCCGGCAGCGCCTGGAGGCTACCCGCCGCCGCTACGGCGTCTTTGACCTCGCGCATCAGGGGCGCTACCTGAGCAAAGCCGTGATTGAAACGGAGAAGGAGCTGCAAATCGCCGAAGGCGGTGGCCCCGGCAGCGTGGCGGGCCTGCGCCGGGCGATGCGCGGCCTTACCCACGCCGATGGTGGCAACGTTATCAACCTCGAAGGCTGGACGCGCGGCACCGACTCGGTGAACCTACTGGCTGGTCGCCTCCTCGACTTGCAAACCCGCTACGTGGCGTCGCAAGGTGCTTATGAGCAGGCCGAAACGTCGCTCCACAGCCGCGTATCGTCTTTGTACCTGGTGCAGAAAGCCTACCCGGCTACCCGCAAGAGCAAGCCGCTCCGCTCGGCCATCGTGCTGGGTTCGGTGCTCGCTACGGTAGCCCTCTCGGTGTTCCTGATTTTGCTGCTAGAGCTATACCGCCGCACGGCTACTTCAATTAGCAATTAACAGTTAAGCACCCGTTGGTAAAGAGCTTATCTTTAAAGAACGTCATGCTGCGCTTGTCGAAGCCTCGCTGCCGCGCAAGTAATCTTATCGTTTAGCGTTAGTTACGCGGTAGAGACGCTTCGACAAACTCAGCCTGACACGCCATTTTTACCATAAAGTAATTAGCGACGGGTATTTATCAGCAATTGTTAATTGTTACGGCTTTTTTCTGACTTCCATGCGCCAATTACTCCTGCGCCTGCGGCCCACTGATGCTAGCCAGTGGGTATTTGTGGCTTTTTTGGGGTTACTACTGGGAGGCGGTACGCTGGCGGGGCTACGCCAGCAGCCGGCACTGGTAGTGCCAGCGCTGGCGCTAGTGGGAGCGGTATTAGTGGCCACACGCTGGCAATGGCTCTACTACAGCTTATTTCTGACGCTGCCTTTCTCGCACGAAATCAGTCTGCCGGGTGGCCTGAGCATGGACGTGCCTTCCGAGCCGCTATTGCTGAGCCTGCTGGCGTGCGTGCCCCTGGCGCTGCTGTTGGGGCCGGGCAGCCTGGGCCAGCTGCCGCGCCGCGAGTGGCACCACCCCCTGTTGGTGCTGCCCGGCCTGATGCTCGCCTGGGCTGCCTTGGATATTTATTTCTCTACCAACACGTTAAAGTCCTTCAAATACGTGCTGGCCAAGTGCTGGTACCTAGTGCCACTCTTGCTGGGCAGCCTAGTGCTGCTACGGCGGCCAGCCGACTTTTGGCGGGTAGCAGCGTGCTACGTAGGGGCCACCGTAGTGGCACTCGCCTGGATATTGCCGCGCCATGCTAGCCAGGGCTTTAGCTTCAGCTCCGTGGGGTGGGCCATTCAGCCATTTTACCTCAACCACGTCATTTACGCGACGGCCCTGGCACTCCTGCTACCGCTGGCGGGTGGGCTAGCCGCCCAGGCGCCTACGCGGGGGCGCCGCCGGCTATGGCAGGTGGCAGCTGGCCTATTATTTATAGGTTTGCTGACGTCCTACACCCGCGCCTCGTGGTTGTCGCTGCCAGTGGCGGGCATTTTCTACGGAGCGTTGCGGCTGCGGCTGACCAAGGTGCTACTGCTGGCGCTGACGCTGGGCCTGGCTGGGGTGAGTGCCTACCTCGTCAGTAACGCTAATTTTATGCGTTACGAGCCTGATTATAAAAAGATGATATGGCACGGCGGCAACTTTAGGGCGCACCTCGAATCGACGTATAAGCTGCAAGACGTGTCGGGCATGGAGCGGGTGTACCGCTGGGTAGCCGCCGCCCGCATGGTAGCCGCCAACCCCGTAACGGGTACTGGCCCAGCCACTTTCTACCCCGAGTACAAGCGCTACACGGTGTCGGGCTTTCACACCTACGTGAGCGCCAATCCGGAGCGCTCCACTGCTCACAACTACTTTTTATTGCAGCTAGCTGAGCAGGGTGTGCCGGGCTTTTTGCTGTTTTTTTCCCTGCTGGCAGTAGCGGTGCTCACCGCCGAGCGCCTCTACCACGCCAGCGCGGCCCGGCCCGAGGTGCGCCGCATCGTGCTGGCCGTCGTGCTGTCGCTGGTTATTATCGTCTTCCACCTTTTCCTGAATGAGCTGCTGGAAGTGGATAAAATCGGCTCCATTTTCTTCGTGGGCCTGGCAATGCTTATCCGCTGCGGCACCTGGCTGGAGGATTGATCAATCATCAGTTACCAATGGCTAAGTACCCGTTGGTAAATAGCTTATCTTTAAAGAGCGTCAGGCTGCGCTTGTCGAAGCTTCTCTACCGCACAAGTAATCTTATCGTTTAGCGTTAGTTACGCGGTAGAGACGCTTCGACAAGCGCAGCCTGACACGCCATTTTTACCATAAAGTAATTAGCGACAGGTACTTATTGATGATTGATAACTACTTCACCCGCATGCTCAGCAGCGTCACGTCGTCGGAGAAATGGCCGTCGTTGACGTTGAAAGCGTGGATGAGGCGCAGCAGTTCCTGGTGCAGCTTGGGTAGGGGTAGGTAGCGGTTGTGGCTGAGGGCTTCGAGCACGCCGGCTTCGCCAAACTCCTCGTGCTGAGCGTTGAACACTTCGGTGAGGCCGTCGGTATAGGTAAATAAGAGCGAGCGCGGTGGCATGCGCGCCAAGCCTACTTTGAGCATCGGCAGCTCGTCCATGATGCCGAGCATCACGGTGCCGTCGTGCAGCAGCTGGGGCGGGCCGGTATCGGGCAGCAGCAGCGGGTCGTTGTGGCCGGCATTTACGTATTCGAGCACCTCGGCCGAGCGGTTGTAGAGGCCCAGAAACGCAGTGATGAATTTCTCGCCACCGGAGTTACGAAAGATCAAGTTATTGAGCTCCTGCACAATAGTCGCCAGGTCGGCATCGGTACGCAGCAGCGTGCGCAAGCCCGCCTGGAAGTTCGACATCAGCAGCGAGGCCGGCATACCCTTGCCGCTCACATCGGCCACGCACAGCAGCAGGCGGTCGGCATCAATCTCGACTACGTCGTAGTAGTCGCCCCCGATCTCGGTGTGTGGCTGGTAGGTAGCATGCAATACAACGTGGTCATTGTTAGGCATCTGCTGCGGAAAAAGCAGCTGCTGCACCTGCTGCGCAATCTCGATTTCGCGGCGTACGGCGGCTTCGGCCATTAGGGAAGCTTCGCGCTGGCGGGCTAGCCGGCGGTTGGCCACGGCCCCGAGCAAGATGTTGCTTAGCGTTTCCAGAAATGCCAAGGCCTCGCTGCTCGCATAGTCGCTTTGGGTAGTGCCCACAAATACCAGAGCCTGCACTACGCCGCGCTGGCGCACCGGCACTAGCAGCTCAAAGGCCTGCCAGGCCTCACCTAGGCCCAGCGGCTGCACCGGGCACGACGCACCAGGGCACCAGTGGGCGACATCGGCCAGGGCTAGCCGGGAGTTGGCGGGCAAAGCGGTACCAAAATTTACTTTTAGCCAAAAAATGCCTTCTTCCAGCACGTACAGCGCCAGCCGGCGCACGCCCAGCTGCCCGATGAGGGTGAACTGGTAGATTTTATATAAATCGTCCTCGCCCGCATCCTGGGTAATGGCCTGCGTAATTTCCAGCAAGGCTCCCAGCTCACGCTCCTTCAGAAAAAGGCGTTTTTCGAGGCCAATTATCGCATCGGTTTGGGACATAAAGCGAAAAAAAGCTAGCTAGCCGAGAAAAACAAATTCACAAATAGGCTTGGCGGGCGCAAGTAACCGCAAAAATACGCTTCCCCGGCGGGGTGAGCCTAGGTAAGGGGCGTTTTGGGGTCGAAGGCATCACGCAAGCCGTTGCCCAGCAGATTAAAGCTTAGCACCAACAGGCTGATGGCTAGCCCGGGCAACAGCGTCAGCCAGAGGCCGGCCTGGGTGCCGAGCAGGTCGTAGCCTTCTTTCACCATGAGGCCCCAGCTGGGGGCCGGCGGCTGCACACCCAGGCCCAGAAAGCTCAGCCCCGCTTCGAGCAAGATAGCAGCGGCAAAATTACTGGTAGCCAGCACGATGAGCGGCCCGCGCAAGTTGGGCAGCAAGTGCACGAAAATAAGCCGGCGGGTGGGCAGCCCCAGCACCCGCCCTGCCTCGATAAACGTGGCCGAACGCAGCCCCAGCACTTGCCCACGCACCACCCGCGCCACATCGACCCACATAGTCAGGCCCACGGCTACAAAGCTGACCCACACGCCCTTACTGTCCAGGGCCAGCGAAATGCCAATGACGAGCATAATGCCCGGAATGCTCCACACTACCGTCATCAGGCCCAGGAGCAGGCTATCGACCCAGCCCGCAAAATAGCCGGCTACGGCCCCCACCGCCACGCCCAACGCCAAAGAAATAAGTACCGCTACCAGCCCGATACCCAACGAAATACGCGTACCCAGCAGCAAGCGGCTGAGCTCGTCGCGTCCGGCCTTATCGGTGCCCAGCCAGTACGTGCGGGTGATGGTGTGCGCGGCTGGCGCATCGCCAGGGCTAGCTACCACTTCGTCGCGGTACTGCGGGGGGCGGCCGTGCAGCCACACCTGCCACACGCTGCCGGGCGGCGGGGCGGCCGCGTCGGGCACCTGCCGCAGCGTGGCCCGAAAGCCAGGGGGCTGCTTTTGGAGCTGCACCTGGCCATTATTGGCGTTGGGCGAATTGTCGGGCAGTACCCAGTAGCCGAGCAGCGCCACTAGCGCACACAGCCCAATAAACATCAGCCCGGCCACGGCCGGCCGGTTTTGCAGCAGGCGCTGGCGCACGTAGTAGCCCGGCGAGCGGGCCGGCGCAAGCGGCACCACCACGGCCGTATCGGGGCTGGCAGGCAGGGCATCGGGTACGGGAGGCGCGGCAGCCACAGCTAGCGGGTATTGTGTTGCAGCAGCCCTTCCTTAGAAGCCAGGTAGCTGGCATCGCCACCCAACGCTCCAAAGGAAGTCGGCTCGTAGGCTAGCTCGGTATCGGGGTCGGGCCAGTAGTAGCGCACCAGCCCTTGCTCGAGCAGGCCGCCCAGCAGGGCTAGCACCTCGGGCGCTGGCAGGCCAGTTTTTTCCACTAAAACCCGGAAAGGAGTGACGAAATACAGCTCGTCGAGCAAATCAAATTCGGCGTCGGTCATGGTGGGCAAAAATAGGCGTAAATAGCGGCTGGGTCACCCAACGCAATCAACCAACTCGCTCAAGCTACTGCGCAGCACTCCGGCATACCAGCCGCCCAGCCACTGGGCAGCGCCCTGCGCAACCTATTTGCCAGCAGGCATTTTGCGAGTAAAGGATATTTTGAATTTTCTTCGCTATTCGCTACATTAGAAAGTTGTTTATCTCGGTGGCCTGCGCGTTTTCCCGGCACTGGCAGCTGCCTTTTACAAACCGCTCGCTTGCTATAAATGAAGCGATTACGTTAATTTGCTACGCTTGTCGCGCTTGCCCACCTACTGCGCCACCTTCCACAGCCTGCTAGCAGCGATGCTGCTCTTCGATGCACAGGCGAAAAAGATGTTTGCCAACGCCTTTGCAGGATACATTTACTTGAGGCTGCTCGCTCACCCGTGCTGACTACCCATTTTCCGCTGTCCTTTCCCTCTCTTGGCTATGAACCCATTTACGTTTTGCTGCTTTGCCCCCGGTTGCACTATTTCAGCCCCGCAGCCTTTGCTCTGTTAGCCATGACACGCCTTTTTTTAGTTGACGATCACCTTATGGTGCGCAATGGCATTCGGTCTTTGCTAGCCGCCGAGCCGGGCATCACTACGGTGGGTGAGGCCAGCAATGGCCAGGAGCTGCTCGATAGCCTCCCGACGACGCCGACCGACTTAGTCATGCTCGACATCAACATGCCAGTGCTCGATGGGCTAGCTACCACGCTACGCCTGCGCCAGGAGTTTCCGGCGGTGCGCATCTTGGTGCTATCCATGCTGATGCACGAGCGCTATATCGGCCAGATGTTTGAGGCTGGGGCGCTGGGTTACATCCTTAAAAATGCCGAACGCAACGAAATCGTCATGGCTATTCAAACGGTGGCTGCCGGCAAGCAATTCTTGTGCAATGAGCTCGGCATCGTCATGTTAAACAAGGTATTGAACGGGGAAATACCTGCCGAGCCTGCCGCCAAAAAGACTAGCCAGCTCACGCGCCGCGAGCTAGAGGTGCTACACCTGCTCTCCGAAGGCCTCACGACCAGCGAAATAGCCGAAAAGCTTTTTACCAGCAAGCGCACGATCGAAACCCACCGCCAGAATATGCTGGGAAAAACGCAAACTAAAAACACTGCGGCGCTCATCAAGCTGGCAGTTTTGCAGGGCTTGATCAAATAAGCGGCCATTGGGCGGCTGGCAAAGCGCCTCTTGGAGGCAGCTGCGGAAGCAGCGCGGCCAGGACTCACTGCGGCAGCCCTGCTTGGAAGTCCGCTATACTTGCCCTTACCTTTGCCCAATCAATTCCTCTTCTTTGAAGGATTGTTTTTATACAGAGGCGTGGAGAGACAGGCTCGACGAAACGCCGGCAACCCCCAGCCACGGGCTGGAACGGTGCCAACCGAAGGCTAAGAAAATCTCTTCTTAGCTATATAAAAACAAGTTAACGTGCCCCGCTTTTCCAACCTCCGCTCGCTTACCACTTCCGCTGCTGCTTTGCCGCAGGCGTGTTGTTGTCTGTCGTGCCCGACCGTCTGTATGACGGGAGGCTTGGCCGGTTGCTAAAGTCCCCTTTATTCTTCGCGGTTTTGCTAGTCTAGCGGCGGCGCCTATCTGCTTTGGCAGTGCTTGGCCGGGTAAGGCTCGCGGTTGGGCCTCATCGGCAGCTGTTCAGCGGGCCGCCCAACCTATCACTCCCTTCTTTATCATGGAATTATCTCCTTCGGAACTGGTCGACGACTTGCGCCGCTATTTGCCCGAGCACTCCGTCCTCGAAACCCTGACCATGCTCGCCGACCGCTTTGCGGGGCAGCTATCGTTTTCGACCTCTTTTGGGCTGGAAGACCAGATAATCAGCCACTTTATCTTCGAGCACAAGCTGCCCATCCGGGTGTTTACGCTCGACACGGGGCGCAATTTTCAGGAAACGTACTCGACCTGGAATAAGACGCTGCTGCGCTACGGCCAGCCCATCGAGGTCTACGGCCCGCTAACGGCCAGCGTAGAATCCCTGATGCTGCGCAAAGGCCCCAACAGCTTTTACGAGAGCATCGACAACCGCAAGGAGTGCTGCCACATTCGCAAAGTAGAGCCGCTGGCGCGCGCGCTGGCCGGGCAGCAGGTGTGGGTGACGGGCATCCGCGCCGAGCAGTCGGCCAACCGCCAGCATATGGAGCGCGCCGAGTGGGACGGCGGCCACCACCTCGTAAAAGTGCATCCTCTTTTCGACTGGACCTGGGAGCAATGCGTCGCCTTCTCCCAGGCTAACGGGGTGCCGGTGAACCCATTACATCAGAAGGGCTTTGTGAGCATCGGCTGCGCGCCGTGCACGCGGGCCATTGCGCCGGGTGAGGACTTCCGGGCCGGGCGCTGGTGGTGGGAGGAAGCCGCGGCCAAAGAATGCGGCCTGCACGGCACCACCGAGCATCAGGGCTTCGACCCCGTGGTCGAACAACTACCCGCCTAAGCTGCTTTGCTACCCTACTCCTATTCAAAAGCTGCCCGCGAGCGGGTCTTTATTTAGTACGCTAATGCCAACCTCCCACTTAGATTACCTCGACCGGCTCGAAGCCGAAGCTATTCATATTCTGCGGGAAGTAGCTGGCCAGTTTGAGCGCCCCGCGCTGCTCTTTTCGGGGGGAAAAGACTCGATTGCCCTCACGCGGCTCGCCGAAAAGGCGTTCCGGCCGGGCAAATTTCCCTTTCCGCTCGTGCACATCGACACGGGCCACAATTTTGAGGAAATCATTGCGTACCGTGACCAGCTAGCGGCTCGGCTCGGCGAGAAGCTGCTTGTGCGCAAGGTGGAGGACACCATTCGGGAGCGCGGCCTGCGCGAGCCGGGCGGCAAATATCCTAGCCGCAACCCGCTGCAAACCTATACGTTGCTCGACGTTATTGAAGAGTTCGAGTTTGATGCCTGCATCGGCGGTGCCCGGCGCGACGAGGAGAAGGCCCGCGCCAAGGAGCGCATCTTTTCGGTGCGCGACGAGTTTGGGCAGTGGGACCCCAAGCGCCAGCGCCCCGAGCTGTGGAACATCTACAACGGCCGCATTCAGAAGGGCGAAAACGTGCGCGTTTTCCCCATCTCGAACTGGACCGAGCTCGACGTGTGGAACTACATCCAGCGCGAGAACATCCAGCTGCCCGAACTCTACTTCTCGCACGAACGGCAGTGCGTAGTGCTGCCCAGCGGCCAGCTGCTGGGCCTGAGCGAGCACCTCAACCTCGACGAAACCGATGAAATAGTGAGCCGCCGCGTGCGCTTTCGCACGGTAGGTGACTCGACCTGCACGGCGGCCGTGGAAAGCGACGCCTCGTCGATCGACGACATCATCCAGGATTTATTGCTCGCCAAGGTGAGCGAGCGCGGCGCTACCCGCCTCGACGACAACCTCTCGGAAACCGGCATGGAAGACCGCAAGCGGAACGGATATTTTTAATGGTTAATTTATTAGTGGTTAATGGTCAATGTATTAGTAAAAAATATTGACTACTCAGCCAGCAACCACCCAGCAACTAATCATTAACCATTATAAAAATTAATCATTATAAAAATGGATATTCTCCGATTTATTACCTGCGGCAGCGTTGACGACGGCAAGAGTACGCTCATCGGGCGCTTGCTGTACGACAGCGACTCGGTATCGCTCGACGTGCTGGCGACGCTCGAAAAAAAGCGCACCGCCACCAACGGCGATACCGTGGACCTGGCCTTGCTGACTGATGGCCTGAAGGCCGAGCGCGAGCAGGGTATCACGATCGACGTGGCGCACAAGTACTTCACTACGCCGCGCCGCAAGTTTATCATCACCGACGCGCCGGGCCACGTGCAGTACACCCGCAACATGGTGACCGGCGCCAGCAATGCCGACCTCGCCATCGTGCTGGTCGATGCGCGCCAGGGCGTGATCGAGCAAACGCGCCGGCACACGCTGCTGGCTTCGCTGCTTGGCATTCAGCACTTTGTGCTAGCCGTAAACAAGCTAGATCTGGTGGGCTACGACGAGGCGGTTTTTCAGCAAATACTGGCCGATTACCAAGAGATTGCGCAGCAGCTGAAGCTGGCCCACGTGGTAGCCATTCCGATGAGTGCGCTCAACGGCGACAACGTGGTGCAGCGCTCGCCGCACATCGCCTGGTACGCTGGCCCCAGCCTGCTTGAGCACCTGGAAAGCGTGCCCGTGGCCGCCGATGCCAATCCGCACGAGCCTCGCTTTCAGGTGCAGTACGTCATCCGCCCGCAGACCGAGGAGCTGCCCGACTACCGGGGCTACGCGGGTCGTATTCAGAGTGGTATGTACCGGGCCGGCGACAAGGTGCGCGTGTGGCCCTCGGGCCTGGAAACGGTGCTCGAAGCTATCGAAATAAACCAACAGGAGGTAGCGGCCGCCGAGGCGCCGCAAGCCGTGGTACTGCGCCTGCGCGACGATATCGATGTGAGCCGCGGCAACGCCATCGTGCCCCTGCACGCCCACCCCGCCGTGGTGCGCGAGCTGGAAGCGACGCTGTGCTGGATGGATGAGCGGCCTTTGCGCGCCGGCCGCAAGCTACTGGTGCAGCACCACGCGGCCGTGGTGAAGGCCTCGGTGACCACTATTCTGCACAAGACCAACATCGAAACCTTCGAAAACCAGGGCACCGACGAAGCCAAGCTCAACGACATCGTGCGGGTGCGCCTCAAAACCGCCGGGCCGCTGGTAGCCGACGAATACCGCCAAAACCGCGTGACGGGCGCCTTCATCCTGGTTGATGAGCAAACCGGCGCCACACTGGCCGCGGGCCTCATTGCCGCCACCGACCCCGAATATTTCACGCAGGAAGTAGCTGCCGAACCTGTCTTTTCCATCTAATGCCAACGCTTCCTATCCTTCCGCCTACGCTCGACGAGGCCACCTTGCAGCAGCTTACCGCTGGCCTTACGGCGCAGCAGCTCGTGTGGCTGAGCGGCTACTTTTACGGCCAGGCCACCAGCGCCGGAGTGGCTAGCGGCACCGCGCCGACAGTGGCTAGCGCGGCCCCGCCCGCCCCCAGCTCCGCGCCCGAAAAGCTGACTATTCTCTACGGCTCGCACACTGGCAACGGTAAGAAAATAGCCGAGCAGGCTGCCGCCGCCGCTACCAGCCGCGGCCTCAAGCCCGCAGTGCGCGACATGAACGACTACCAGCCCCGGCAGCTGGCCCAGGAGCAAAACCTGCTCGTGATCGTGAGCACCCACGGCGAAGGCGACCCGCCCATGAGCGCCGAAGAGCTGCACCAGTTCCTCAACGGCCCGCGGGCCCCCAAGCTGCCCAACCTGCACTACGCCGTACTGGCGCTAGGCGACACAAGCTACCTGCACTACTGCCAGACTGGCAAGGACTTCGACCAAAAGCTAGCGGAGCTGGGCGGCACTCGCCTGCTCGACCGCGTCGATGCCGATGTGGCGTACAAAGCCCCCGCCGCACAGTGGATAGAATCGGTGCTGGCCAAGCTAACGGCGGCCGAGGCGCCGACCGCCGCGGGTGGCCCGGCGCTGGCTAGCCCCGGCGCTTTCGTAGCGGCGCAAGCTGCCGAGTATACCCACGAAAACCCCTGGCCCGCCCGCATCCTGGAAAGTATTCAGCTGAACGGCCGCGGCTCGGATAAGGAAACGTACCATATCGAGCTGGACCTGGCCGGCGCGGGCCTGCACTACGCGCCCGGCGATGCGCTGGCCGTGGTGCCCGTCAACCAGCACCCGCTGGTAGAGGAGGTGCTGCGCGCTGCCCGCCTCAGCGATACGGCCCCGGTGCAGGTGGGCGAGGAAAGCCTGCCGCTGGCTGCCGCCCTGGCTGGCCGCCGCGAGCTCACGGTGCTCACGCGCGACGTGCTGGAGCGCTACGCCGCCCTAGCGCCCCACGCCGAGCTGCACAGCCTGCTGGCCGATACGGCCCGCCTCCAGCCCTACCTCTACGGCCGCGACGTGGCCGACTTGCTCACCGACTTTCCCAGCGACCAGCTCACGGCCCAGCTGTTGGCCGATACTTTGCGGCCACTGCCCAGCCGGGCGTATTCCATTGCCAGCAGCCTGCTGGCCCACCCCGACGAGGTGCACCTCACGGTGGGCGCCGTGCGCTACGAGGCTTTCGGGCGGCGCAAGCACGGCGTGTGCTCGTCCTTTTTGGCCGACCGCGTGGCGGTGGGCGACGAGGTGCAGGTGTTTGTGGAGCACAACGAGTATTTCAAACTGCCCGCCGCCAGCGCTACCGACATCATTATGGTGGGCGCGGGCACGGGCATCGCGCCCTTCCGTGCCTTTGTGGAGGAGCGGGTGGAGCTGGGGGCGGCCGGCCGCAACTGGCTACTATTTGGTAATCCGCACTTTACCACCGACTTCCTGTACCAGGCCGAGTGGCAGCAGCACCTCAAGCGCGGCGGGCTAGCCAGGCTCGACGTCGCCTTTTCGCGCGACCAGGCCGCGAAGGTGTACGTGCAGGACCGCCTGCTCGAAAACAGCCGCGACGTATTTGGCTGGCTCGAAAACGGCGCCCAGCTCTACGTCTGCGGCGATAAAGACCGCCTCGGCCAAGCCGTGCAAACGGCCCTCACGCAAGTGGTGCAAAAAGAGGCGGGCCTCTCGGCCGAAGACGCCGCTGGCTACGTGCGCAACCTCAAGAAGCAGCGCCGCTACCTGGAGGACGTGTATTAGAATATTTAGAGCTGTTTTAGTGTCCGTGTACGTGCTAGTTGTACCGTGGACTCTGCGAGTCCGGGCGGATGAACGCCCGTTTGCTCCCACGCGCGGACTCGCAGAGTCCACGGTACACGTACAGCGACTACAAAGCTGATCTATAAAATTATTTAATTTTATCAATTAATACCCTCATGAACCCTTTCTTCTTCTCGAAAATCCTTGCCACTGCCAGCCTCGCTGGGTGCTGTTGTTGAAGCTTCTGCTAGCTCGGCGGTCCAGGCTGAGCTACTTGGCCAGCACGGCGCTGGCTAGCTTATTCAACTCACAACGTGCAAGTTATTTTCAAGATGAAGTCGTATTACCCCTCGTTTATTCTGTTCCTGATTCTGCTGCTCGCCAGTATATCAGCCGCCTTTGCCCAAACTGAATTGATTGCCATCAGTGGCGTAGTGCGCGAAAAAGGCACCCAGGAGGCGCTGCCCGGCGTCAGCATCAGCGTGCAGGGCGCCAGCGTGGGCACCCAGAGCGACGCCGACGGCAAATTTGCTTTTAAGGCCAAGCTGCGCTACCCGTTTATCCTGGTTTTCAACGCCATCGGCCACGACACGCGCGAAATCGAGATCGCGAGTGGCAGCCAGCACATTGCGGTCACGCTGGAATCGCGCGATGTGCTGACGAGCGAAGTCGTTATCTCCGCCTCGCGGGTCGAGGAAAGCCGACTGAAGTCGCCGGTGGCCATTGAGAAGCTCGAC
>CAZERY010000011.1:0-33736 GCA_964514915.1 uncultured Hymenobacter sp.
TGCCGGTCTGGCCCTCGTGCACGGCGTCGCGCATCACGTCGTAGGCTCGCTGCAAGCCGGGCCAGATGGCTTCCTCGGTCGCGCCCTTTTGCTCGATTTCGTAGGCTAGCACGGGCTGGTAAAGCGGCTCGCCGGTAGCAGCGCAGTGCGCTTGCCAGGAAGCGAAGTCAGTGAAAAGCAACGACATAACCGGGAGGGTGGGAAAAGACAGGGAGGGAGATTAAACGAAAGATAAAAGAACCTAAAAAAGAACGCCATACCGAGCCTCGCGAAGCATCTCTACCACGCCGCCAGGGTTCGGTTTCCCAGCGGGGCGAGCGAGATGTTTTGCAAGGCTCAGCATGACGTGCTGGCTATTCAGTAGCCGGCGCTAATGCTGGGCAGCGGGCTCCTTGGTCGTCACGAGCTTGATGGCCGCCGAGTTTATGCACAGGCGCAGGCCGCTCGGGGCGGGGCCATCGGGGAATACGTGGCCCTGGTGGGCATCGCACACGTTGCAGAGGGCCTCCACGCGCACCATACCGTAGCTGGTATCTTTCTTGTATTTAATTACGTTGTCCTCAACTGGTTGGGTGAAGCTTGGCCAGCCCGTGCCCGACTCAAACTTGGTGCGTGAGTCGTAAAGTGGGGTGTCGCAGCACACGCAGGCGTACAGGCCGGCTTCGTGGGCCTCGCAGTACTCGCCGGTGAAGGCGCGCTCGGTGCCGTGCTCCCGCGTGACGTGGTATTGCTGAGGCGTAAGCTCAGCTTTCCACTCGGCGGCGGTTTTTTCGACGCGGTGGGGTGGGGCTGGGGCGCCGTGGTTGGCGAGGCGGATAACGTCGTTCCAGGTTTGCATTCTTGGTTTGGAGTTAGAGGCGAAGCGGTTATTTGTGTCGAAACGTAAACGGGGGATGGGAAGTTTACTATAGCTACCCGGGCCGATAATCACGTCTTTTCCTCGAAAATGCTGGCTAGCCTCCAGCCATACTACCGCATGAAACTCCTTGCCGCCGCCCAAATTCGCGAGCTCGACCGCGCCACCATTGCCGAGCAGCACACTACCGCTACCGCTCTCATGGAGCGCGCCGCCACGGCCCTGGCCAACTGGCTAACCCAGCACTACCCGCCCGCCGAGGCCGGTGAGATACTGCTGCTGTGCGGCCCCGGCAACAACGGCGGCGATGGCCTGGCGCTGGCCCGCCTGCTGTTCCTGGCCGGCTACGCCGTGCGCCTGGCCCTGCTGCCCGCCGACAAGTACTCGGACGACTACGAGCACAACCACCACGTGCTGCCTAAGGTGATAACCGTGAGCGAGTTGCGGGCCGACGCGCTGCCAGCCATTGCGCCGGGTACGCTGGTGGTCGATGCGCTGTTTGGCACTGGCCTCAGCCGCCCGCTCACGGGGCTGGCCGCCGCCGTGGTGCAGCACCTCAACGCTAGCCAGGCCCGCGTGGTAGCCATCGACCTGCCCAGCGGCCTGCTCGCCGATGCGCCCCAGCCCGACCCGGCCGCGCCGGTAGTGCGGGCCGGCCACACCATCAGCTTTGGTCTACCTAAGCTGGCTTTTTTGCTGCCGCAAAATGCGGAGTACGTGGGCGAGTGGTACGTGGTGGATATTGGGCTGAGTCCGGCTTTCATCGAGCAGGCCGCTACGCCGTGGCACCTCACGCGGCTGCCGGGCGGGCCGGGCTTCGAGGCGAAGCTAGCCGCCCGGCAGCCCGATGTGCAGCTGCCCAAGCGCGGCAAGTTTGCTTATAAAAATACCTTTGGCCACGCGCTGCTGCTGGCCGGCAGCCGGGGTAAGGTGGGGGCCGCGGTGCTGGCTAGCGGGGCCTGCCTGCACGGCGGCGTGGGGCTGCTCACGGTGGCGGTGCCGGGCTGCGGCTACGACATTATCCAGACGACCCGGCCCGAGGCCATGTGCCTGCCCGACCCGCAGGCCGATTTTATCAGCGAGCTGCCGGCGCTGAAAGACTACCAGGCCATCGGCATTGGCCCCGGCCTGGGCCAGCAGGACGCTAGCCGCGCCGTGCTCGAACAGCTGCTGCGCACGGCGAAGGTGCCGCTCGTGATCGATGCCGATGCGCTCAACCTGCTGGGCCAGCACCGCGAGCTGCTGGACTTGCTACCCGAAAACACCGTGCTGACGCCCCACATCGGCGAGTTTGCGCGCCTTACCGAAAAAACCGCCGACGACTACCACCGCCTGGATTTGCTCCGCAACTTTGCCCAGCAGCACCGCTGCGTGGTGGTGCTGAAAGGGGCCTACACCGCCGTGGCCGCGCCCGATGGCCAGGTGTATTTCAACACTACGGGCAACCCCGGCATGGGTACCGGCGGCAGCGGCGACGTGCTCACGGGCCTCGTACTGGCCCTGCGGGCCGACCAGCGCCTCGATGCCCTGCTCGCCACCCGCCTCGCCGTGCTGGCCCACGGCCACGCCGGCGACCTGGCCGCTGCCGAAACCGGCGAAGCCGGGCTGGTGGCCGGCGATCTGGTCCGGTTTATTGGGCCGGCTTTGCAGCAGTTACAAGCGCCGGCATGAGAATGAAGGCGTCGGCTCCTCTAAGCCGGCTACGTACCTTTGAAGGCGTTTTGCGCTCCGCGCTACCTCCCCTTTGCCAGGTTCTGGCCGCCCCCACTTGGGAGTACCCGCTACTTCTGCCGCCGCTTCTTGCCCGAAGCGAGCGGCTTTTCTTTTGCCACTGCTTCGGCCGCTATGATTTCTGTCCAGTCTTATTTTACCCAGTACACGCACAACGTTAAGAATGAGGTGCTAGCGGGCCTTACCACGGCGCTCGCCTTGGTGCCAGAGGTGGTAGCTTTTGCGCTGCTCGCCCACATCAGCCCTTTGGTGGGCATTGGGTCGGCGTTCATCCTCTGCCTGGTTACGAGCGTGCTGGGTGGGCGGCCGGGCATGATATCGGGGGCGGCGGGCTCGGTGGCCGTCGTCATCGTGAGCCTGGTGGCGCAGCACGGCCCCGAATACCTGTTTGCGGCGGTGGCCCTGGCGGGCGTATTGCAAGTCGGCATTGGGCTGCTGCGGCTGGGCAAGTTTATCCAGCTGGTGCCGCAGCCGGTGGTATATGGCTTTGTCAATGGCCTGGCCATCATCATTTTTCGGGCGCAGCTAGAGCAGTTCAAGGTGCCCGGCGCTACGGGCGAGTGGCTAGCCGGGGCGCCGCTGCTGCTCATGCTGGGGCTGGTAGCCCTCACGATGGCCATTATCTACGTAGTGCCCAAGCTGACCAAGGCCGTGCCCGCCTCGCTGGTTGCCATCGGGGTAGTGTCGGCGCTGGTGATTGGGGGCGGGCTGCACACCAAGTCGGTGGGCGACATTGCTTCCATCGCGGGGGGGCTGCCCGCGCTGCATTGGCCGCAGGTGCCGCTGGCGTGGCCCACGCTCGTGCTCGTATTTCCCTACGCCCTCGTGATGGCGCTGGTGGGCCTTACCGAAAGCCTGCTTACGCTCACGGTGGTCGATGAGCTGACCGATACCCGTGGCCAGGGCAACCAGGAAGCCGTGGCGCTCGGGCTGGCCAACCTGGCCTCCGGGCTGAGTGGCGGCATGGGCGGCTGCGCCATGATTGGCCAAACGATGGTCAACCTGAACTCGCGGGGCCGCGGGCGGCTGTCGGGCGTGGTGGCCGCCCTGGCCCTGGCGCTGTTTGTGGTGGCGGGCTCGTCGCTCATCGAGCGGCTGCCGCTGGCGGCGCTGGTTGGGGTAATGTTTACAGTGGTAATCAGCACCTTTGAGTGGGCCAGCCTGCGCATCTTGCGCCGCATGCCGCGCCCCGACGTGCTGGTGATGCTGCTCGTGACGCTCGTCACGGCCATCTCCCAAAACCTAGCGCTGGCCGTGCTGCTCGGGGTAGTGGTGTCGGCGCTCGTCTTTGCCTGGGAAAATGCCCGGCGCATTCGGGCCCGGCACTACCTCGACGCCGCGGGCGCCAAGCACTACGACATCTACGGGCCGCTGTTTTTTGGCTCCGTGCAGGCCTTCGCCGACAAGTTTGACGTGGCCGGCGACCCGGCCGAAGTCGTGGTAGACTTTGGCGAAAGCCGCGTGGCCGATATGTCGGGCCTGGATGCCCTGCACAAGCTAACCGAGCGCTACCACCGCGCCGGCAAAACCCTGCGCCTGCGCCACCTCAGCCCCGATTGCCGCCGCTTGCTCAGCAAAGCCTCGGCGCTGACCGACGTCAATATTGAAGAAGACCCGCGGTACGTGGTAGCTGGCGCCGAGCGTGCGTGATAAGAAGAATGGCTAGCCAGCCATTCTACAGCGGCTTAAAATATAAAATAAGCCGCCGCCTGCACCAGCAGCACGCCGTCGGTAATGAGGGCAAAGAAATAGTCGCTCCGCGACTCCTGGGCGGCCAAAATGACGGCGGCGGCCAGCAGTGCCGGCAAGCCCACTGTGAGCGGTGCAGTGCCGCGGGCGAGGCCCAGCCCAAAGCCCAGCGCCAGAAAACTCAGCGATACGCCCCTGGCTCCGGCCACGCCCAGCAGTACCGGAAAGGTGCGCAGGCCCACGGCCCGGTCGCGGCTGTAGTCGCGGATGTCGAACACGATGGCGAGCGCCGTCACGAGGCAAAACCGCTGGCCCAATAGCCCCAGTGCCGAGGCTAGCGGCTGGTGCAGGGCCAGGGCCGGTAGGCCTACCGTCACGGCCGCCCACACCCCGGAGATGAGAAATACCTTGAGTAGCGGCACCTCGCGGATGGCGCGCCACTGGCCTCGCCACGGCAGCACCGGCCACGAGTACCCAATGGCCAGGGCAGCCAGCGGCAGCAGCACGGGCAAAAAATGCACCCAGCCATCGGCGAGTAGCAGGTAGGCCCCGGTGAGGGCCGCGGCGCCGGCCAAGACTACCAGGGCCAGCCAGTGCTGCTGCTGCCAGGCCTTGCGGCCCGAGGTGCCCGCTGGCTGGCGGTGCTTGAAGGGCAGCACCGCGTCGAGATTATACGTGAGCAGCGTGGCGGCAAATACCAGCACTACCAGGTGCTGCCCGGCCACGCTGCCCACGGCGCCCGGCCAGAGGAGCAGGGTAGCGGCCGTTTGGGCGGCGGCGGCGGCGGCGAGCCACCCGCTGCTAAAGAGCAACGCATCGAGCGGGCGCAGGGCGCGGGAAGCGGACATGCAGGTGAAATAAAGCGGGCAAAGAAAAGAACGTCATGCCGAGTGGCTGCGGCCAGCCCGGCATGACGTTCTCTGGGAGCGTAGAAAGCAAACGATTGGGCCAATGGCCTCAGGCTTTTGCTGTCACCGGCGCAAGCTAAGCGGGTTTCTGGCTCCCAAACGTTTCTTCGTAGAGCTTGATGCTGTCGTCGATGATGCGGTAGGCGTCTTCGCGGCCCAAAAACTTCTTCACGATCACTTGTTTCTTTTCCAAGGCTTTATAGTCCTCAAAAAAGCGCTGCATCTCCAGCATCATGTAGGGCGGCAGGTCGGCCAGCTCGTTGTAGTGGTTCACCGATACATCGTGGGCGGCCACCGCAATGATTTTATCATCCTCCTCGTCCTGGTCGAGCATCTGCATCACGCCGATGACCTTGGCTTCTACCACGCACATGTGCGGAATATCGACCGAGCACAATACCAGGATGTCGAGCGGGTCGTGGTCGTCGCAATACGTTTGGGGAATGAAACCGTAGGCCGCTGGGTAGTGCACGGCCGAGAACAGCACGCGGTCGAGCTTGAGCAGGCCGCTTTCCTTATCAAGCTCGTACTTGCCTTTGCTGCCCTTCGGAATTTCGATGATGCCGGTAACAGTAGTGGGCAGGTTTTCGCCGCGCGATACGTCGTGCCAGGGGTTAAAATGAGTCACTGTAAAGTGGGAGAGGGTAAGAAATGGGTAAATAATTTATAAATAACCTAAAGAAGAAGAGAACTAGCTAGCAGCCGCCCTGGCGAGCCGCCTATTCCAGCACTTCTTCCAGGGGTACGCCCGAGCAGCCGCTAGGTTCCTGAATGTGGAGGTAGCGCGCCACGGTGGGCGCAATATCCACAATCTTGACCGGGGCTACCGACTCGCCGTGCTTTACGTGCCAGCCCCAAAAAAGGAGGGGCACGTGGGTATCGTAGGCCCACGACGCGCCGTGGGTAGTGCCCTTCACGACGGGGTAGCCGTAGGCTTCGAGCCAGCCCGGCGACATCACAAATAACACATCGCCCGAGCGCGGGGCGTAAAAACCGTTGGCCTGGTACATACCCAGGCCCACCGGCCAGGCATTGCGCTGCAAGTCGGTGGCCGAAATAGCCTGGGCGATGTGCGGCTGTAGGCGCAGGATTTCGGCTACCTCGTTCTGCACTTTGGCGAGCTCCAGCTTTTTCTCGGCGATCAGCTGGCGGTTGAGGTATACCTGCTGGTTTTCAAAATCCACTATCCAATTGCCCGGGCCGAAGCGGCGCGTGAGGGCGCACTGCACCGTGTCGCGCACGATGAAGGTGCCCATGCCGCCGCCCGGCAGGCGGTGCGCTTCCAAAAAGCCGGCGGCCTGGTCGGCGGCGTGGTCGGCGGTCAGAAATACGAGCGCCTGGCCCCGGCCCACTTGCTTGTCGATGGCGTCGAGCAGGCGGGCCAGGTCGCGGTCGAGGCGCAGGTACGTGTCTTCCGTTTCGATGGCGGTGGTGCCAAACTGGTGCCCTACGTAGTCGGTGCTGCTAAAGCTAAGGGCCAGAAAATCGGTTTGGCCGCGCTGGCCCATCTGCTCGGCGCGCAGCGTTTCGATGGCAAAGTCGGTGGTGAGCGAGTTGCCGAAGGGCGTCGAGCGAATGAGGTCGAGGTTGCGGGTAGGCGCCGCGGGCTGCTTCTCGCCCGAGGCCCGCTCGGTCGCCTTCACGGCCGCCGGGGGCGTGGCGCTGAGGGCGGGCAGGTCGTGCGGAAACACGGGCTTGGCTTCGCCCTTGAAGGCCGATTCCCAGGGCACATCGTCGGCGGTGCTTTCGGTGTATTCGGCAATGGGTCGCAGCGTGTTCCAGGGCTGGGCCAGGTACTCGGCGGCGTGGCCGGCAGCGTTAAACTTAGTTACCCAGTCGGGCAGCGTCGGGGTATAAAACGTGCTGCTGATGAACGCCCCATTGCTGCCATCGTACCAGTACGCGGCCGAAGCGGCGTGGCCGGCCGGCAGGATGCTGCCCCGGTCTTTGATGCAGACGCCAATCACCTTGCTCTGGAAGTTGGTGGCTAGCCGCAGCTCATCGGTGATGGTAGTGGCGAGCAGGTGGCGCGGCGACATTTGGCCGGCGGCCGCGGTGCCGCCCACGGCCTGCACCGTTTTATCTTCGGTAACGTAGGTAGTGTGCCCGGTTTCGCGCTCGTACCAGTTGTTGCCCACGATGCCGTGGGTAGCCGGGGTAGTGCCCGTATACACGCTGGTGTGGCCCGGCCCGGTGTAGGTAGGCACGTAGTTGTAGTTGCAGCTTTCGTAGCTAAAGCCTTCCCCCAGCAGGCGCCGAAAGCCATCGTTGCCATACTTACTCCAGTAGCGGTAGATATAGTCGTAGCGCATTTGGTCGACGACGATGCCTACCACCAGTTTGGGCCGGCTGATAACTGGTCCCTTCTTCTGAGCCAAGGCGGGCAGAGCCAGCAGCGACAGCAGCAATATCTTTTTCATGCAAAAGCCTGTAAAGCGAAGGCCGCAAAGATACCCTGCCGCAGCATGCGCGATTAGGCTGCCACATGGCCGGCGCCGATGGGGCACGGCGGCGTGGGGGCCGCCGGAAACAACGGGGAGCACAATGCTTCAAGCGAATTCCACCGCTTTTTCTGATTGACGGCCAGCCCCGCAGCGCAGCCATCAACCAGAAAAAGAGGCGTAATTTCAGGCAGCAGGCTCGGGTTTGGGGGCCGCCGGGGCTGCCATGTACGTGCCGCATACCTGGCAGGTGCGCAGGTCATCGTTGGCCCAAAAGCGGTTCATAATGGGCGGGAGCTGGGCCACGATGTCGGTAATCTCGGCGTACTCCTCAAACAGCTTATGGCCGCAATTCTCGCAATACCACTGAAAGCCGTCGAGCTCGCCCGCCGTGCGGTAGCGTTCCAGCACCAGCCCCACCGTACCGGCCGGCCGGCGCGGCGAGTGCGGCACACCGGGCGGCAGCAAAAACATGTCGCCGGGCCCGATGACGATGTCTACCGGCTGGCCATCTTCGATAATCTTGACCGTCATTTCGCCTTCGAGCTGCCAGAATAGCTCCTCGCCCTCATCGACGTGGTAGTCTTTGCGAGCGTTGGGCCCGCCGACTACCATCACGATAAAATCTTTATTATCCTTGAAAACCTGCTGGTTACCAACCGGCGGCTTGAGCAGGTGGCGGTGCTCAGCTACCCACTGCTGAAAATTGAAAGGACGAGCGACGGGCATAAAAGAGAAATTAGGGAAAGTGAAGGCAAAAAAGCGGGCTACTTGCTACCGGGCGCTGGCCCGGTTTAGCAACCGGCCGGGGCTAACCTAGTTGAGGGCCAGCCGAAAAACGTAGCCGCGGTGAAACTCCACGAACTGCGATACCGAGCCGTGCTGCGCCGCCCAGTCGCGCAGCCACGGGTCGGGTCGGTCGTACACCAGCCAGAGGTGGCGGTGGCCCGCGGCAGCCAGCGCCAGCACGTCTTGCTGTACTACGTCGTCGTGAGGAGTGAGGTGATAGCGCTCCACTACCACGCGGCGTAGCGGTGTCGGCAGTGGGTGCAAGTGCTGGTAATAATAGGCCACTTGGGCTTCGTTGTGGTAAATAAACACCGTTTCGTCGGGTTGCTGGTGCGTGGCGGCGTACAGTAAGCCCGTACGCACATCGGCATAATCAGCCTGAAACGGCACTACAAAAAACTTGAGCCGCTGCTGGCTGCCCAGCGTGATAACGACCCCAGCCAGCAGCCCAATGCCCACTCCTCGCCAGCGCGCCGCCAGCACGCCAAGGCCAGTAAAAAGCACCAGCAACACGAGCGGCAGCCCAAACAGCATCAGCCGCGGCAGGAGCGAGTAGTAGCCTAATGACGAGGCTATTAGGCAGGCTGCCACCGGCACTACTAGCAGCCAGGTACGGGCGCTGGGCCGCCGTAGCAAGTGGCCTATTCCCACCAGCAGGCCTACCCCAGCCAGCACCATCGCCACTACGGTTTTGCCAAAGCCCTTATCGATTAATCCTTGCAGCTGGCTCCCCAGCAGGCCCCACTCGGCGGCCGAGTGCGGCGGAAACGCCAGAAAAGCATCGTGATGAAAACGCTGAAGGTAGTCTGACTGGGCGTCGGCTTGCAGTAAGAGCTTGAAATAAAGCATAAAGCTACTAGCCCAGCCCGCCGCAATGCCCAGCAGCCGCCCGCTCGTTGGGCCCAGCAGCACCGCTCGGTAGGTCCAGGCCAGCGCCAGCCCTACGCCGGCCAGCACAAATACGGCCGGCATCGAGGCCCACACTACCGCTGCGCCGCCGGCCGCCCAGGCGAGCGCCGCCCGGCTGGTGAGGGTAGGCTGCCGCAGTTGGCGCTCGGCCAGCACCAGCAAGGCTACCGCTGCCAGGCTGTCGGTGCTGTACTGCTTGCACACGGTAGCATAGTCTAGATATAAGCTGCTGAAGGCCAAAAAGGCCACTGCCAGCACCGCCCAAACGGGCGCTAGCCAGCGTAGGGCTAGGCTGCGAAACAACACCAGCAGCCCGCAGCCTGCTAGCATCGGCACCAGCCGAATGGCCCGCTCGCCGTTGCCAGCTACCTGCACCACGCCTTTCATCAGCACGGAGAAGAAGGGCGGCGCATATTGCTCGTAGCTCAGCGGCTTGAACAGATCGGCGTAGCTGCGCTCCAAAAAATTGCGCAGCAGGCCCACCTCGTCCAGATATATCGAGCGGGCTTGCCACCAGATCGTTAGCCGTAGCAGCCCGCCCAGCCCCACTACGAGCCACGCTAGTTGGCCGGCTCGCTTCCGGCTTAGCCAGCCGGCACTGTTTCCTGCGGCGAGCGGGGCGGTAGGGCGCGCGCCGGCCCGCCGCGGCAAAACAGAAAATGGGAGAGCAGGAGGCATGAAAGCTAGGCTGAGAAGTGGCCGGGCAAAGCTAGCCAGTATCTCAAGCTTAGTTTCGTCCCCGGGCGCACCCGTCCGGATTTAATGCTTATTGCTAAGTATTGCCTGCTGCCAGCTGCCTGCCTGACAACTCTTACCCCAATATGTGGTCGGCTTGCTTTGCCCACCTGCGCTTACCAGGGCACTAGCGGCGGTGGCGGCACATCGGGGGTAGGCCAGGCCGGATGCCAGGGCGGCACTTGGAAAAACCGTTCTCGGTAAAGCTGGGCCGTCATTTCATCGCCGGGCAGAATATTATTGACGTATTGCCACCCCTGCCATAAATTGAGTACGATGCAGGCTACTACAATCCCCCGCACTGCTCGGTACGCCATGCTACCGGGCCGTCCGCTAGCGACTAGCACAGCTCCCAGCGGTAAGGCCAGCAACGGGTAGACGCTTACAAATGGCCGAGTGCTAAAGCCCCAGCCGTACCACCACTGCCCCCAGCTAAAGGTGACGTAGATGAGGGCGGGCAGCAGCAGTAGCACGGCCGGCAGGGCGCTTGGCACGTAGCGTCGCAGCTGCGGGATGCCGCCGGCTAGTATCAGGGCGGCCAGCGGGGTATAAAGCAGCCAGCCCCGCCGAATGCTAATCATCCCGTCGATAAGATGCGGGGCAGTAAAGTCGAAGTGCTCGCCCGGATAGCTTTCCACTACCCAGTGCCCGCTCACAATGCGCCAGAAAATAAATTGAACGCTTACTACTGCTAGGCTCAGGCCAGCGGCCAGCGCCAGCTGCCCGGCATGGCGGGCCAGCAGCAGCGGCCGCTGCCGCAGCGCGGCCAGGCTGGTAAGGCCCCAGGCTACGGGAATAAGCACATAGATTACCTCACTAAAGCGAGTAAGCGTAGCCAACCCTAAAAATAGCCCCATGCCCGCCGCCCAGCGCCACTGGGGCGTTTCGTACCAGCGGGCCGTGCAGTAGAGCAGCGAGGCTTGCCACAGAAATAGCACGGCATGCGCATTGGCCGCTTCGTGAGTTGCATACACAAAGTAGTTGGTGCCTAAGCCGATCCCTGCTAGTGCCCAGGCCACGGTAGCATCGGGATAGTACCGGCGCAACAGCTTGCGCACTACCCAAAGCCCCAGTATCGCGTACGCCACGCCCGCCAGCATGGCGGCCTCCTGGTAAGGCCACAGGTAGCCGTTGGCGGGTATACCTTCCAGCCGCGAGTAGAGGTGCGCCCCCGCAAACCACGGCAGCTGGCTAAGGGCCACCCCAAGCGGATACTTCGTGACAAACCGGCCATTGGCGAGCTGCCGGATGCCCAGGTGGCCGAGGTCGTGCTCCTTTTCGGGCAAGCGCTGCTGCACTAGCCGGGCCAACAAGTCAACCCGGCCGGGGTCGTGGTACAGAAAAACAGCGGGCAAGTAGGAAAAATAGCCCCCAGCATCCCAATCAAATACCGCCTCCGTATTCCAGCGCTGGTTTTGGCGTACCGCCAGCAACATGAGGCCTACTACCAGCCAAAAGGTAGCTCGTGATTTCATAGATAACCGGCGTGGTAAGAAGGAATAGCCTGTGGGTAGCTGTCGGCCGTCTCCTCACGCCAGGGCTGAAGGGCCGCCAATACTGAAGGCGTAGTAAGTGAATGCGCGAGCATAACTGCAAACAGGCAAGTACTAAAAACGCAGCATTGTAGAGGTGGCTAGTCATACTATTGCCTTTACCCTTGCCAAACCCAGCTTCAAATGTAGGTGGGGCAGCCAGACAAATCTATAGCTGCTCGGCTACCGTCCGAAGCCGCGGAGCCGCCCAGGTACCGGGCCCCCGGCTATGGCCGTACGCCAGCGTGCAGCGGCCTGCCCACACTAGCTTGGTAATTGCTCGCTGGTTTGGAGCGCTATAATATGCGTAGCATGCATTCGTCTAATGGTTGTGTAGATGAAGGCCCTGCGGCTTCGAGGCCGAGTTAATGGCCAAGGTAGCGCAGGTGCCGAGCGTGCGCACCTACGAAGTGGGCATCAGCTATTACAGCTGCACCCACGCCGAAGGTGAAAAAATAAGCTGGCCCTATAGGAGTTAGTCAACCTTCGTAATCTCCACGTCGTCCATGTAAGTAGCCAGCGAGCCGCCCGTGCGCCAGAGGTACACGGCCATCTGGCTGTTATAGTTTATCGATTCAGGCATCGTCAGCGTCCTCTCCACTTCTATCCACTTATTGTAGCCCTTCGACTTACCTTCATCGACTAGGCCTATGCCTTCCCACAATGCATTTTTATCTTCGCCCGCATTTTTTACTTCCACTACCAGAGTAGCAGTAGCATCGCCGCTGGGCACGTATACCCAAGCGTGTACTTTAATTTTATTTATGCGCGTAGAGCTTATCTTACCTAGTTGATTACCAAAGCCCATGCTAAAATCCAGGCCAGGAAAGGTTTTTACAGAGAAGGCCCCCGAATGAGCCTTTTCCTTATTCAGTGAAGCATTGGCACCTCCATTTGTCCAGCCATCCAACGACTCAAAGTCATTTGAAGCCAATATGTTAGCAGGTTTTTCGGTTTTGCTGTCGCAAGAGGCTAATGCGAAGGCAAGTAAGGCGTAAAGTAGGTTCTTCATGTACAGGTAGCTAGGTGAGATTATGTGGCCAAAGGCAGCTTGAGAGAAAATATTCGCTTAGGGTAACCTATTGCTTTTTGCCGCGAAAAACGGACAAAATGCGTTGCCCACCGCGGTGGATAGTTGTCATTTCTTCGTTGTATTCTGCATAGGGATAGTAATGACCATAATAGGTGGTGAGAAAATAATTAGACTTAGCAGTGTCTTGAACTACTTCCAGGCGGTCGCGATCGTACGGCGGCAGCATCTTACGGGTAGCTTCTAGCTCGAGCTGGCGTTGGGCACTCACAATGATGTGCGCTCGATTGTCGTGCGCGACCACCCACTTTAGCCCTTCTTGGTAACTCATTACCCAGTAGTCTATCTCAAATCGCCCCTCCACATGTGCGCCGGCTAAGATATTGAAGTACGTAGTTTGCAGTGGATGCAGCTTTACCAGCTGCATCGCCACCATCAGAAAGGTACCCCCCAAGGCGGTATAGCTAAGGCGTGGCCACCAGCGCTGCCACTGCGGGCGGCGGGGCTGCCACTCATAAAGTGCCAACAAGCCCCGCACGGCTACTAGCAACAGCGGCGGGTACACGAAGTAAAGCTGCCGCCACGCATTGTATAAGGTGGAATTCTTCATGACTACTGCCACCAGAGGGGCCAAAAATAGGCCTAGAAACAACAGATCTTGCCACTCGGCCGGCGTGGCGTAGAGCTGCCATCGTCGCCGCGACAGTTGCCGTAATGTTAGGAAGGTGCCCACCAGGAACCCTATAAGGTACAAAACCGGGACAGTGACGCCTATCCAACCCGCTGCATAGTGCCACGGCAAGTCATTATCCACAACCATCTCCCCCGCGTAGAGAATCTCGCCGGTCCAGCGGGCGCGCGACATATGCTCCAGCGCCATCTTGAAGTTCTGTAATGGCGCTTCCCATAAAAAAGGCCAGAATAAAACTGTCAGCGACAGAAGTAGCCCAAGGTATAGCCCGGCCGGACCAGTCGGCTGCCGTTGCCCCCGATAGACCCCTCGTACTGCTTGCAAACTCAGTAGGGCTAGCGTAGCCACCGGAATCAGGATCCCCATCACTCGTACGTTAATGGCACAGGCACAGGCTAGCGCGTGCCAGCCGGCGCGCCCCCAGCCGGGCCGTTCTATAAACCGCACCGCCGTATTAGTGGCGATGGCGAAGACTGCCATAAAGACGATATCTTTATTATTATAGAACATCTCGCCAAAAATGCGCGGCGTCAGCACCAGCATGGCGGCCGTCAGCAGGCCCAGGCGCCAGTCTTGGAACCGCCGCCGAGCAAGTTGGTAGATCGCTACCACCCCCGTCAGGCTCACGAGAAAGGTGCAAAGGTGCCGAAATAAAAAAATGCTGCGCCACTCCTCAAGGCCGAGAATCTGTTCCAACCAAACTAACGGCAACTCGAAAATCACGCCGTAATCGCGGTCGTAAAACTCATGCAACGTGGCCACCTGCTTAACAGCAGGATGGTTTTCCAGAAAGTGAGGAAAGAAGCGCTCCGCTACGTATCTCAACGACACCATGCCAATATTTCGTTGCTCTGGCTCGTCGGTAGAGATGCTAAAATCGCGCAGAATAGATAGCCCAACCAGCAGCAGCAGTAGCAGCAAACTCCAGGTAACTACTCGCTCTTGGCGGAGAAGCTTGCGCACTATCGAATAAATTTTTGCCATAGCTGCGAGGATGCAGGAAAGATTAGCATAGGAAGAGGATAAGGCAGGCCAGTGACTGGGAGCACGCACGAGGGCCCCGCAAAAACATAGGGTGCAACAGCCAGTAACCTGGGTACACTGCCTGGTTAGCCATTAAGGCTTGAGAACGAAGATTGACATAATTCGCTGATTTCCGGCCTTTATTTCCCCCTTTTTATGAGGCAGGTCGTACTCTTCGGTGTGCCAGCGATAGTTAGCCAGAAAATAATCAGCTTCGGCGGGCGTAACGACTAGCTGTAATCGCTGGTGGATATCTTCGGGCAGCAGCCAGTAATTACTATTGAAGGGCGACCACATGTACGATTCCGTGCAGACCCGCACCACAGGGCGCGTATCGTGCTCGGCCACCCAGCGCAAGCCTGCTAGGTAGCCAATGCCCCAGTAGTCCTGCTCGTAGCGGCTAGTGACGTGCGAGCCAGCTAAGGCGTTAAAATACAGGCTCTGGAAAGGATGCATCCATACCAGTTGCCCGGCCGAGCTCAGCAGCCCTACTGCCAGCAACGTGCTGGCCACGGCCCGCTGCCAGCGGGGCTGCCCTCGCAGCCAATGGGCCGCCGCTACCAGCCCTCGCAAAGCCAGCAGCAACAGCGAAGGATAAATAAAATAAAGCTGCCGCCAGCCATCGTAGATCACCGAATGGAAGAGGATGACGGACACAAGCGGCCCCACACCCAAGCCCAGGAACAGCAGGTCCTGCCACTCGCGGGTGCCGGCGGCATACAAGCGCCAGCCCCGGTTCGCTAGTTGCCGGGCCACCAAGCCCAGCCCTAACACCACTAGGCCCAGCTGTAAAAGTGGGGTAGTGATTCCTACCCACGTAACCCCGTAGCTCCAGGGCAAGTCGCCAGCAAGCACCATCTCGCCGCGGTAGAGCACCGTGCCGCCCCAACGAAAATGCTGCATGTTATGGAAAGCCTGCATAAAATTACTCCAAGGGTCTTCCCACAGGTAGGGCCAGCACAGCGTTACCAGCACGGGCAACAGCAGCGCATACAGGGCCAGCGAGCCCACCAATTGCTTCCAGCGGCCGTGCCGGTAGTCGCCCCAGCCGCCCCGCCAGGCCAGTAGCGCCAGGGTAGCCAGCGGCCAGAGCACGGCCATAATGCGCACATCAATAGCAATGGCGCAGGCTAAGGCGTGCCCCGCCGCCCGGCGCCAGGTAGGGCGCTCCAGAAAAACTACGGCTGTATAAGTAGCTACCGTGCTCAAGCCCATAAACACGGCGTCCTTGTCGTTGTAAAACATTTCGCCAAATAAGCGCGGGCTTAGTAGTAGCAGGGTGGCTACGGCCAAGCCGGCGCGCCAATCGGCGTAGCGCCGCTTGCCCAGTCCATACAAAGCCAAGATGCCCACCCAGCTCACCAGAAACGTGCAAGAGTGACGAAACAAGTTAGCCGCGCGGGCACTTGGTAGCTGTAGCAGCCGCTCGGCCAGCGTAACGGGTAGCTCGTAGGCCACCCCATAGTCGCGGTCCTTAAACCAGTGCAGTGGGGTTTGATACTGCTCGAAATAGCGTTGTTGACTCGGCTTGGTAAGAAATTTAGGATATAACTTTTCAGCCACGTAGTGTAGACTGGTCATGCCGATGTCGCGGCTGGCATCAGCATCGTAGCTCATGCCATAGTCGCGCACAATAGATAGCCCAAGCAGTAGAAACCCTCCTAAAAATGTTGTCACCCACCACCGCCACCAGCGATTGTCCTTGGCTACTAAACTGCGCATATACACTCGTTATAAATACTCCTTATTTAAACCTATTACTTGCTTCAACAAGGTAAAAATAGGGGTTTGTTCTTCGCACTGCACTACTGCGCAGCTCCCCACAGCTGCTTAATACCCGGTGCGATCAGGTAAGACGGTAGGCTCTGGGTTTGCCCGCCATAGATAGCCAGCTTGATGCCTCGCCTTCGCAACGTGCGCACCTCCTCGGCCGATGGGATGCCGCCGTAGACGTTGCGACCCGAAAAAAACATAGCTTCTAGCTCATCCCCTCCCGCTACATTAAACACCGTGTAGCCTGCCGGTACCTCCTGGGCCAGGTGCCGGTAGAGGTTAGCATTGGCTTCGCGCACGGTCCGGTTGAGGACGCCGGGCATTATATCGTAGGGCACCTGCTCGTCGGCGTGATAGGCTATGATAGTCCAGGGGCGCAAATCGGCCAGTAGCACAGCCCCTAAGCCCAGGCTGCCCAGGGCTGGGGCCCAGCGCCGCCAGCTAACCAGTCGCTCCAGCCACCGGGCGGCCACAGCCAGGGGCTGCGCCGCTAGCAGCAGCAGCAGTAGGCTGGTGACGTAGGTGTAGGAATACATTTTAGTGGCAGCCAGGGTAAAAAAGATATAAATAAGGGCCACCATTGCCAATAGCGGCAGCGTGGCCCGCCACCGCGCCGGGCGTAGCGCCATCCAGGTTCCTAGCACCACCAAACCCAGTAACAGGCCATAGTGGATGGGCATCATCTCAAAGTGGTAATACCAGGAGTTGCCGTGGCCTTCCAGCGCTTCGGTAAAGTGCCGGGTATTATAGGCGCGCTCGTAGGCGCTTTCTACTGGAAACCGATGCGCTGTGTAAAGCTGCCACGGCAGTAGCACCGCCACCGCCACCATTATTGAGGCCAGCAGCCGCCCTAACTCAGGTAGTGGCCGGTAGCCCCGCCGCAAGTGCAGTAGTATATTGAGGCCCCAGCCAGCGTACACTAGCAAGCCCGTGAGCCACTTGCATAGCACGGCGGCCCCAGCCAGTATTCCTACTAGCACCAACCACCGTCCCGGCCGTGGGCTCACGCAGTACTCGTAGTACGCCCAGATGCTACCCGTAACGTACGCTAGAAAGGCCACGTCGTCGTGGTCCATGCCTACTGCACCGCTCACCAATTCTAGCTGATAGTAGGCAAATGTGGCCAGCAGCGCGCCTAGGTAGCCCACCAAAGGGTCGCCAAACACCAGACTGCCCAGCCGGTACACCGGCCATAGCACCAGTGTGCTCAGCAGGATACTTGGCAGCCGCAGCGCCAGTATATTCACTCCGAATAGCTTCATGCTCAAAGCCATCTGCCATAAAAAAAGCGGCTGCTTATGCAGCCAGATATGGTTGCAGCACCAGGCCTGATAGCTGTAAGGCAACACCGGGTCGATGCGTAGCATGGGTCGGCCAGGATGGTCCATCATGTTGCGTGCTACCAAGGCATGGTAGCGCTCATCCCAGTCGTGCAGAAAAGGATCGAGCCCAGCCAGCAGCAGCCGCATCAGTAGCGCCGCCCCCATCAGCAGGGCTATTGCCCAGCCCGCGTGCCCGCGCCACCAAGCCACCACACTCACGGTGGTTAGCCCTGCGGCCCCCAGTCCAAATATATAGGTTAACATGAAACGTGTGGTTGAATAAGCCGCCCCCTGCTACTCACTCGGCTCACCGACGGTTTAGCAAGTGTGTAAGCAATCTAATTTAGTGTTGGTAACCCATTTATTTTTCTCACGAACTTTCTGTGTAAAAGTAAGGGAGATATGTAAGCTACTATTGCTGGCGTGGCTAGGGTAAGCGCCTGTTGCTGTGCCGGCCCCAGCACGCGTTCGAAGCGTGGGTGCCCTACTATGTGCACTGAGCCAGTAACTTGTAAAGCGCCGTAAGCTACTGGGTAACGAGCAGCAGCTTTTCCCCGGCCAGACGACTAAGCGCGTACTTCGCGGGCTGCGTGAGTGCCTTTTGGTAAACGCCGGGCTCCGACGCGTAGCCGTCCAGCTTGCTTTGACTTACCCCATCAAGCTGGACCGCAACCCCAAGCGATTAAGCCTGACCACAATTCTAGGCTGACCTCGACAGCTAGGAGCCTACTATCGGCTGCATCCAACCTAAATGGCTAAGCAAGGCTGCCTAGTGTCGTTAGGAGCCGCTCGCGCTGGCTACCACACAGCCGTAGTTCGTACAATAGTAAATCTTTGCTTTCGCCCTGAACACCCCCTTCCCCGCGACTCCGCTCGCCTTGTTACCTTTGCAAGTACCAAACCTCGCTTTCGCCAGTGGCCGACTTTCCTGCCGATTTTTACGCTCACCCTACTGCGGTGCTCGACGCGGGCTGCCGCATTGGGGCTGGTAGCCGCATTTGGCATTTCTGCCACGTGTCGGCGGGCGCAGTCCTGGGCGAATACTGCTCGCTGGGCCAAAACGTGTTTGTGGCCGATGGGGTAACCCTGGGCCGCAATGTCAAAGTGCAAAATAACGTGAGCCTCTACGGGGGCGTCGTGTGCGAAGACGACGTTTTTCTGGGTCCTTCTGTGGTCTTTACCAACGTCAAAAACCCGCGCGCGGCCGTACCTCGCCGGGGCGAAGGCCATTATCAGGCTACTTATCTCGAAAAGGGCGTCAGCATTGGGGCCAATGCCACGGTGGTGTGTGGCACCCGGCTAGGGCGCTACGCCTTCGTGGGGGCGGGCAGCGTAGTAACGAAAGACGTGCCCGCTTTCGCCCTGGTGTACGGCAATCCGGCCCGGCAACGCGGCTGGCTGAGCACCCACGGCCAGCCGCTGCATTTCGACCCAGCCGGCCGCGCGGCCTGCTCCGAAAGCGGCGAGCTCTATCAGCTAAGTACCGACCAAAAAAGAGTGTGCTTTATCCATGAAGCTTTTATCCCGGCTAGCGCTAGCTCCTAATTTATAACTCATTAAGTACCCCCGCAGTGTACGACGAACTCCTCCGCAAAGAAGCCAAGCTGGCCGTGATTGGTCTTGGCTACGTGGGCTTACCCATCGCCCTCGAATTTGCCAAACAACTCTCGGTTATCGGCTTCGACATCAACGCCGGCCGCGTGGAGATGATGCGCAACCACCAAGACCCTAGCGGAGAACTGGATAGCGCCGCTTTCGAAGGCTGCGACATCACGTTCACCGATTCGCTGGAGGTGCTGCGCGAGGCCAAGTTCTTTATTGTGGCCGTGCCCACACCCATCGACGAGCACGCCCAACCCGACCTCAAGCCGCTACTCGGCGCTTCCGCTTCGGTGGGCAAGGTGTTGAAAAAGGGTGATTACGTGGTGTTTGAAAGCACCGTTTATCCGGGCTGCACCGAAGAAGACTGCATTCCGGTGATGGAAAAGCTGTCGGGGCTGAGTTTTCCGGCTGATTTTAAAGTTGGCTATTCGCCCGAGCGCATCAACCCCGGCGACAAGGAGCACACCCTCACGCGCATTGTGAAAGTGGTGAGCGGCTGCGACGCCGAAAGCCTCGACGTAGTAGCCAAAGTGTACGAGCTGGTGGTGAAAGCCGGCGTGCACCGCGCCAGCAGCATTCGGGTGGCCGAAGCCGCCAAGATTATCGAAAACACCCAGCGCGACGTCAACATCGCGCTTATGAACGAGCTGTCGATGATCTTCGACCGCATGAACATCAATACCTACGAGGTGCTCGAAGCTGCCGGCACTAAGTGGAATTTTCTCAAGTTCTCGCCGGGCCTGGTGGGCGGCCACTGCATCGGGGTCGATCCTTACTACTTGACCTACAAGGCGAAGGAGCTGGGCTACGATGCCAAAGTTATTTTGTCGGGCCGCACTACCAACGACAACATGGGCGCCTACATTGCCCGCAAAACGGTGCAAATGATGATTAAGCGCGGCAAGGACGTGGCCCGCAGCCGCGTGCTTGTGATGGGGGCTACGTTCAAGGAGAACGTGGAGGACATTCGCAATTCCAAGGTGGCCGACGTTATTCAGGAGTTGAAAAACTTCTCGGTCAACGTCGATATCGTAGATCCACACGCTAGCTCCGACGAGTTGCACCACGAGTACGGCTTCCGCCTCACGGCACCCGACAAGATCCGCGCCGATTACGACGCCGTAATTGTCGCCGTTAGCCACCAGCCTTATCTAGAGAAAGACGAGGCGTATTTTCAGTCTATTACGACCGGCAATGCCGTCCTGGTTGATATCAAAGGGCTGTACCGCACGCAGGTCATGGCCGACTTACATTATTGGAGCCTCTAATTGGGCTGCTAGCTAGTAGCTGTCAGCTGCTAACATTACTATCCAACGAAAAACTATTAGCTAACCGCTTAAAAACCATGACTAAGATCCTCGTTACCGGCGGTGCCGGCTATATTGGCTCCCACGCGGTGGTTGAGCTGGCGCAGGCGGGCTACGAGCCCATTATCGTCGACAACTTCAGCAACTCGGAAACGACCGTGCTGGCCGGGCTGCGCGACATTCTGGGCCGCGATGTGCCGTGCCACCGCATCGACTGCGGCAATGCCGAGGCGCTGCACCAGGTATTCCGGAAGGAAGGTGACATTCAGGGCGTGATTCACTTCGCTGCTTATAAGGCAGTAGGCGAGTCGGTGCAGAAGCCGCTGGCGTACTTCCACAACAACGTGAGTTCACTCATCACGCTGCTGCAAGTGATGAAGGATGAGGAAGTTGAAAACCTGGTGTTTTCGTCGTCGTGTACCGTGTACGGCGTGCCCGACCAGCTGCCCGTAACCGAGGCTACTCCCACCAAGCCGGCTAGCTCGCCCTACGGCCGCACCAAACAGATGTGCGAGGACATCGTCCATGATTCATCGCAAGCCGCTGATAACAAGATTCATACTATCTTGCTACGCTACTTCAACCCCATTGGGGCCCACGCCTCGGCCAAGATTGGCGAGTTGCCCCTGGGCGTTCCCAACAACCTGGTGCCGTTCATCACGCAGGCTGCGGCTGGCCTGCGCGATAAGCTCACCATTTTTGGCAACGATTACGACACGCCCGATGGTACCAACGTGCGCGACTACATTCACGTGGTTGACCTAGCCAAGGCGCACGTCGTGGCCGTGCAGCGCCTGCTCGACCGCAAGGCCCCCGACGCCGTCGAAACCTTTAACATTGGTACCGGCCACGGCAATACGGTGCTGGAAGTCGTCAAAACGTTTGAGCAGGCGAGCGGCCAGAAGCTCAACTACGCCATCGGCCCGCGCCGCGCCGGCGATGTGCCCGCCATCTACGCCGATGCTACCAAGGCTGCGCAAGTGCTGGGCTTCACCACCGAAACTTCGTTGCTTGATTCGCTGGCTAGCGCCTGGAAATGGCAGCTTTCTTTAACTGGTAGCCACTAGCTATCAGCTGATAGCTTCTGGTCTATAAATTATTTATCGAAGAGCTAATAGCTTAAAAAAATATGAAAGTCCTCATTACCGGCGGGGCCGGCTTTATTGGCTCGCACGTAGTGCGTCTGTTTGTTAAGAAATATCCTGAATACCAGATTCTTAATTTGGATGCCCTCACCTATGCAGGCAATCTGGAGAACCTGCGCGATATCGAGAATGCGCCTAATTATCGGTTTATAAAGGGCGATATCGCCGACCAAGCGTTCGTCAACGAGCTTTTTGCGAAGGAAGAGCCCGACGCCGTCATTCACCTGGCGGCCGAAAGCCACGTCGACCGCAGCATTACCGACCCGCTGGCCTTCGTGCGCACCAACGTACTCGGCACAGTATATCTGCTGAACGCGGCTAAGAACCTGTGGCAGCCCGGCGGCTACGATGGCCACACGTTTTACCACGTCAGCACCGACGAGGTATATGGCTCGCTGGATTTTGGCCCCGAACTCTTTACTGAGGAAACGGCCTACGATCCGCGCTCGCCCTACTCGGCTTCCAAGGCTAGCTCCGACCATTTTGTGCGGGCCTGGCACCACACCTACGGCCTGCCCATCAAGTTGAGCAACTGTTCGAACAACTACGGCCCCAATCACTTCCCCGAGAAGCTGATTCCGCTAGCCATCCACCGCTTGCGTACCGGCCAGCCGGTGCCCGTGTACGGCAAAGGCGAAAACGTGCGCGACTGGCTCTTCGTAAAGGACCATGCTACGGCCATCGATGCAGTTTTTCACCAGGGCAAGCTCGGCGATACCTACAACATCGGCGGGGTGAACGAGTGGCAGAATCTTCAGCTCATCCAATTGCTGTGCGATGTAGTCGATGAGAAAACCGGCCAGGCGGCGGGTACTTCTCGCCAGCTCATCAAGTTCGTGACTGATCGTGCGGGCCACGACATGCGCTACGCTATCGATAGCAGCAAGATAATGAACGAGTTGGGCTGGAAGCCCAGCGTCACGTTTGAGCAAGGACTGGCCCAAACTGTAGACTGGTACCTAGCCAACGAAGCCTGGCTGAACAACGTGACCAGCGGCGCTTACCAGGACTATAACACCAAACAGTACGCTAACCGCTAAGGCAGCAATTCAGCATGACGTTCTGATTGACTACAGCAAAAATGTACGATTCTCCTTTTCACAGCCAGCCACTCAACCAATTGAGCTTTCTCGTAACGGGCGGGGCGGGCTTTATCGGCTCCAATCTGGTCGAGTACCTGCTCAAGTACGGCGCGAAAAAAGTGCGGGTGCTGGACAACTTTTCCAACGGCTTCCGCAAAAACCTGCGCTTGTTTGAAGACAATGCGGCGCTGGAAATCCAGGAAGGAGATATTCGCGATCGCGCAGCCTGCGCCCAGGCCTGCCAAGGTATCGACATCGTGCTGCACCAGGCCGCGCTCGGCTCGGTGCCCCGCTCCATCAACGACCCCATAACGACGGACGAGGTAAACGTGGGTGGCTTTGTGAAGATGCTTTTTGCGGCCAAAGAGGCAGGTATTAAGCGCTTCGTGTACGCCGCCTCTTCCTCGACCTACGGCGACCACCCCGGCTTGCCCAAGGTAGAGGACCGCATTGGTAAGCCTTTGTCGCCCTACGCCGTTACGAAGTATGCCAATGAGTTGTATGCCGACGTCTTTGCCCGCACCTACGGGATGGAAATTATTGGCCTGCGCTACTTCAATATTTTCGGCCCGCGCCAAGATCCGGGCGGCGCCTACGCAGCGGTAATTCCGTTGTTTATTGATGCAATTCTGGAAAACACCCCGCCTACCCTAAACGGCGATGGCGGCCAAACCCGCGATTTTACGTTTGTCGAAAACTGCGTGCAAGCCAACATTCGGGCGGCGCTTACCGATAATCCGGAGGCCGTAAACCAAGTGTACAACATCGCCGTGGGCGACCGCACTTCGCTGGTGCAGATGTACGACATCTTACGGGAAGAAGCGGGGTCAGCCCTGGAACCCAAGTTTGGCCCCAACCGCGCCGGTGACATTCGCGACTCGCTAGCCGACATTAGCAAGGCTGAAACCCGGCTAGGCTACGCGCCGCAGGTACGCATCCGGCAGGGGCTGCAAC
Source organism: uncultured Hymenobacter sp. (assembly GCA_964514915.1). GTDB lineage: Bacteria > Bacteroidota > Bacteroidia > Cytophagales > Hymenobacteraceae > Hymenobacter. The sequence goes on from CAZERY010000011.1 coordinate 23,520, forward strand.
AAACCCTGAGCTGGTTTAAAGTCAACCAAGATTTCATTGCGGAACGCAACTAGCACGCAACGCTTCGCGAGGTACGGCAAGGTTTCGCGAAGCCGCTATTTTTTGTTCAAGACCAGCAAAACCTGGCGAAACTTCTTTTAACCTGGCGAAACCTCGCGCTTATGAAAGGCATTATCCTCGCCGGTGGGTCCGGCACCCGTTTGCACCCGCTCACGCTGGCCGTGTCGAAGCAGCTAATGCCCGTCTACGACAAGCCGATGATCTATTATCCGCTGTCGCTGCTGATGACGGCGGGCATCCGTGACATCCTGATTATCACCACTCCCCATGACCAGGCGCAATTTCAGAAGCTGCTGGGTGACGGCCAGAGCCTGGGCTGCAACTTCCAGTACGTGGTGCAGGAGCTACCCAACGGGCTAGCCCAGGCGTTTGTGCTCGGCGCCGACTTTATCGGGCAGGATAAGGTGGCGCTGGTACTCGGCGACAATATCTTCCACGGCGAAGGTCTGGAAGCGCTGCTAAAAACCAACAACGACCCCGAAGGCGGCGTGGTGTACGCCTATCACGTGCACGACCCCGAGCGCTACGGTGTGGTCGAGTTCGATGAGAGCAAGGTGGCCCTCAGCATCGAGGAGAAACCGGCGCACCCTAAAAGCAACTACGCCGTGCCGGGCCTGTATTTCTACGACAATGACGTGGTAGAAATCGCCAGAAATCTCCAGCCTAGTCCTCGTGGCGAATACGAAATCACTGACGTAAACCGCGAGTACCTACGCCGGGGCAAGCTGAAAGTGGGCATCTTGGGCCGGGGCACTGCCTGGCTCGATACGGGCACCTTCGAAAGCCTGATGCAAGCTGGCGAGTTTGTGCGCGTGCTGGAGCAGCGCCAGGGCCTCAAAGTAGGCTCCATTGAGGAAGCCGCTTATCGCCAGGGGTTTATTGATGCCGACCAACTGCGTAAAATAGCCGAGCCGCTGCGTAAAAGCGGCTATGGCGATTACCTACTCAACTTGCCCGAGCAGCTGGTAATTGGTGAGTAGCCTCATTGGGAAGCCGTAGAAGAAGGCTGTCATGCTGCGATTGAAGCGCGTGACAGCCCTCTTTTTGTAATGAATGATTACTGATTGAGAATCAGCCGGAACGTTGTGCCTTTGCCTACTTCGCTCCACTTTACATAAAGTCGGCCTTCGTGGTAGTTTTCGATAATGCGCCGGGCTAGCGCTAGGCCCAGGCCCCAACCTCGCTTTTTGGTGGTGTAGCCGGGTAGAAAAACGCTGGCTAACTTGTTTTTGGGAATGCCCTTGCCCGTATCGGTGATGTCGATGGCCACCTGCGGGTGTGGGGGCCGGCGGCGCCACCAGTGGCGAGCTGGCCGCACGGGGCGCAGCCGCAGGGTAATACTGCCGCGCCCATCCATGGCATCGACCGCATTTTTGCAGATGTTTTCTACTACCCAGTCGAAGAGCGGCACATTGATGCACGCGGGCGTATCAAGCGGCAGGTCGGTTTCGATGCTAAACTTGACCTTGCGCGATACCCGCGCCTCCAGGTAGGCGATGGCATTGCGAGTGCAGTGGTACAGGTTTTCGGCTTTGAGCACCGGCACCGAGCCAATGTTGCTAAAACGCTCCGTAATGATTTCCAGGCGCTTAATATCCTTGCCCAGCTCCTCAATAATCGGCTCGCCCTGAAAGCGCTCCGACTCGCGCAGGTAGCTTTGCCAGCCCACGAGGCTACTAAGTGGCGTACCCAGCTGGTGAGCGGTTTCCTTGGCCAGCCCCACCCACACCCGGTTTTGCTCGGCGCGGCGCGAGTAGCTGAAGCTAAGGTAGGCGAGCATCCCGAGCGAGGCAATGACGGCGAGCTGCACCAGTGGGTAAGTGCGCAGCTCGCGCAGCAGCTGCGAGTCTTGGTAAAAAACGTAGTTACGCTTATTGCCCGGCAGCTCAATTACAATGGGCGGATGCTTCTTCTGCATCGCCAGTAAGATCTCCTTCACTCGCCGCACCGAATCGGCTTCTGAGAGGTGGGGCCCCAGCCCCAGATTCCGCACGTCGTTAATATTTTCGCCATCCGTTAAAATAACCGGGATGGTGGTATTGGCATTAATAATCTGCTCTTGTAAAAAGGGCAGCGCGGTGTTTTCCTCCGTGCTGATAATGTAGCGCAGGGTCTTCGCATACAAGTCGATCTGGTGCTGCTCGCGCTCAGAGAGCCGCTTAACTAAGATATTGGTATACACCACAGTAGCTGTGGCAACAAGCAAGGCCAGTAGCAGCACCAGCAGCTTGATACGCGACTTCTGGTCGTAGAGAGGAGGTAGCATAGGCCGGCAAAGGTCGGGCCCGGCCACCGCAGTGCTGGGGATCGTGGCCCAGGGAGAGGAGAACTACTTCGGGTACTAGCTGGATCAGGCGAACCTGCGGCCTAGGATCACTGTTTCGTCGGCTAGCATTTCTACCGTAATTTTGCAGGCCGGCCCCGGGCCGACCCGTGCTATGTCTCATCCTTTTAAGGCGGTTAGCCTTTCGTTCCGTAAAGCGCCCCTTGCTATTCGCGAGCTACTGGCCTTGGACGAGGCCGCGTGCCGCCGCTTTCTGCACCAGCTGCGCAACGAGCTGCACCTGGCCGATTTACTGGTCTTGAGCACTTGCAACCGCACGGAAATCTACTACGCGCACGACGACGACTACAGCGCCGCCATCATTCGGGCGCTCGGCCAACTAAAGCAGCGCCCCGACGCCAGCAGCTTCGCGCCTTATTTTGATGTATACCTAGCGCCGGAGGTAGCTATGCAGCACCTCTTTGAGGTAGCCATTGGCCTCGATGCCCAAGTGGTAGGCGATTTGCAGATTATCAACCAAGTAAAGCTGGCTTACCAGTGGGCGGTAGATGCCGATGCCGCGGGTCCATTCCTGCATCGCTTACTGCACACTATTTTCTTCACCAACAAGCGAGTGCAGCAAGAAACAAGCTTCCGCGATGGGGCTGCTTCGATGAGCTACGCAGCGTTGGAACTGGTAGAAGAGCTCACGACTGAGGTAGCCAGCCCTGGCGTACTGGTAGTAGGCCTGGGCGAGATAGGCGCCGATGTGTGTCGCCACCTGGCCGGTAGTAAATATTTTTCGAGTGTCACGCTGTGCAACCGCACCCGCGCCCGGGCCGAAGAGCTAGCCGCCGAGTTTGCCCCCGGCCAGCTCCAGATAGTTGATTTTGATCACCTTACCGATGCGCTGCGGGAAGCCGATGTTATTATCTCATCGATCAACCGCGACACGCCCTTTTTCTCGCGTGCGCTGGTGGCGCAGCTTAACGTGCTGAGCTATAAGTTTTTTATTGATTTAGCGGTGCCACGCTCCGTGGCTACCGATGTCGAGCAGGTGCCTGGCGTGCTGGTTTATAACGTAGATGCCATTCAAAGCAAAGCTTCGGCTGCCCTTGAGCAACGCTTAGCGGCCGTGCCCCAGGTGCGGGCGCTCATCGAAAGCAGCTTGGCTGATTTTGCCGATTGGAGCCGCGAAATGCTTGTGTCGCCCCTCATCCAGCGCATGAAGGCTGGCCTGGAGCAGCTGCGCCAACAAGAGCTAGACCGTTTTCAGAAAAAAGCTTCACCGGCTGAAGTGAAGCTGCTGGATGAGGCAACGCGCGCCTTTATGCAGAAAGTGCTGAAACAGCACGTGTTGCATCTTAAAGCAGCTTGCCGCCGCGATGAAGCGGAGCACTTATTGCCACTGCTTACCGATATTTTTGACCTGGAGCGCCAGCCAGTAGTATAAAGTAACAAAGCTGGCTTCGCTGGCTATTATCTTAATTGCTAGTAATATAGCAAGCCAAAACGCCCCTACTAAATCCTGCCACAAGATATGTGGCAGGATTTAGTAGGGGCGTTTTGGCGGCTAGCTATTTGTGGTAGCTAGCAGTGAAAACTACGCAGCGTTGGAATAATCTTCCAACGTGTCGATAATTTTCATGAGCTGCGGAACGGCCAGGGAGTAGTAAATCTTAGTTCCTACTTTGCTCGACTTCAGCACCCCACGGTCTTTGAGCGTGATGAGGTGCTGCGAAGCAATAGCCTGAGGAATATCCAGGGCCTGGTATATTTCGGTTACGGACATTTGCTGTTCCTTGCCACCCTTGGTTTTGCCGAGCAAGTCGACAATAGCTAAGCGCTTGGGATGAGAAAGGACCTTGAGCATGGCAGCGGCTCGGTCTAACTGTTGCGCATCAACGCGCGTGTGCAAAGGTTTCATGAAAATAAAGAAGATGGTAGAAGGGAAAGAAGAATGAGCACTCAGAACCTGTAAGTCGGGTTTGAGTTCCGAAAAGTAGTTATAAAGATCGTGTTATTATGTGATTAAAGTCTGAAGTATAGGAACAAGATGGATAGATTTTATTTGTCGGTAAATGCAACCTGGTGCTACACAGTCTGTAAGGGCATATTTTGCATCTTTATCAGGTGAGTGTTATTTTGCTTAAAATAGTGGATTATCTCCGTATTCGTCGATTTGCAAGGCAGGTACGTCGATACAAAAGGGGTAATTGAGCGAACGACTAGACAGGGTAGAGCGTATGCGCAAAAAGCTGCGGCATTACCAAGGCAAATATTGGCTAATGGAGATACCAGATTTCATGCACCGTATAGTATTGGGTAATGAATTGTTGGACTACCTAACAGCAGCGATTATCTTATTGTTAGGACTCGGGTTGAATCGACTGCTGTCACGCCTACTCAGTGCCGCCCTGTTTAGATTCATTAAGCGCTATACAGCTGGGGTAACGGAGCAAGAGTTGCATGATTTACTCATTCAGCCATTAAGTACCCTGCTTTTTCTGGCTACGGTTTATTTGGCTTTTAGCGTGTTGCGTTACCCATTACCACCGCTGGCGGTCAGGGGTATCGAACCCTGGTATAAGGTGATGGTATTGGGCATATTTCACTTGGGAGTAATCGCGACCATTGTGTGGGTGATTATTCGGCTCGTAGACTTCGCCTTGCTCGTGGTGCAGCGTCGGGCTGAGCTTACCGCCACGCCCGGTGCGCGGCGGCTCGATAGTCAGTTTTTGCCTTTTGCCAAAGACCTGCTGAAGGTATTCATTGTCTTGGTAGGCGCACTGGTGATGCTGGGCCGCATATTTGGCGTCGACGTTACGGCCCTGATTGGCGGACTCGGCATTGGGGGGTTAGCCGTGGCTTTTGCGGCCAAAGAAAGCTTGGAAAACCTGCTGGCTTCGTTCACCATTTTCCTGGACCAGCCCTTCGCCGTGGGCGACCTCGTGACGGCGGGCAGTGTGAGCGGTACGGTAGAAAAAATCGGCTTTCGCAGCACCCGCCTGCGTACGGCCGAAAAGAGCTACCTCACCGTGCCGAATAAAAGCATGATCGATAAGCCGCTGGATAACTTAAGCTTACGGACGGCCCGGCGGGTAGGATTCACACTCATCTTCGACCACAAAACGACCAGCGGCCAATTGCAAGCTATTATTCAAGAATCGGTAGAGGCGATGCTGCAACACCCGCTGGTGACCAAAGATGTGCAGATGAAATTCAATAGCATCACCCCGAGCGGTAAGGAAGTGACCGTGCAGTACTTCGTAGAAACCACGAGCTACGATGAATACCTAGACATCAAAGAGGACCTTAATTACCGCCTCGTACAAGCCGTAGAGCACCAATCTGGGAGCTTTGCCAGCTCGGGCACTACTACTATTCAGATGAGCCCGGCCTAAGGAGGTAGTGGCATAGCGGCCGACCGGTACTTTTGCGCTCCCACTGGCTAGTGGGCCGTTTCAGTTGTTTAGTTTCTGATGTCCGAAAACCTGTTTCTTACTCCTGGCTTGGCCAAGGCTGCCCGCTACGCCGAGTTGCAGCCGCAAATCGAGTCCCTTACCACTGCCGAGCCTGACCTGACGGCTAACCTGGCTAATACGGCCGCCGCGCTACGGCAGGCATTTGGCTTTTTCTGGGTAGGGTTTTACGTAGTGAGAGGCGAAGAACTGGTGCTGGGGCCGTTTCAGGGGCCAATAGCCTGCACCCGTATCCGGCGAGGTAGGGGCGTGTGTGGTACCAGTTGGGTCGAAGCCCGCACGGTGTTGGTGCCCGACGTAGAAGCCTTTCCCGGCCACATTGCGTGCAGCTCCGACTCGAAGTCGGAAATAGTGGTGCCAATCCTAAAAGATAACCAGGTAGTAGCCGTCTTGGACGTAGACAGCGACCGGCTGGCTGACTTTGATGCCGACGACCAGTACGCGTTGGAGCAGCTAATGCAACTAGCCGCGGCGTGGTTTTGAGGAAGAGCGTAATCGCTCCCGCGTTTCTATTGATTTAACAGGGTGCTCTCGCATGCACCACGCATTCCTTTCTCATGTCTGATTCGTCTTCTTCAGCTTCTGCCAGCGAGCCGCTAGCCATTATGGGAGCGGGCTTAGTGGGCACACTGCTAGCCTTGTACCTGGCTCGGCGGGGGCACCCCGTGCAAGTGTTCGAACGCTTGCCCGACCCACGGCGGCAGGGCCTATTGGGTGGCCGCTCCATCAACCTGGCGCTGTCGGACCGCGGCTGGCGGGCCTTGGCCGGCGTGGGTGTAGCCGACGATATTCGGCAGGTGGGCATCCCGATGTACCGGCGCGTGATTCACGACGGGCAGGGGCAGCTGGCTTTCCAACCCTATGGGCAGGAAAACCAAGCGATCTACTCTATCAATCGCGGTAACCTCAACTGTACCCTGCTCGACCTGGCCGAGCAGGAAGAAAAGGTACAGATCACTTTTGGCCAAAAGCTCATGCAACTCGACTTGCCCGGCCGCCGCCTGCACTTGCAGGATGTAGCCAGCGGCCACGAGTACGACGTGGCTTACGAGCGGTTATTTGGCGCCGATGGCGCATTTTCGGCCGTGCGGGGCGCCTTGCAGCGTACCGACCGCACCGACTATTCCCAGCAGTATTTAGAGTACGGCTACAAAGAACTGACCATCGCCGCCGGGCCGGGCGGGAGCTGGGAGCTGGAAAAAAATGCGCTGCACATTTGGCCGCGGGGCAATTTTCTGATGATTGCGCTGCCCAATCTGGACGGCTCCTTTAATGCTACACTCTTCTTTCCCTATGAGGGAGCCAAGTCGTTTGCGGCGCTGCAAACGCCAGCCGAGGTAACCGCTTTTTTCGCCGCCACCTTCCCCGATGCGGTGCCGCTGATGCCGCAGCTCACGGAGGAGTTTTTTGACCACCCAACTGGCTCGTTGGTCACTATTCGCTGCTTTCCGTGGGCCTACCGCGACACGGTGCTGCTGCTCGGCGATGCGGCCCACGCCATCCTGCCGTTCTACGGGCAGGGGATGAATTCTGGCTTTGAGGACTGCACCGTCCTCAACCAGCTGCTCGACCAGTACGGCGAGGAAAGCTGGCCCGCGGTAATGGGAGCGTTCGAAAACCAGCGCAAGCCCAACACCGATGCCATGGCCGATCTGGCGCTCTACAACTTTGTGGAAATGCGCGACCGGGTAGCCGACCCGCGCTTTCTGCTGCAAAAGCGCATCGAAAGCAAAATCGCCGCCCAGTACCCGGGCCAGTGGGTGCCGCTGTACTCGCGCGTCACGTTTTCGCCCGATACATCGTACGCCGACGCTTGGGCCGCCGGGCAGCGTCAGGAAACCATTATGCAGCAGCTCATGCCCCATATCCAGACGGAGAGTGACTATGACAAGCCGGAGGTGCAGACGCTGGTGAAAGAGCAGCTAGAATAGAAGCAACTATAGAGAGAACACAAAACCGGACGTCATGCCGACCGAAAGGAAGCATGACGTCCGGTTTTAAGCAAGTACCTCAGCCTTACGGAGCAACCGTGATTGTGCGCGTTACGGAGTTGTAGGGGCCGGGGATGAGCCTGCCGCTGCTGTCGAGCAGCTCTAGCTTGATGGTAGCTTGGCCAGCGGGTAGGCCTTCCATCATGTAGGGCAGCCAGGTATCGAGCATAAACTCGTTGCCATTAATGGTAGCGCGCACCTTATTGCCATCGGGAGCCAGCGTGGTGTTTACGAGGTAAAAATCTAGCATAATCTTCTGGGCATCTTTCCCCGAGTAGGTATCCTTGGGGCGGCTGTAGAAGAGGGCCGGGGCTTTTACATCGAAGGTCGAGGCCGACGCATTGGCGGCCGGAGTGCCCACCGTGATGACGCGCAAATCGTAGGCCCCCAAGTGCTTGAGGCTCTCGTGGTACGAGCGCGACAAGAACGACAAAATAACGTGCTGGCCGTCGGGAATAGGCTTGGTAAACTTCGTTTCGTAGTGCGCCGTGTAGGGCTGGTTATCCACAATATTGTGGATGTGCTGGCCTTTCATCGAGTTGGCCATTTGCATGGCGTGGTTGCTGTCAGTCATTTTGGTGAGCTGAAAGTTGGTCAGGTCGTACGAAAACGCCACGGGGCCGCTGGGCACCGTTGAGCCACTCACGGGGGCGTTGAGCCGCATTTGAGCGGTCGGAAACCTGGGTGAGTCGTTGTAAGGTGTCAGCGTGATACCACCTTTCGACTGGGCCTGGTTCGCTACGGTAGAGTCATCACTTGGGGCACCAATGGCAGTAGGCCGGTCGGCGGGGCTGGTTGTGCTCACTTCTGCAGGCTGACTGGTGCTGCAACTACCCAGCAAAACTAAGGTGGCCAGGGCGGCGGAGAAACCAAGCGGTACGGTGAATCGGTTCATGCGAAAAAGGAAGAAGGAGTAAGCTAACTGGCCTCGCATACGTGCGAGAACTGCCCCAAGGTTTTGAGTAACTTAGCGCCCACTATAAAGTTTCCCGCTAAACGGAATTCTGTTTTATGTCTGACAACCTGCCCGACCACATTCCATCGCTCGATCTCGCTGACTTCCGCTCCGGCGACTCGGCCCGCAAAGCCAACTTTGTGCAGGCGCTCGGCGACGCTTACCAAAGTATTGGCTTTATCGCCCTCAAAAACCACGGCCTTAACGAAAGCCAGACCAAGGAGTTGTACCACGATGTGCAGGCGTTCTTTCAACTGCCCGACGAAGCCAAGCAAGCCTACGAAAACCCAGCGCTAGCCGGCCAGCGCGGCTACATCAGCAAGGGCAAGGAGCACGCCAAGGGCCGCAATACCGGCGACCTGAAGGAGTTTTTCCACGTGGGCCAGGAAGTGCTCGACGCTACCGACCCAGTGAAGAACGACTATCCGGCCAATATCTGGCCCGCCGAGGTGCCCCGCTTCGAGCAGAGCACCATGCAGGCCTACCGCACCCTCGAAGCGGCCGGCCAGGATGTGCTACGCGCCATCGCGCTGTACCTCGAGCTGCCCGAAAACTACTTCGATGACAAGGTGCGCAACGGCAACAGCATTCTGCGCCCCATCCACTACTTCCCCATTGAAAACCCCGACGCGGTGCCCGCCGACGCGGTGCGCGCCGCCGAGCACGGCGACATCAACCTCATCACGCTGCTGATGGGAGCCAGCGCCGACGGCCTGCAAGTGAAGCGCCGCGATGGCGAGTGGATCAGCATCACGGCGCTGCCCGACCAGATAGTGGTGAACGTGGGCGACATGTTGCAGCGCCTCACCAATGGCGTGCTCAGGAGCACTATTCACCGCGTGGTAAACCCGCCCCGCGAGAAGATGAACACCTCGCGCTACAGCATTCCGTTCTTTATGCACCCACGCTCGGAGATGAGCCTGGCCGCCCTGCCGCACCTCGTAACGGCCGACAACCCCAAGCAGGAAGCCGACATCACGGCGGGCGATTTTTTGAATGAACGACTGATCGAACTGGGTCTGAAGAAGAAGTAAGAAGCCGGGTTGAGTGAAGCAGAACGTCATGCTGAGCCTGCGCAGCATGACGTTCTATCTGCGCTTCTTTTTGAAGTTCGGAGGCTCACAAAATACTATCTGGCTCTATCTTGAGCATTGTTACCTGCTTGCCCGTGCCCGATTCTGCTGCTGCCCACCCTGGTTTACCCGTGCCGCTGGCCCCGCTGCGTCGGGCCGGCCGGCGGATGCGCCGCACGCGCAACTTTATCTTCTTGAAAGATGTGGCTGGGCTAGCCTGCACGGCTTTTGGGGGGCCGCAGGCGCACCTGGCCATGATGTTTCGGCTGCTGGTACACAAGCGCCGCTACCTCACCGCCGCCGAGCTGCTCGAGCTACAGGCGCTGTGCGCGCTGCTGCCCGGCCCTACCTCTACCCAGACCATGACGGCCATCGGCTTTCGGCTGGGCGGCC
>CAZERY010000012.1:0-31769 GCA_964514915.1 uncultured Hymenobacter sp.
CTGACCCGTAAGTTTCATATTATCGACGCGCAACTTACTTCGTGACGAGTATATATTATCATTTTTCGCTTTACTACGTGCTACCTCGCTCCTTCAGTCCTGTCCGGCCCAGTGCCGACTCATCTAGTAAGTACTGGCTGCTGGCACTGGTTGGGCTGGTACTACTACTGGCTAGCACCTATCATCGCTCCATTCACACCGACGACGCTTGGATCGGAGAGTTTGTGTATTGGGCAAACCACGACGGGTCTGTGCGCTCGGAGCTATTCCGGGGCCTGTTGCATTTTGAAGTATATCAGGAAGTCTACCATAAGCTGTTTGTCTGGCAGGCCGTTTTGGTGGTCAAGCTGTTAGGCTGGGATGTGTATGTGCTTAAGAGTATTAGCTTAGTTTACCTGGCTGGGCTAGTCGGGCTGAGTTGGTACTATCTGCGCTACCTGCCTGTAGTGGCTCGCCAACAGGCTTTTAGCCTGTACATTGCCTTGTTGCTCAGTAGCTCGCTCGTGGTGGAATATGGCTTTATGTTTCGCCCAGAAACTATGCTGATGTTCCTCGGATTCTGCTCGTGGCTAGTACTGCGACGGGCGCTGCTACATGGGGCTACGACATCGGCGGCGGCGGCCGGACTACTGGCCGGATTAGCCGCCCTTACGCACCTAAATGGAATAATTTTTATGCTGGCTGGCGGCCTACTCTTGCTGTGGCGACGGCGCTGGGTAGGAGCTGTCGTATTTGGGGTGGCAGCAGCGGTGGCCTTGGCCGGATACGGTATTGACATGGTGCGTCACCACTCCTGGGAGTTGTTTTGGCAACAGCAGCTGACGCACCCAGCCATCGACAATGGTAGCCACGGGGTAGGCGGGCATATCCTCTACATGCTCAAGGAGCATCAGCGGTTTTTTCATTCGCCCAAGGAAATAGTACTTACGCTATTGCTCCTGTTTGCTGCCTATGTCCTTTATCGGCATCGTCCGCACACGCCAGAGTTTCGTAATCTACTGATTTACTTCGTATTGCTGGTGCTAAGCCTGGACTTGATCGTGCAGGGCAAGACGACTAAATACTTGCTGCTGTATTTGCCTTATATGTTGCTGCTGATAGTAGTAGCATTCGACCAGCTGGCCCAACTGCCCAGTACACGCCTGCACTTGGTAGCCCGCGGGCTACTAGGGGTATACGTAGTGGTAAATGTCGTTTACACAAGCCTGCTCTTCCCTAGCAATCGGGCTCAGCAGACTGAAAATGAGCAGCTGGTTCAGCGGTTGCATGCCTACTGGGGGAAACGTATTATTGCGCCACTCAATTTTGTTTTTCCTGGTATCAAGAATTTCCAAATTCAGGGGGCCACTTACTACTTCATGCGGGCTGATGAAAGCCAACGTCACGGACGGACATTTGACTTATTTGCTACCGCTGCTAGTGAAAACATTCCCCTTATTATCCTTGACCAGGAGGCCCTCCAGGAGTTGCATTTGTCCACGCCCAACAGTGCAGGTCAGTCTTTCGGAGCTTATCACTTCACTTTTCAAGACAATGGCCGCTATATGTATGAGGTAAATTAGAGCGGTTCTCAAGTCGCTGTGCCACGTCGCCGCTGCCTGTGGGCTGGGCGTGGGGGCAATATATACTAACCTGAGACCTGCGCTAGTGAGCTGCCAGCGGGCGCAATTCCTACCAGAATCTGTTGGTACACACGACCTGCGCTTTTTTCTTCAGGCGCAAACCCAGTAATATCTCGTGGCTACCAGCATTGTAGCCAGCTAGCTCCGAGAGCCCGGTATCGTAGGAGTAGCCCAGCGTGAACTGCTCGTAGCTGATGCCCACCATGGCGATGGCCGAGTCGAAGGCGCGCCAAGACACGCCGGCCCACAGCAGGTCTTTGTACTTGAGCTTGGCGTTGATGTCGACGGAGAGCGGCGCCGGGGCTACGGCCTTGACCAATACCGACGGTACCAGCGACCAGTCTTCATTAATCGGAATTCGTACTCCGCCCGTGACGAAGTAATGACGCCGGAGGGAATTGCCGGGCGCGCCCACACCTACCTGGTTGGCACTGTAGGAGAAGTCGAGCTTATTGCCCAGCAGCTGTGCGCCGGCCACCCCAAAGTAGAAATCAGGGCTGTACACCCACAAGCCTACCGAAGCATCAAGCACCCGCGAGGCAGCGCTGGCCGCGACAGTGGTAGGGTCGAAAAAATGCAGCTGCTGGCCATCAACGGCAAACTGCTGCATGCCCACCGATGCCCCCAAGGCCGCCCGGATGCCGCGCGTCAGCACCAGGTTGTACGCGTAAGAACCGTAGACGCTGGTGCGGCTCGTGGGCCCGGTCACGTCGTTGTATACGAGGCCGCCTATCGCGTGAAACGGCCGGCGCCGGTCTTGGATGGTGCGCTTGGTGGTGGTACGCCACTTACCCAATGAGGAAGAGATGCTGGCGTAGTAGGTTCTGGGGGCGCCTTCCAGCCCCACCCACTGGGCGCGGTAGCTGAACTTAACGTCGATGTAGTCCTCCACGCCGGTTGCGCCGGGGTTTAGGAGATAATTGTTGTTCATGTACTGGCTGTACTGCGCCTGCTGCTGAGCCAGGGCCGGCGCGGCAGCTAGTAGCAGTGGCAGCAGCACCAGAGATAAAAGTCTCTTCATTATGAGTAATTGTCTTAAAATCTTGGCAGAAAAGAGTGGTACTGCCGAGGCAAGGGTAGCAGCATGGTTCGTTAAATATAAAGCAGCCGGCCGTTTCGTTAATATAAAATCGTAATTGGCCCGCTGTAAGACCTGCCTAGCGGGCCTTTCGTAACGATGACGTAGTAGTAGGTACCGACCGGCGCGGGCTGGCCATTGATGTCGCCGCGCCACTCATTGGCCCGGCTGTAGTTCTGAGTTGAAAAAACCCGGTTACCCCAGCGGTTGAACACGCTCACCGTATTGTCGGGAAATTGGTCGATGAACTCGATCTGCCAGGTGTCGTCGTGGCCATCACCGTTGGGCGTGAAAGCGTTGGGAATGCGGATGGGCGGGCGCACCGTCACTGTCACCTGGTCGGCGTCGGCGCAGCCCCCGGCCCCGGCCGAGAGGGTGTAGGTCGTGGTTTCGGTGGGAGCAGCCACGGGCCGCAGTGGGTCGTTAGTCGGGAAAGTCAGCCCTATCATCGGCGTCCACGTCACGGGGTAGGTGCCATCGGCACGGCCTTCCAGCGTCACGGAGGTGCCGAGGAGAATCTCCTTATCGGGCCCGGCATCCACGTCAACCGGCGGCTGAATCTGCACGGCCACGCCATTAGAAACGGCCATGACGGCCTGGCCGCACGCATTGGTAGTGCGCAGGCGCAGCGTCACGGTCTGGCCCGCGCGCAGCGTAATGCTGGTAAAGACTGGGCCCGTCGCGCCGGCCACGTCGCTGCCATTTACCTGCCACTGATAGTCGGGGGCCGGGCCGGCCTCAGTCACGTTTGCGATGCTGAACGTAAGCGGTGCGCCCAGGCAAACCGGCCCGCCCGGCTGCACGGCAATAGTAAGCGTGGGCGTGGGCGTCGGGGTGCGCGTCACCGTGACGGTGGCCGCGGCTGGCCCCGTGCTGCACAGCCCGGCCGTGGGCGTCACCTCCACCCGCACCTGGTCGCCGGTTACCAACGTGCTGCTGGTGAACGTGGGGCCGCTGGCTACGGCCGCGTTGTTGACGAACCAATTGAAAGTGGGCGCGGCGCCCGCGTTCGTAACCACCGCCGTGAAGGTGAGGGCCGTGCCGGGGCACTGCACGGGCGGGGTCGCCAGGCTTACCACCGGCGTTACCGCGGGCTGCACCCGTACCGTCACGACGTTGGAAACCCCCGTTGCACAGCTGCCGCTGCCCGCCGCTACCCGGCGCCGGAAGTAGGTAGTAGCGGTGAGCGGGCCGGGTGCGTAGTCGGCGCCCGTGGCACCAGCTATAGCGGCCCAACTTGCGTTATCTGCCGAAGCTTCCCACTGGTAGGCAAACGTGCCCGTGCCGCCGCTGGCGCCCGCCGTGCTGCTGAGCGGGGTAGGCGCGGTGCCCGTGCAGAGGTCTTGGTCGGCCGCAATGCTACCCGCAACCAGGTTGGGTAATACCGTCAGGGCGACGGAGGGCGAGTACGCCGGCCCGCAAGGCCCCGAGCTTACCCGGCGCCGGAAATAAGTAGTGGCCGTGAGTGGGCCAGGGGCAAAAGTTGAGTTGTTGGCACCAGCAATAGCGGTCCAAGTGCTATTATCCGGCGAAGATTCCCATTGGTAGGCAAACGCGCCTGTACCGCCGCTGGAACTCGCTGTGCTGGTGAGCGGGTTGGGAGTGGCGCCGGGGCACAGCGTCTGATCGGTGCCGATGGTGCCGGCCGTCAGCGCCGGGGCCACGGTGATAGTCACGACGTTGGACACGGCCGGGGCGCAGGCGCTGCCCGAATTCGCCCGGCGCCGGAAATACGTCGTAACGTTCAAGGCGCCCGGCGCATAAGTCGGCCCAGTAGCTCCGCCAATGGCCGTCCAGGTCGCATTATCCGTTGATGCTTCCCACTGGTAATCGATAGTGCCTGTGCCGCCCGTAGCCGGGTTTTCGCTGGTGAGGAGGTCCGGTGTGCCGCCGGCGCAGAGGGTTTGGTCAGTGGCAATGCTACCGGCCGCGAGAGCAGGCACCACGGTTACCGTGACGGTGTTGGAGGGCGTAGTGGTGCAGGCGCCGGAGCGCACCTGGCGCCGGAAGTAAGTGGTAGCCGTGAGTGGGCCGGACGCGAAAGTTGAGCCGGTGGCGCCGGCAATGGCCGTCCAGGTCACATTATCGGCCGATGCTTCCCATTGGTAGGCAAACGTGCCGGTACCGCCACTAGCCTCGCCGGTGCTGCTGAGCGGAGTTGGCGCGGTGCCCGCGCACACAGTTTGGTCGGCCGCGATGCTGCCGGCCGTCAGCGTGGGCAATACCGTCAGGGCAACCGAGGGCGAATACTGCGGCCCGCAAGAACCCGAATTCACCTGGCGCCGGAAGTAAGTAGTAGCCGTGAGTGGGCCGGGGGCAAAGTCGGCACCAGTGGCCCCGGCGATGGGCGTCCAACTAGCGTTATCTGCCGATGCTTCCCACTGGTAGCTGTAGCTGCCCGTGCCGCCGCTAGCTCCGGCCGTGCTGGTGAGCGGGTTGGGAGTGGCGCCGGAGCACAGCGTCTGATCGGTGCCGATGGTGCCGGCCGCCAGCGCCGGGGCCACGGTGATAGTCACGACGTTGGACACGGCCGGGGCGCAGGCGCTGCCCGAATTCGCCCGGCGCCGGAAATACGTCGTAACGTTCAAGGCGCCCGGCGCATAAGTCGGCCCAGTAGCTCCGCCAATGGCCGTCCAGGTCGCATTATCCGTTGATGCTTCCCACTGGTAATCGATAGTGCCTGTGCCGCCCGTAGCCGGGTTTTCGCTGGTGAGGAGGTCCGGTGTGCCGCCGGCGCAGAGGGTTTGGTCAGTGGCAATGCTACCGGCCGCGAGAGCAGGCACCACGGTTACCGTGACGGTGTTGGAGGGCGTAGTGGTGCAGGCGCCGGAGCGCACCTGGCGCCGGAAGTAAGTGGTAGCCGTGAGCGGGCCGGGCGCGAAAGTTGAGCCGGTGGCGCCGGCAATGGCCGTCCAGGTCACATTATCCACCGATGCTTCCCACTGGTAGGCAAACGTGCCGGTGCCACCCGTAGCCGGGGCGCTGCTCGTCAGCGGCGCGACAGCGCTGCCGGCGCACACGGTTTGGTCGGCGGCGATGCTACCGGCCGTCAAGGCAGGCAAAACAGTGATGGTAACGGCCGCCGTCGGCGTGCGCGGGCCGCAGAAGCCCGAGGTAACCAACCGCCGGAAGTAGGTCGTGGTGTTCAGAGCGCCCGGCGCGAACGTCGGGGCGTTGGCGCCCCCAACGTCGGTCCAGTTGACGTTGTCGGCCGATGATTGCCACTGATAGCTGAACTGCCCGATGCCGTCACCCGCCGGGGCAGTGCTGGCGAGCGGCGCTGGCGTGTCGCCGGCGCACAGCGTTTGGTTGGCCCCAATGCTGCCCGGTGTGGGCGGGCCGGGCACGTGAATCAGACTTTGGACTTCGCGGCAGAAGCAGAAATTAGTAATGCGCAGCGTAACGGTGTAGTCGCCGGGCGCCGTGAAGACGTGCACGGGGTTGGCCACCGCCGAGGTGTTATTAGCCCCCGAAGCGGGGTCGCCGAACGTCCAGGCGTAGGACTCGGGGTTGGGAATGGGGGAGCCGGCCTGGAAGGTAATTTCCAGGCAAGCCGTAGACTGCCCGCCGAAGCCGACTCGCAGCAGCGAGCTTTGGTTGAAATTTGGCAAGCCCAGCCCGCTAAGACGGCCGCCCAGCTGTAGGCTATCGTCGGCGTAGGCCGCTTTGGCCCCCAGCGAGTCGGGATGGGCGATAAAGCCCAGCGCGGGCTGGTTTTCGCGGGCCACGTAAATCTTGCCGTCGGGGGCCGCTTGCATCGAGCCGAGGTTGACCGGGGTAGCTTGCTTGAGCGGAATGACTTGCCGGCTGGCCGGGATGTTGGCGGCGTTCAAGTCAAATTGCAGCAGCTGCGGCGGGCTCATCACCGTGGCGTAGAGGTAGCTGCGGCTGGGCGAAAACTCGACGCCGTAGTAGCGGCCGGCCCCGCTGTCGAGAGCCCGGCGGTTGCTGACTACGCCCGTGTTAGCATCGAAGGCGAATAGCTCGACGGTGCTGCTGCTGTCGTTCACGGCGGTTTCGCTGAAGCGGGCCACGGCCAGCTGCTCGCCGTCGGGCGACACCTTCATTTGGCCGCGGTAGCCCTGGGCTGCCACGCTCGGCGCGTGCAGCGCCCCGATGGTCGAAATGATGGGCGTGGGCTGCACGCCGGCGGGCGTGACGCGATACGCCAGAAAAGAGTCGCCGCGGTTCTCGGTGCCGGTGGTCGCTGTGCCCCAGCCGTGCACGATTATCCAGACGTCGCAGCCATTCTTGTGCAGCACGCCGGTCATCTTCTCGGTCGTGCCGAGAGTGAGGGGCGTGTTTTTGGTGGCGGTCAACACCTCGCCTTGCTGCCCAACGGGGATAATAATTTCCGAATAGCTCAGGCCTTTGGGGCCGCCCTGCGCATCCTGCGTGAAAATAAAGTAGTGCGTCGGCGCACTCGCCGTAGCCGGGCTGCCCGGCCGCCGAATGGCTAAGGGGCCGTCGGTGGTGAGGCGGTTGCCGCCCATGCCCGTGCCGCCCGGCATGATGCTGTGGTTGCGGCTCCAAACGGTATCGCCGTTGCTGTAGAAGAGCAGGTTGCCGCTGCCATCCGACATCACTCCGGAGCCGGCGGGTGCTACCATTTGGCCGTCGGTCAGCACCGTGGGCGGAATGGAATCCGTGGCTTGGTTGAAGTCGAGCCCCGCTCGCTGGCCGAAATACCATTTATTGATAAACTTCTCATCCTGGCTGCACTCCGGGGGCGGCGTCGCTTGCGCGAGGGCGGTCGTGGCCGCCCCGCTCAGCAGCAGGAGCAGCCAGGCTAGCAGCCACCTAGCCGCCGGGCACGGGCGCTGGGCCGGGCGCCGACTGCCGAAGCTAGCCGGCTGGGCAGGCTCAACAATAGGTAGACAGGAGATATTGGTCTTAAATAAAACACGATGCGGTAGCGTTGCGGGCATAGTGGGGCGGGTAAGTGGGCGGGCGGGTGAGGGTAGACTTCAAAAGAAAAATGTCCCTCGCCGCCCTTAAGAAACGGAGCCAGCTAGCTAGTTACTACTAAGAAAGTACAGCCAGCCGGCTTCAGTAAAGCTACGCATAGCTGGCTAGGATTATGCAAGGCAATGCCTGAATAGTGATAACCTCGGCAATTATCTCAAGAATTTAAAGCACCAGGCTGGCCGCCCGCTTTGCGAAAGTTGGTGAAAACTTCGGGCTGAAACTCTCTAGTAGCCGGGCTGGCTGCGGGGTAAGTAGGGGAGAAAAGTGCGTTTGCCAGCGGGGGCGAAACCCACCGCCCGGCCAAAGGCAGCCTTTGGCCGCCGGGCGCCGTACACTCCCCATTCATTTACCTACTGCCATGAACCAGCCCACTCCCGACCCCCACACCGAGCCGCCCGTACCCGTGCAAGGCGACGGCGTACCCGACTACAGCCACCTCGAAATTCACACCGAGTCGGACCTGCCCACGCCCGACAAAGCTGGCGGCAGCGCTACTGAGCCCGAAAGCGGTGGTGGCTACAGCGGCTAGGCCGTAGCGATTTCCACCGTCGCGTACGCGTCGTTAATCGTGGGTCCTGCTGACGAAGGAAGCATCTTATAAGGAAGCATCTTATCAGGTCCGTTCAAGGAGACGACCAAGATGCTTCCTTCATCAGCAGGACCCACGTTATTTTTTAGCTTCTTCAGTTACGTAGTAGCTTGGCCCACTGGTACGACTATCCGTGCCGCTTCGCTTCATGTCATTCTTTACCCTAGCCCGCGCCGCTAGCCTCGTGCTGCTCGCCGCCGCGTTGCCGGCTTGCCAGCCCGTCACTACTACTGCGCCAGCCAGCCCCGCCAGCACCTACTTCCCGGCTCCCGAAGCGGGCGTCAAAACCGGTGGTATCCAGGTCATCCCGATTACGACGCCCAAGGGTAAGTTTAATATCTGGACCAAGCGCTTTGGTAACAACCCCAAGATTAAAGTACTGCTGCTCAATGGGGGGCCGGGTGCCACGCACGAGTATTTCGAGTGCATGGAAAGTTTTCTGCCGCAGGAAGGTATCGAGTTTATTTACTACGACCAGCTTGGCTGTGGCAACTCCGACAACCCACGCGACACCAGCATGTGGAGCCTGCCGCGCTACGTGGAGGAAGTCGAGCAGGTGCGCCAGGCGTTGAACCTAACCAAAGCTAATTTCTACCTGCTGGGCCACTCCTGGGGCGGCATCCTGGCGGCCGAGTACGCCTTCAAGTACCAGCAAAACCTCAAGGGCCTCATCATCTCCAATATGATGATGAGCTGCCCCGCCTACGGCCGCTACGCCGACGAGGTGCTCGCCAAGCAGCTAAAGCCCGCGGTGCTCGCCGAAATCCGGCAGATTGAAGCCAAAAAGGACTTCGGCAGTCCTCGCTACATGGGTTTGTTGGAGCCTAATTTTTATGCCCAGCACTTGTGCCGCATTGTGCCCAACCCCGAGCCCGTGCGCCGCGCCATGAGCAAAATCAACCAGTCGCTCTACGTAACTATGCAGGGCCCCAGCGAGTTTGGTATTTCGGGCAAGCTTACTACCTGGGACCGGACCAAAGACCTGCCGAAACTCACCATCCCGGTGCTCAGCATCGGTGGCAAGTACGATACCATGGACCCCGCCCACATGGCCTGGATAGCCACCCAAGTCAAGCAGGGCGCGTCGCTCATCTGCCCACAAGGCAGCCACATGAGCATGTACGACGACCAACAGACCTACATGACGGGCTTCGTCAGGTTTTTGAAATCGGTGGATGACCATACGTTCAAGGCCGGTACCAAGCTATAGGCTAGCTGTTTAGAAAGGCACGGCTACGTCTGCCACCCGCGCTGCCCGCTGCCCGCCACTGCTGCCCGGCACCCAGGCCGGCCCTTCGCACACGAGGCGCCGGGCTTCGGCGTCGTAGTCAGCGCGCAAGCCGCGCAGTACCTTAATCTGCTCAATCTTCCCATTGGCCCCGATGGTGACGCGCAGCTGCACCGTACCCGACAGGGAGTGCTCAGGCGCCTCGGGTACAAACTTGGCTGCCTCGCGGCGCAGCTTTTCGTGCAGGGCGGCCGGGCCGCCCACCGGAACGGGGGCTGGCCCGGCTGCGGGCATCGCGGCAACTCGCACCCGCGCCGCATCGGCGGGGCTGCGAGTTGCCGTCGTAGTAGCCGATACGGGGGTAGCCTTGCTGGCAATGGGTACCGCGGTTGGTGGGGTGCCCGTCGCTACTGCGCCTTCTGGCGAAGGATGTGCCGAGCGCTTAGCGGCTGGCTGGTGGCTGGCCCGGGCCTGCGCCCGATAGTTTGGCTGCGCTTGCGGGCGCGGAGCCGGGAATGCGGCAACTGAGCCAATGGTCGTAGTGACTTTAGCAGTAGACTGCTGCGCTGAATCGGTTCCTGAAGCCGGAGGCCGCGTGGTCTCCGTCAGCACTACCGGCGCAGGGGCGCGCCCCAGGTGGCGCTGCTGCCACGCCCACCAGCCTCCGGCCACCAGGCCCAGGAGTAGGGCGGCCGCCGCGGCTAGCTGAAGGGCCAGCCAGTGGGGCTGACGCGGCGCGAGCATCTGCCGGGAGGGGGCGGCTTGCTGCACCCGTTGGCGCAGCCGCAGCTGCAACTGCGCCAGGGCTTGGTCGGTGGTAGCGGGCGGTGTTTGAAGCAAGCCTGCCAGCACGTCGGCGCAACGGGGGCAGGCTAGCGTGTGGGCCTCTACGCGGTGCTGCGCGGCGGTGGCCAGGGTGCCCGCCGCATACTGGCGCAGCAGCGCCACGGGCAGGTGCGGGCCGGCCGGGGCAGTAGCGTTCAGTAGGGGGGTGGTGGGCAGCATGGTAGTGAAGGATGAATTGGCAGGAAATGACTAAGTAAGCTAGGCTGGCGCGCGGCCGAGTGGCCCGGTTAGACAAGTCACTCCCTCATCTTTAGCTCCTTACTCAAAACGAGCTTGAGCATCCGTCGGCCGTTTTGAAGGTGGCTTTTGACTTGGTTGACGGCCAGGCCAGTGAGCTCCGTGATTTCCTGATACGATTTTTCTTCCTGGTAAAATAACTCCAGGCAGCGGCGCTGCTCGCCAGGCAGCTGGCTCAGCGCTAGCTCCAAGGCTTGCAGGTCGGCTTCGTGCTGGGCAGTGGCCTCATTTTCGGCGGTGGCATCGGGTAGGTGGCGGGCAGCGGCTAGCTCCACATCGGCAGCATCGGGCAGCAGGAGCAGTGGGCCGCCGCTGGCGGTGCCGCGCTGGCGGGCGCGTAGTTGCATCAGGCAATAGTTGCGGGCTGTGGTATAGAGCCACGCCCCAAAATGCTCGGGCGCGTGCACCCGCAGCTTCACCACCAGCTGCTCAAAAAGCTGCATGGCCGCATCCTGGGCATCCTCATCGGGTGGGCCCAGGTAGCGGCGGCACACCGCAAATACTTCCGGCAAGTGCCGCTCGTAGAGCATGCCGAGGTCGGCCACCTCGCCTCCCAGGCGGTAGCGGGCCAGCACCTCCTGGTCGGAGAGCGCAGCGGTAGAAACGATGGTAGCTCGGCGGCGAAACAACACGGCGGCAAGGTAGGAGTGGGCGCGAACACTCCTGCCTGCCATCGGCAGGATGCCGCCGCCGGGCCCATTGCACACGCCACCCGCCCAAAAAAAACGCCGGGCTGCGCACAGCCCGGCGTTTCTATCGCTAGTATTTCAGCGTGCTGGCCCTACTCAGCAGGGCCCGATAACTTATTTCTTGGCAGCAGCCTTCAGGTTAGCCTTGGTTTCGCGGGCCGACTTGGCAGCAGCATGGCCCATGGCATCCATTTTGTCGCCAGCGGCGTCCATTTTGGCGTCCATCTTCGCATCGGCTTCTTTGGCGTTGGCCTTGGCGCGGTCGCCGGCAGCGTCCATTTTGTCGCCGGCTTCTTCCATTTTAGCGTCGATTTTATTGCCAGCAGCATCCATTTTAGCCTCGGCTTTATCACCAGCGGCGTCCATCTTATCGCCAACTTGCTCGGCGCTCGGCGTAGTTACTTCGGTAGTAGTAGTGGTAGAGCCGTCGGGGTTAGTGGTCTTTGAGCTGTCGGTCGAGCAGGCGGTGAAGCTCAGGGCAGCGGCGGCAACAAACAGGGTTTTGAAGGCGAAATTCATGGCAAAAATTTGGTGAGAAGTGGAAAGTTGCCGCTTAATTAGGCTGGCTGGTAAAAGGTAACCTTTGCCAGGGCTGCCCGCCCGGGGCAAGCCACTAACTTTTTTGCCTCGCCCCAAGTATAGACGAGTTCTACTTTCCCCTGCCCATGGACTCCACCGCCCCGACCCCCCAAGCCGCCCACACCCCTGCCGTGCCCCTGCACATCAGCGACGAGCAAAGCACGGCCTTGCTCACCGATACCCTCAACCTGCTCGGCCAGGGCCTGCCCAACGCCGACGGCGCCACCGGCCGGCACGAGCTAGAGCGCTGGGAACTGGTACTCGAAGCCAGCGACCGCCCTGGCCTGGCCAAGATCTGCCAGGAAATCAAACTCTTGCGCCAGCGCCTCGAATCTTCCGACACCCAAGCCCACGAGCTAGCCGAAATTTTGGCCAGCCTCGGCGCCGAAACTGCCAAAATCGGCGAGGAGTCGGCCAATGGCTACTCCGATGCGCTGCACAACCTGAGCCGCGAGCTGATCAAAGCCAGCAACCTGCTCTCGCGCTAGCCCCGGTAGCCGTACGTGCCCAGCGGCACGCTGCGCCCAGTATTCCGAGAGCCGCCTTGGCTCAATGGAAGCGAGCGCGGCGTGCCGCTTTCGCGTCAGCCACACTTTTGCCCGACCTTTGCGGCTGCTATGAGCGCCGCTATGATTACCCTTTACGATCCCTTCGAGGGAATGCAGTTTGGCCCTGGCCGCTGCTTCCTAACTGGTGAGCCCGTGGGGCCCACCGATACTGTGCCGGTATTTGCCAACTGGCTGCAAGCGGCCTACGGCCTGGCCGACCGGCCCGTCTACCTGCTCGACCAAAGCCAGACCACCTACGCCGCGCTGCGCCTGCCGCTAGCCCCCGCGTTGCGGCTGCGCCTTGCCGAGCTGGAGGCCGAGGTGCAGGCCGCGGCCCTGGCCGGCCCGGCCGCGTTGCGTGCCCTGCCGCCCGCCCGCCTGTGGCAGTGGCTAGCCAAGATGTTCTACGGCATCTTCGTCACCGAGCTGGTGCAGCAGCAGGAGCCTCTCATCAAACCCCTGTACCCGCTGGCCGAGAATGCCCAGCTGCTCCAGCGGTTTCGGGCGTTTTTTCAACTGCTGCAAGGCTTGCGCGTGCCCACCGACTACGCCGATTTCGTGCCCGGCTCGGTCTTCGTGCTCGACGTGGATGACCAGTACGAGGCGCCCGCGTTTGCGTACGATGACGACTTGAATACGCTGGTCTTCAGCATAAAGCTCGGCCAGGCGGTGCTGGTCGCCACGCTGGTTGATATTGGGTTTATCGGCCAGGCCATGCGCCAGGTGTACGCCGATGCCCAGCGCCCGCTGCACCCCGCGCAAGTAGCTGAGTTTAAGGCCCGCACGTACTACGCGGCCTATTTGCTGGCTGCCGTGCCCGACATCTACCCGCGCCGCCCCGGCCCGCTCGACCCCGCCGGCGTCGAGCTGGTGCTCGATGCGCTGGTCGATGACGTGACGGCCACCATCTTCAACCCCTGGGACAACCTCGCTTATGCGCACATGCTCACCGGCCTGTGGCCCCGGTGGGGCTTGTCGGAAGCCGTCATTTTGCGCAACCCCTTCCAGCCCCTGAGCTTGCTGTATGATGCTGCCAGCCAGCCCCAGCCCGCTGCCGCGGCCGCCGAGCAGCTCGCCGTGCTGGCTTACAATGGCTAGTCTGGTAAAATGGAAACGCTAATTTATTAGCAGAAAGCGGCTGGTTGAAGCGCAGCCGAACAGCTACCCCGTGCTGCCCGTATGCCAAACCCCGGTTCTCTGCGAGCCGGGGTTTTTTAGTTCATCTCCTTTTACTTCCAATGTCGCTTTCCCTTCCCAAAATCTGGGTTGCCCCCGCCGCCGTGGCTACCGCCAGCCTGCTGCTAGGCGCCTGCAACGGCAACGATGCGGCCACCAACCAGGGCCGCGGCACCATGCCCGCCGACTCGACAGCCGCCCACGTTCCTGCTCCCGCGCCGGCCAACTCGCCGCTAACTATTGTGGCCGAAATTAACTCGCCGCAGGTAACAGGTGTGGCCGTGGCTCCCGGTGGCAAAATATTCGCTTTCTCGCCGCGCTGGGACTACAACCCCACCTTCCCCGTGGCGCTGGTGGGCGCCAATAATACGCTCTCGGCCTACCCCGACGCCGGCTGGTGCATGTGGAACGACTCGGTGAAAACCGAGCCCCAGAAGCACTGGATTTCGCCTCAGGCGGGCTACGTCGATACCCAAGGCATGCTGTGGATAGTAGATCCGGCTGCTCCCGGCCTCAAATTTATCGTGCCCGGTGGCCCCAAACTGGTCAAAACCGACCCCAAAACCAGCCAGGTACTACAAACGATTGCCATTCCTGAGAGCGTGGCCCCGCATAAGTCGTACCTCAACGACGTGCGCATCGACCTGCAAAACCAGTATGCTTACCTGACGGAGTCGGGCAACGGCTCGCTGGTAGTAGTGGATCTGAAAACGGGTAAGTCGCGTGCGCTGCTGGTGCACCATACGTCTACCATGCCGGTTAAAGGGTTCATTACCACTGCCCAGGGCCACGCTCTTTACCAGCCCGACGGCAAGCCCGGCCAGTTTAAGGCCGATGGCATCGCGCTGAGCACCGACAACCAGTACCTCTATTACCGCGCGCTGTCGGGGCACTCGCTGTACCGCATCAAGACGGAAGTGCTGCGCAACGCGGCCTTGAGCCCGGCCCAGGTAGCCGCTGCCGTTGAGAAGCTAGCCGACGCCCCAGCCTGCGACGGGATGGAAATCGACAGCAAAAACAACCTTTACCTGACGGGCTTCGAAAACGGCGAAATCTTGCGTCGCACGCCCGATGGCAAAATTGAAAGCCTGGTAAAAGAAGCCCGCCTGGAGTGGCCCGATACCTTCGCCTGGGACCCCGATGGCAAGAGCATCTACTTCACGGTGTCGGAGCTTGACAAAACCCCAAATTGGAACAAAGGCGCGGGCCAGGCGCACGAGCCGTTCCGTATTTACAAGATGGCACTGGCAAAATAGTCAGTATGCCTACTGGGGGCTAGCCACTGCTTACGGGCGGGGCTAGCCCTTTGGGCCGTAGCGCGCAGCCGAGCACTGGCTTTGCTCCGCACTGGCTGACGGGTAAGCGCTATGGGTACGAGCTTCAGCTGGACATCCTTGGTAAAAAGGTCGATTTTCTCGCGGGGATGCGTCAGGATATCCACGCAGTGGCGGTGGCGCTTATTCATCGTGTCGTGGACGGTGTATATGCCGTCGAGCTGCGGCGAAATACCCCGCACCAGCACCTTATCACCGTATTGAAACTTGCCGCCCCCTTGCGTCAGCAGGTCCTGTGAGATGGCCAGCCACCGGGTCTTGCTGCTGTAGTGCGGCTTAATACGCGAATTATCGGCCGTTGTAAAGGGATCGTCGTCCGTTTGGGCCGCTACGGCTTGGTAGGCGGTGGCAGTTACTGTGTAGGTGAGTTCGCGGACTGCGGCCACTGGCTTTGCCAAGTCCCGACGATGCAGTCGGTAGCGACCTATAGGCGAAATAGACGCGACGGTAACCGTCTTGCCAGTATGAGCAGTAGCCTGATAGCGTGCGGGGCTCAGTGCCGCGACTACTAGCATAACGTTCACCACTATTTGGGCACTTTGCATAAGATAAAAGGTAAATTTCTCGCCATTTTGGCCCGATGAGTTAGGCGTAATTGAGTGTCTGCAATACTGATAGGAAGTGTTTAACAATGAATAAGATAGTAGGGTTTCCTGATAAATTATAATCCAATGGATAGTGGGTTGGCTGACGTTAAAGTCAACTAATTGTTAGATTAATGCCAAATGGCGAGTGCACATTAAACCTCCGCTCTGACGGGGCGTCTGGGTTAGCCTTGCGAGACGTAGTGGTTGAACTGCCCTTAGGGTAAGAAATAGACGCCTTATGCTGAATTTAGCTAAATTGCTTAACCAAAGACATAGCAGCGTTGCTGAGTATTTTTTATCTGGTTGAAAACCAAGGAAATTTGCGTAATCGAATACGGGTTTCCTATTTACTGCCAGGTACTTTACTTTTGCGCTGCTTCAACTAGCCTCTCAAATTCCCACCATGGATACCTACTCCTATATCGCCAACGCCGACGCGGCGGCCATCGAAACGCTTTATGAGGCGTACCGACAAAACCCCGAATCGGTCGATTTTGGCTGGCGTAAGTTCTTTGAGGGGTTCGATTTTTCGCAGCAGTTTCCCGAAGGCGCTTCGGTACTACCCGGCACCGGGACCGCCACAGCGGCTAGCAATGGCAGCGCGCCCCAAACGGCGGCCAGCCCGGCGCCCGGCCCCGTGCCGCAGCCGGATGACTACGGGGTGCTCAACACGGCGGCATCTACCAATAATGCCCCTGGCTTGGCCCAGGGTGCGGTAGCCAGCGACAAGGAAACGGCCGTTCGCAACCTCATTCAGGCATTTCGGAGCCGGGGCCACTTGCGCGCCAAAACCAACCCGGTGCGCGAGCGCAAAGACCGCCGGGAGCGCCTGAATCTGAGCGACTTTGGGCTGAGTGACGGCGACCTCGACACGGCATTTCGCCAGGGGCAAGATCTGGGCTTGGGGGCCAGCGCCACGCTGCGCGAGATTGTGGCGGCGCTTACTAGCATTTACGCGGGCACGGTGGGCTTCGAATACACTTACATCCGCGACCCCAAAGTGCTGGAGTGGTTTCAGCAAAAAACCGAGCACGATGCGCTGGCTTTTAACCCCGATAAAGAATACAAGAAGCGCATTCTGAAGAAACTGAACGAGGCGGTAGTATTTGAGAACTTTTTGCACACCAAGTTCTTGGGCCAAAAGCGCTTCTCGCTGGAAGGTGGGGAGACGACCATTCCAGCGCTTGATGCCATCATCAACCGGGGGGCCGAGCTAGGCGTGAAGGAAGTGATGATTGGGATGGCTCACCGCGGCCGTCTCAACGTGCTGGCCAACATCATGGGCAAGACCTATGAGCAGATTTTCTCGGAGTTTGAAGGCACGGCCACGCCCGACCTCACCATGGGCGACGGCGATGTGAAGTACCACATGGGCTACTCGTCGGAAGTAACCGCGACTTCGGGTGAGAAAGTTAACCTGAAGCTGGCGCCCAACCCCTCGCACCTCGAAGCGGTAAACCCAGTAGTGGAAGGCTTCGTGCGCGCCAAGATTGAGCACCAGTACGGCGGTGATTATCACCAGATTCTGCCCATTCTCATCCACGGCGACGCGGCCCTGGCTGGCCAGGGCATTGGCTACGAAGTGACGCAGATGTCGCAGCTGGAAGGCTATAAGACGGGTGGCACGATTCACTTCGTGATCAACAATCAGGTGGGCTTTACCACTGATTTTGAGGACGCTCGCTCATCGATCTACAGCACCGACCTGGCCAAGATCATCGACGCGCCGGTGATTCACGTCAACGGTGACGACCCCGAGGCCGTGGTTTTTGCGGTGCGGCTAGCTACCGAGTACCGCCAGCAGTTTCACGCCGATATCTTTATTGATATGGTGTGCTACCGCCGCCACGGCCACAACGAGTCGGACGAGCCCAAGTTCACGCAGCCCACGCTCTACAACGTCATCTCGAAGCACCCCAACCCGCGCGAGGTGTACAACGCCACGCTCGTGAAGCGCGGCGACGTGGATGCCGAACTGGCCAGCCAGATGGACAAGGAGTTCCGCGACATGCTGCAAGCCCGCCTCGACCAGGTGAAGCAGCAGCCGCTACCTTATAAGTACCAGGCGCTCGAAAACGAGTGGCGCACCCTGCGCCGCAGCACCAACGAAGACTTCGAGCAGTCGCCGGAAACCGGCATCAGCGAGGAAATCGTGGAGCGCGTGGCTAAGGCGTTGACCACGATTCCCGAGAATTTCCGGCCCATCAAGCAGATTGATAACCTGCTGAAGGAGCGCCGCAAAATGTTCTACGAAACCCGCACCCTCAACTGGGCCGCAGGCGAATTGCTGGCCTACGGCTCCCTGATGAGCGAAAACCACACGGTGCGCGTAAGTGGCCAGGACGTGCAGCGCGGCACGTTCTCGCACCGCCACGCGGTGCTGCACGACGCCGAAACGTCGGCGCCCTACAACTCGCTCAACCACCTGAGTGGCGAGCACGAAAAGCTGAGCATCTTCAACTCGCTGCTGAGCGAATATGCCGTGCTAGGCTTCGAATTTGGCTACGGCATGGCCAACCCCACCGCGCTGGTGGTATGGGAAGCGCAGTTTGGGGACTTCGCCAACGGGGCCCAGACCATGATCGATCAGTTTGTGGTGAGCAGCGAGAGCAAGTGGCAGCGCATGAACGGCCTCGTGATGCTGCTGCCCCACGGCTACGAAGGCCAGGGCCCCGAGCACTCCAACGCCCGCCCCGAGCGCTTCTTGCAGCTGGCCGCCGAAAACAACATCGTGGTGGCCAACATCACGACGCCCGCCAACTTCTTCCACGCCTTGCGCCGTCAGCTCACCTGGAATTTCCGCAAGCCGCTGGTGGTGATGTCGCCCAAGTCGATGCTGCGCAACCCCCTGTGCGTATCGCCGGTGGAGGATTTCACGAGCGGCCGCTTTCAGGAAGTATTGGGTGACAGCTTCGCCGATGCCAAGAAGGTGAAGCGCGTGCTATTGTGCTCGGGTAAGGTGTACTACGATCTGCTCGACGAGCAGCAGCAGTCCGATCGTAAGGACGTCGCCATCGTGCGGATGGAGCAGCTGCATCCCTTCCCGAAGAAGCAGCTCGATGCCGAGCTAGCTAAGTACCCCAAAGCCAAAGTGTACTGGGTACAGGAAGAGCCCGAAAACATGGGCTACTGGAACTACCTGCTGCGCTTTATGCGCCGCGACCTCGAAGACGTGGTAGCGCGCAAGCCCTCGGCTTCGCCTGCCACGGGCTACAACAAGGTGCACGTGAAGGAGCAAAAAGAAATTGTGGCCCGCGCCTTCGACAAGCCCCGCGAAGCGGTGGCCGACGAGCAAATCAAGGAGACGGCCGAAGTGGCCAAGAAGCAAGAGTAGCCATGATAACCGAAGAGCAAATCCAGGCGGTGGTGCGCCACATCGTCGAAGGCTACGCGCCCGACCGGATAATCCTGTTCGGGTCGTATGCCTACGGCAAGCCGACGGAGCACAGCGACCTGGATTTGCTCATTATTAAGGAGAAAGCGGAGGCTAAGCGAACGGAGCGGGCCGTTGCTATTCGCACGCTATTATGGGGTACCGATGCTCCAGCAATGGATATTTTGATTCGCACCCCGGCGGAGATGGAGCGAGCAGCGGGCATTTTCCAATCGGTAGAAACTATTGCCGAGCAGCAAGGCAGGTTATTGTATGCAGCCTAGTACTCCTGAGCAAAAACGGGTGGCGATATCGCTTCTAAAGGCCGACCACGATATAGAAGCCGCGGAAACGCTATTGCAAGCTAGCCCGCACTTATATGAAACAATTGGCTTTCATTGCCAGCAGGCTGTTGAGAAATATGCCAAAGCCGTACTGGTTGCCTCGTCGCTGCCCGCACCTTTTATCCACGATCTAACGAAGCTGCTACCACCGCTTCAGCAGGCTAACATTTCGCAGTTCACTCTGCAAGACTTGGCTGACGCGGCTACGCTCAACGAGTTTGCCGTAGAGCTACGCTATGAAACTGACGACGCGCCGAGCTACACTTGCGCCGACTTATTAGCGATGGCCTACCGCTTTCGCGCCAAGCTGCGCCCGGAAGCGCAAGCTTTCTTGAACTAACCACGTAAGATTTAGACGCTTTCCCTCCACCCGTTGCCCATGCCCACCGAAATCAAAATCCCCGCCGTCGGCGAATCCATCACCGAAGTCACCATTGCTAAGTGGCTTAAGAAAGACGGCGAGGCCGTGAAGCGCGACGAAGTGATCGCCGAGCTAGAGTCGGATAAAGCCACGTTTGAGCTACCCGCCGAAGCCGATGGCACCCTCAAAATCCGCGTGGCAGAGGGTGAAACAATTGGGATCGGCACCGTAATCGCCGAGCTGGCTGGCACTGGCCCGGCCGCGTCGGCCGCCGCTAGCACCGCCGACCCCTTGGCGCAGGGCGAGCAAAACCCAGAGGCCAGTGACCAGTCGGGCTACGGTGGCACACCAGCTGGCCAGGCCAGCAGCGACCCCGCTACACCCGGCGCACCTGCCACTAGCCCCGCCGCGGGTGGTAGCGTAGTCGAGATGAAAATCCCCGCCGTGGGCGAGTCCATCACCGAAGTGACGGTAGCCAAATGGCTGAAGCCCGACGGTGCGCAAGTGAGCCGCGACGAAGTGATCGCCGAGCTGGAGTCGGATAAAGCCACGTTTGAGCTGCCGGCCGAAGGCGCGGGCACTCTGCGCCACGCCGTGCAAGAGGGCGAAACCATCAGCATCGGCGCCACTATTGCCCGCATCGAGGGAGGCAGCGGTGCCCCTGCCGCAACCCCGACGCCGAGTGCCCCGGCGGCTGCCGCTCCTACGCCGGCTAGCAGCGTTAGTACCTACGCTACGGGCGTGCCGTCGCCGGCCGCCAGCAAAATCTTGGGTGAGAAAGGCATCAATCCTGCCGACGTAGCCGGCTCGGGCCGCGACGGCCGCATCACGAAAGAAGATGCCCAGAATGCCCAGGCTAAGCCTGCTGCGCCAGCCCCGGCCGCAGCGGCTCCCGTTGCCCCGGCTAGCCCGGTGCCCGCTGCCGGTAGCCCCACTATGGGCAACCGTACGCAGCGCCGCGAGCGCATGAGCAACCTGCGCAAAACGGTAGCCCGCCGCCTCGTAACGGTGAAGAATGAGACGGCCATGCTCACTACCTTCAACGAGGTGAACATGCAGCCTATCATGGACTTGCGCAACAAATTCAAAGACAAGTTCAAGGAAAAGCACGGGGTGGGCCTCGGCTTCATGTCGTTCTTCACCCGTGCCGTGTGCGTGGCGCTGAAGGAGTGGCCCGCCGTGAACGCCCAAATCGACGGCGACAGCATCGTCTACTCCGACTTCTGCGATATCAGCATTGCCGTGTCGGCGCCCAAAGGTTTGGTGGTCCCCGTCATCCGCAATGCCGAAGAGCTGTCGTTTGATGGTATTGAGAAGGAGATTGGCCGCCTGGCCGGGTTAGCCCGCGACAACAAGCTCACCATCGAGCAGATGACGGGTGGCACGTTCACCATTACCAACGGCGGCGTATTTGGCTCCATGATGAGCACCCCGATTATCAACGCGCCGCAGTCGGCCATCCTGGGGATGCACAACATCATTCAGCGCCCCGTGGCCGAGAACGGCCAAGTGGTGATTCGCCCGATGATGTACCTCGCTCTGAGCTATGACCACCGCATTATCGACGGCCGCGAGTCAGTATCGTTCCTGGTGCGGGTGAAAGAGCTACTCGAAGATCCCACTCGTTTGCTGCTGGGAGTTTAACAACGTATAATTGCATTATGGAAAGGCTGCTCCCGGGAGGGAGTAGCCTTTTTTATTTATTTAGCACTCGTTATATTGCTTACTTTCAGCAATATACTTGCAGTTATTTCACTAAGCGGAGCATATTGCGAGATTGTTGTATTTTATGTCAATAGTATCTTCGCAGCAGTAGTTTAGTTACGATGTTAGTGCTATGAGTCGCTTTACTGCCCCAACTTGCCAAAACTGCCCTAGTCGCAAAGGCCCTTTGCTGGGGTGCTGCCCACTGGAGGAGCTAGAGTTTGTCTCAACCAATAAGTCGGCTCAATTCTATCAAAAAGGCCAGCTTATTTACCAGGAAGGAGCTATTGCGCAAGGGCTGCACTGCGTACACCGGGGTAAAATCAAAGTAACCAAAGTTGGCAGCGATCAGAAGGAGCAAATTGTGCAGCTGGTGCGGCACGGCGACGTGCTGGGCTTCCAGGCGCTCGTACTGGGCGGCTGCTACTCCAACTCGGCGGTGGCGCTCGACGACTGCGTGGTTTGCTTTGTGCCTAGGCCCGATTTCTTACACCTCGTGCAGTCCAACCGCCAGTTTGCCAATTCGTTGATGCAGCTGCTGGCTGGTGCGCTAGCCGAAGCCGAAGAGCGGATGATGCACCTAGCCTATAAGCCCGTGCGCGAGCGCTTGGCGGGCGCCTTGCTACTATTGCAGCGCACCTTTGGCGAAGAGCCCGCCGCGGCGCAGTTCAGTATTGCCCTATCGCGGGAAGATGTGGCAGCCTTGGTCGGCACGGCCAAGGAAACAGTCAGCCGGCTGCTGTCCGAGTTTAAAGATGCGCGTCTCATTGCGACCAAGGGCAGTCAGATTACCATCCTGAACGCCCCGCGCCTCCTCGAAATCGCCACGCTATATAACTAGAGCGCTAGCTTATCACCCTGCTCATCATAGATTTTAGGAGCACTTAGCGGCTCAGCTAGCCTCGCACTACTGTGCTGGAGCTAGCTGGGCCGCTGGTTTTTATACTACTTTCTGTAAGAGATGCCACGCGATCGAAATGACTTTAATTATATTATAATTGAATTGCGAGCGAGTTAAAAACTGAGACAAATCATCTCATAAAATGACGTAAATCATTTTTTTGTCAACTACGATGTTAGAGCTTTGTCACATGCAATAAGGTTAAAGGTTTTTATTAAGTAGTAGTTAATACACTCTGCTTGTAAAGTAGATTTCTGGCTTTCTTAATTATGTGCTAATAAAACAAGTGCCGCTCTTATTAATATTATTCACTTTACGCTTTCCTCTATAATCTCTTTTGATCTCCTACTTAGTGTGAGCGCTGTAACCGTAAGAAGAGCAGCACCAGGCACAGAGGTAGTCTTCATCGGGGCTTGGAAACCAGTACTTAGCTACGCTCCCTAACGCTATCACTTCAGTTACCCGCCCCTTGGGCTCCGTCGGGATGACCCCATTCCGAACGTTATGAAAATCCCTTTACTCCGAAACTTTCCGCGGCTGGGCAGGCCACCCAGCCGCCAGGTGGTGGCAGGGGCCGGGCCCCTAGCCGCCGGGGCCACCGCCGCTTTGCAGCACCTGCTAGCCGAACTGCCCGATTTGTTGCTGGCGGCCGTGCTAGAAGTAGCTACCGGCCAGGCGCTTGCTACCTATGGTGTCGAGCGTGAGTACCAGCCCAGCTTGCTGGCTGCTCCCGCGGCCGCGGCAGTGCGGCAGCTGCAAGCCAGCCAGGCAGCACTGGGGCCGGCAGCCGAAGAGCTGAAAGAAGTAGTGCTCACGCTGGCGTCGCAGTTGCATTTGCTGCGGCTGCGACCCGGAGGGCAACAGTTCTTGTACCTGGTCGTGGAAACCCGCGATACCAACCTCGCCATTGCCCGCGAGCTGATGCGGCAGGCTATTGAGCTGCTTGATAATCAACTATAAAATACAATTATAAAAAAGTCTATTTATCCATTTTCCCTCCTACTTTTTTCCTCAACTACCATGAAACTAACGGCTACTCCTTTCGACCCCCAGACTGGCGAACTGCTGCCAGTGTACCGCGATGCGTATCTGCGTGGTGACTTGGTCCGCACGTCGGCCCAGGCCGTGGAGCAGTACTTGCGCCAAGATGCCAGCGAGGCCCACTCGACGGTGACGCGCTGGCACCAGCTGCACACCACCGAGGAGGTAGTTGCCGCCCCCACCTGGGTGCAAAAGCAAATGCGTTCCATTCGGGAGCAGCCGCAGCGCTTTCGCCAGCGCGCTTTCAGCCTGGTAGTGGTAGGTGCGCTGCTAGCCGGCGCTTCGATGGCCGCCACCAGCCCCGCCAACATCCTGCCCGTCATGAGCAAGCCTGCCGCTGATGTAGCCATCGCCGCTAGCATGGCTCGCACTGTAGTCGTGAAAGGTCGCATTCTGAATGAGAAAGGCCAGCCGCTAGTAGGGGCTACTGTGCTGCGCAAAGGCACTGCTTACGGCGCCAGCACCGATGCAGGCGGCAACTATTCACTGCGCGTGCCCGCCGATGACCAGGCCACGCTGCAATACGGCTACGGCGGCTACGCCGAGCAGGAGCTGCCGGCGGCCCAGGTGGAGGCAGCCTCCACCGTCACGCTCCAGCCCCGCGCTCCTAAGCGCCACCGCTGGTTGTTTTTCTAGCCGCCTTAGGTAAGGCAGCCTGGCTAGCCTGCCGCCCGCCGATGTGAAAGCGCAAACGTACCGCAAGCTAGTCGCGCGAAAACTCCAGGAAGACGCCCAAAAACTACGGGCGCAGCAAGCGCAAGCTTTATTTATTTCTCCCCATTTCATTTCCCCTATCCCCGCCGTTATGGCTTATTCTAAGAACAGTCCCGCTGGCCAAGCCGTTGAAGCTATTATAACCGACCTGCCGGGTCTTATGGCGGTAGCCGTAGTTGACATTGCCTCGGGCATGGCCCTGGCTTCGCATTCCAACTCGCCGAATATTAACCCTGAAACGGCCGCCGCTTATAATACTGAAGTAGTAAAGCAGAAGCAAAAAGCCATGTCGGCCCTCAAGCTACAAGGCGAAACGATTGAGGATATCCTTATTACGCTCACCAACCAGCTGCACCTGCTCAAGCTCAACCCGAGCGGTACGAAGTTTATCTACCTCGTGGTGAATTCGCGCGATACCAACCTCGCTATTGCCCGTGAAGTGCTGCGCTCGCACGTGGCGGCTATCAACTAATCAGTGTTTAATAGCGTGCATCGTACAAAGCTCAGCCGCCCCGCGGTTGGGCTTTGTACGTTTTAGTAAGGTGGCGGTTATTGCGGCTAAAGAATTGTGAGACAGCTCACTACGCCGAGCACAGCCAGTACGTGCCGGGCGCCGGCTTAGCTGGCACTCGCTTCTGTTTTGGCAAACGGCCACTTTTTCAGCCGTTGGCTCCATAGCAAAAACGCTCCCGTGCCCAGCGCCATCATCCCCACGGCGGCAAGCTGGAAGTAGAGCTTGAACTGGTGCCCGCCCCAGCTCACCTCGGCGGGTGCGATGCCCACAAACACCGCCAGCCACACCAGTACTGCCACGATGACGGGCAGCGGATAAAGCGGCATTTTAAAGGGCAATGAGGCGGTGCCACGGCGGCGACGCAACAGCACCAGCCCCACCGCCTGGCCCACGAACTGCACCAGAATGCGCATGGCCAGGATAGCCGAAATTACCTCGCCCAGCCGAAACAGCAGGCTGAACACGAAGCCTACGCCGCCCAGCAGCAGCAGCGACACGTAGGGAAACTGCTTGGTAGGGTGCAGCTTGCCAAACACGGGCAGAAACTCGCCATCGGCCGCCGCCGCGTAGGGAATGCGCGAGTAGCCCAGCAGCACCGCGAAGAGCGAGGCAAATGCCACTAGCAGCACCAGGCCGGTAGCCGCCTGCGCGGCGGCCGGCCCGTAGAGCCGCTCCATAAACACGCTGATAATGAACTGCGACTTGTCGCCGGCGCCGGCCTGCCAGCCCTGCACCTCCTGCCAGCCAATGACGGTGCCCACGCTCCAGTTCAACAATAGATACAGCGCCGCGATGCCCAGAATGCTCAGAAAAATGCTGCGCGGAATGACGCGCTCGGGCTTGATAATCTCGGCGCCCAGGTGGCACACGTTGTAGTAGCCGAGGTAGGAATAGATGGTTTTGACGGCCGCCTGGCCCATCGCGGCCGAAAGCAGCAGCCCCGGCAGGGCCGAAAAGCCGCCGCTCGGAAACAAGGCCACCGGGTGGTTGACGTGGGTGAGGCCGCCGAAAATCAGCCAGCCCATGAGACCCAGCACGCCCACCCACAAGGCCACGCCGAGCTTGCCAATGTCCTCGATGCGGCGGTAGAGCAGCACTATCAGCAGCAACACCACCGAGCCGGCCACCAGCTTAGGCTGCCACCACTCGGGCAGCGGCACGAGGTAGCTGAAGTACTGCGCGAAGCCAATGGCGCCCGAGGCCAGCACCAGCGGCGACTGAATAAGCGTTTGCCAGACGTAGAGAAACGACATGTAACGGCCCCATTTCTGCTCGCCGTAGGCCAGCTTGAGGAAGCGGTACGAGCCGCCCGCTTCGGGGTAGGCCGCGCCCAGCTCGCTCCAGATGAGGCCATCGACGGAAGCGAGCGCCGCGCCTACTAGCCAGGCCAGCAGGAAGTTGGGCCCCATAAAGCCCATGACCAGCGGCAGCGTCACGAAGGGCCCGATGCCCACCATGTCGATCATGTTGAGGGCAGTGGCTTGCAGCAAACCCAGGCGGCGTTGGAGAGAGGACATTTTCTAAGCTGTTAGCTGCTAGCGATTAGCCGTTAGCTGTCGTTATATAAGGCGCTAGCTGAAGCCAGCGATGGTGAACAAAGCTAGCAGATACCGGCTAACTGCTATCCCCAGACCTTCGGCTAACTTGCCCAGGCGCAGTAGCTCGGTGCGGTAGCCGGTCGGCATCGGGGCCGCGGCCAGCCGCGCTGACGTAAGTGGCGGTGCCGCACTACGCTACGCGCTTTGGCGCAGCAGGCCCAGCTCGGCCACGGCAGCGGCAGCGGCAAACTGCTGGTCGGTCGAGGCTTGGGCGATGCGCACGGTACCGCGCGGAGGCAGCTGGCTTTTGTCAAGAAAGCGCCGCACGTTGGAGTAGCTGGCATTGTCCACGTCGAGCGCGAAGGTGTTGAGTGCCTCCTTCTCCACTAGTTGAAAAGCGTTTTCCTGGATTTTGGCGCAGGTGTCGCCCGCGCCAGCTGTGGGCTGGGCTGGGCTGGGTAATCTAGCGCCGCCGGGGTAGCTAACTCATAAGCATCCGACTCGCTGAGGACAACGCCCGGCGCAGTGTTTTTAGTCCGGCGCGCTTTGCGGCTGGGTTGGGAGTGATTGCTACACCCGCCGCCCGGCCTTGCAGCTCATCAGCAACGGTGACGGTGGCTACGCTACGCAAGACATCGTGGCGCTGCTGCGCAGGAGCCGCCCCCGTCACCACTACTGCGCTCAGCTTTTCTTGGCCAGACCGCAGCACGATGTTCAGCACGGTGCCTTGGGCAGGTGCGGCCCGCTCGCGCGTTTCGTAGCCGACCAAGCTGAACACCAACGTGCCACCGCGCCGGGGCAGGCCGGCTAGCTGGTAGTAGCCCGCGCTCCCGGTGCTGGCCCCGGGTTGGGAGCCCTTCAGCAGCACCATGACGCCGGGCAGCGATGGCTATCCAGGCTGGCGGGAGGCGTGTCTGCGTAAGGCCACCCGCCAGATTATCCCCATCAAAAGCGGCTGCAAGGGTAGGCGCACCCAAGTTAGCCAGGCTGGAAGATGCAGCTGGTTATGAATTTGTAGCATGTGCACATTGGCTGGGAATACGGCCAGCAACAACGCCAGCAGGCCCCGCGTCGGGTGGCCGGCACTAGCAAGCCCCCGCCACCCGCCACTTCGGCCACGCCACTCAGCAGCACCAGTAGCCGCGGCGCGGGTAGTGCGGGCGGCATGATGCGCAGGTAGGTTTCGGGCTTGAGAAAATGGAGAACCCCCGCGCCGATAAAAAGGCTGGTCAGCAAATAGACCGCCCGGCGGGGACGTCGGGATAGAAAAAGCTCAGGCATAAGTAGGCCTTACGCAATCGTGTCTGTCATGGCGAGCGGAGCGCTGCAATCGCACCTGAATGGTACCCGGACGGCTCGTCGGGAGGTGATTGCTGCGCTGCTCTTGCAAGGACAAGTGTTTTTTGCCTAGGTTCTAAAGCAGATGAATACCTGGCTCAATAGCTTTAAAGTGCTAACCGATTATTTAAAGGGTATTGAGTCAACTACCTAGTTAATATCATGTTATCTGCTGTATAAGTTAAGCTTACTAAATGTCTTTTATATTTGTAGTACCTAAACCGATTCTCTCACTACTCTCTTCTGTTTTTTCCGTGAAAAGTTAGTTCACTCACTCCTTGGGGCACTGCTTTGTCTCGCGCTAGCCAGTGGCGCATACCTGGCCCAGGCTCAGGCAACTTACAAGCTGATGTTACGCAGCACCTGAGCTAGTTTGCTGGAAACAGGCTTTTTCTGCTCTCTTGGGGGTCATTTCCAGCAAGCTGACGTGGCTGGTGCGTAACATCAGTTACAAGACAGTATCGCTAAGCGCTGGCCCGTTTCATAGCGTAAGGCATCGCTCTGGCCCACTGACGATTGCAGGAACGCCAGCTCTTCGGGGGTAATGCCCGAGCGGCAGCCCGCGATTTCGCTCATAAATTCCTTGATGGCAGGCGCCGTGGCGTCGGCGCGCACGCCGGCCTGCGCCGTAAAGGGCCCCGCGTAGTGAGTGCTGCGGAAGCCCGAGCCAGCGCCGTAAGTGTAGACTTTGTTTCGCGCAGGTTGAGGTTGATGCGCGAGTTGAAGGCGCCGCCGAGCACGTAGTTGGCCAAGTATGGTAGTAGTCGCCGATAGCATCGTAGGGCAGGCTGGTGAGGTATAGCCCACCCGGATTTCGGACTGCGCGGCGCCGGGCTTATCCACGAAGTAGATGCGCGTCTTGTCGGGCTGGGCGCTGGCGGCGGGCGTGGGCGGTAGCACCACGTCCTTCCGGGCCCAGGTCTGGAGAAAGTCGAGCTGGGGCAGCACGTACTTCGAATACGGAATAACCAGCTCGCCGAGCTTGCGCGTCACGGTTTCGACCAGCCGGGCCCCGGTGGCCGGTTTGGCCACCACCGTTTTGGGCTTGGGAGTGGTCGATTTTTTCTGTTGGGCCAGCGCCGGCTGGTTAGCTAGTGCCAGCGCTAGGGAAGGCAGCAGGTAAAAAAGCTTGCACCTGAAGGGCGAGGGCGTAAAAAGGCACGGCTCTGGCCCAGTGCGTAGTAGCACCGAGCCAGGGCCTACAAGGTAGCCACGAACCTCAGGTGAATATTGTCTGAAGCCCCATTTATTCTGGTAAGGCTCCTACCGCATGCCGGCTAGCCCTTGGTTGAGGAAAGCCAGAAAGTTGGCGGGGTCGTAATTGGCGCCCTGCGGCGGCGTCAGCACGCGCTCGGTGCGGGGGTCGAGCAGCACGTAGTCGGGCTGCGAGTTGGAGCCGTAGCGGCTGGCCTGGAAGTCGCTCCACTTGTTGCCGATAGTCTTGATTTTCTTGCCGCTGAATTTCGAAACCGTCTGCTCGGCCGGGGCTAGCTCAGTCTTGTCATCCACGTAAAGCTGCACCAGCACGAAGTCGTTGCGCAG
The DNA here is from genome assembly GCA_964514915.1 of uncultured Hymenobacter sp. Taxonomy (GTDB): domain Bacteria; phylum Bacteroidota; class Bacteroidia; order Cytophagales; family Hymenobacteraceae; genus Hymenobacter. The sequence goes on from CAZERY010000012.1 coordinate 28,852, forward strand.
GCGTTGGAGCACCTCCGGGTTAGGCCACACGTTGGCTTCCATCTTGCGGCAGTTTACGCAGGCGTTGCCCGTAAAGTCGATGAGAACCGGCTTCTTGACTTGCTGCGCGTAAGCGCGCGCCTCGTCGTAGTCGAAAAACGCATCGAGGCCCAGCGGCGCGTGAAACAGGTTGCTATACTTGCGCACCGGGTGTGCGGCCGGCGCGGCGGCACTGCCCCCGCCGTCCAGCGTATGCGTGTAAAGGTCAAAATCCTGGGTGTGCTGCGGTGGCAGCAACGCCGACACCGCCTTGAGTGGGGCGCCCCACAGGCCGGGCACCAGGTAGGTAGTGAAGGCCAGCACCACGATGGCCAAAAACAGCCGCGGCAGCGACACGTAAGGCAGCTCGCTGTCGTGCGAGAACCGGATTTTGCCGAGCAAGTAGAAGCCGAGCAGCGCCGAAATGACAATCCACAAGGCCAGGAATAGCTCGCGGTCGAACCATTCCCAGTGGTAAGCCAGGTCCACATTAGACAGGAATTTCAGGGCCAGAATCAACTCCAAAAAGCCCAGCACCACCTTCACCGAATTCAGCCAGCCGCCCGACTTGGGCAGGGCTTTCAGCCACGCCGGGAACAGCGCAAACAGCGTGAACGGCAAGGCGAGCGCCACCGAAAAGCCGAGCATCCCCACCGCCGGCCCCACGCGCTGCCCCGTGGCCGCCGCCTGCACCAGCAAGGTGCCGATAATGGGCCCGGTGCACGAAAACGACACCAGCGCCAGCGTAGCCGCCATGAAGAAAATCCCTAGCACGCCGCCTTTATCCGCCTCCGTGTCAGTCTTGGCAATCCAGGAGTTGGGCAGCGTCAGCTCAAACGCACCTAGAAAGGAAGCGGCGAACACCACCAGCAGGGCGAAGAAAAATAAGTTGAACAGCCCGCTGGTAGCCAGGTCGTTGAGCGCATCGGAGCCAAATAGCACCGTGATAAGCAGCCCCAGCGCTACATAGATGACAATGATGCTGGCCCCGTAGAGCAGCGCCCGGCTTAGCCCCTGGCTGCGCGAGCTGGCCTGCTTGGTAAAGTAGCTGACCGTGAGCGGCAAGAGTGGGAAAATGCACGGCATAATCAGGGCCGCGAGCCCGCCCAGAAAGCCTGCCAGGAAAATGGCCCATAGCGACTGCGCGGGTGTACTGGCCGCCGCGCCGGTGGTGACGGCCGGCGCCGAGCTAGCCGCCGGGCGGCTGGTATCGGCGCCGGCCGTGGTGAGCGTGGGGGCCGAGCCAGCTTCGGGCCGGAGGGTATCGACCACGGCGGCCGTGGGCGGCGTTGCGACTGGTGCGGCTGGAGTGGCGGCGGGTTGGGCAGGAACAGCGACAGCGGCTGCCACCGAGGCGGCGGGCTTAGTTGCCGGGCTAGCAGCGGGGCTGGCCCCAGTTGCGCCTTTTACCGCGATGCTGAAGTCGAGGTCGTCGGGCGGCAGGCACTTCTCGTCGTTGCACGACATAAAAGTGAGTGTGCCCTTTACCGTAGTTTGCGGCGCCTTGAGGCGGATTTTTTGGCTGAACACTGCGCGCTTGGGGAAGTAGGCAATGTTCATGTTGAAGGCTTTCTCGAAGGCCTTTACCGGCTCGGGGCTTTCCTCCACCTTGCCCACCAGCTCGTAGTCGGGCGAGGGCGTGAATTTGAAGCTCGTGGGCTCGGGGCCGCCTTCCTCAATAAACTGCGAGTAGATGTGCCAGTTGCCCGCGATGGCGGCCGTAAAGGTGAGCGTGGCCTCGCCGCTACCCCCAGCCTTGGCCGCAAACGTCCACGTGACGGGGCGCTCGATCTGGGCCCGGGCCGGGCGGCCTACCCCCAGCAAAAGCAACAACAATGGGAGCCAGCCCAGGCGCAGGCGAAGCGGCTGGGAAGAAGAGAAAACGAGCATAGCAGGAAGAGTGGCGGCCCCACGCCGGTGGGCCCATTGAGCAGCAAAGGTGCGGCCCGCAGCCAGATAACCGACGCAACCGCAGCCTTCGCCCAACAGGAAACGGCTCAGATAGTTCAGCTTGCGTGCAAGGTGGCGCGGGCCGTGGCGCACTTGCTGGCCGCGGGCCCGCGTTGCGGCGTGGCTAGCCCAGCCCCCGCCGGGCTACCTTTGCCCCCGCCTATGATACTCCGCGCCGAGCACCTCTTCAAGCAATACAAAGCCCGCACCGTCGTCAACGATATGTCCTTATCGGTGGCGCAGGGCGAAATCGTGGGGCTGCTGGGGCCCAACGGCGCCGGCAAAACCACCTGCTTCTACATGATGGTGGGCATGGTGAAAGCCAATTCAGGCCGTATTTTCGTTGATGACGAGGATATTACGCGGCTGCCCATCTACCAGCGCGCCCGCCGCGGCATGGGCTACCTGGCCCAGGAAGCCAGCGTATTTCGCGACCTGAGCGTGGAGGAAAATATCCTATCGGTGCTCGAAATGACCAACATGCCCAAAAAGGAGCAGCACGATAAAGTAGAAGAATTGCTCGACGAGTTCAGCCTCGGCCACGTGCGCAAGAACCTGGGCAAAGTGCTGAGCGGCGGTGAGCGGCGCCGCACCGAAATCGCCCGGGCGCTGGCCGTGAGCCCCAAGTTTGTGTTGCTCGACGAGCCCTTTGCCGGCGTCGATCCCATCGCCACGGAGGAGATTCAGGGCATCGTAGCCAAGCTCAAGCACCGCAACATCGGCATCCTCATCACCGATCACGATGTGCAGGCTACGCTCAGCATCGTCGACCGCGCCTACCTGCTCTTTGAGGGTAAACTGCTGAAAGCCGGCACCGCCGAAGAGCTGGCCGAAGACGAAACCGTGCGCCGCGTGTACCTAGGCAAAAACTTCGAGTTCAAGCGCAAGTACTTTGACTAAGTAGTCAGCCATAAGTAATCGAGTAGTAGTTTTGGGTCATGCTAAAACTA
>CAZERY010000013.1:0-30996 GCA_964514915.1 uncultured Hymenobacter sp.
GGGAACAGGTATAAGCCTTCAATGTTTTGGCTAACAAGCAATAACAACTCTACTACACAGTCATCACGTGTGCTAATGCCACGTTACGCTTTGACACCAGCCGACGCGATGCAAGCAGGGTAAGAAACTGCGTACCAAAAAGCAAGGTAGCCAGCGTCAAATGAATAGGCTGCATAAAGGCTGGCAGCGCAAAACTGGCAAGCACAATTCCGACAATCATTTCTAGGCCTAGGATGACCCACGTAGCTACTACTAACTGACGCAGCCTAGTCAAGCCTAATTGCCATAATTGGTACCCAGCAAATACGTTGGCAAGTACAACTATTGCCGATACTGTGCGGTGCGTTTCGAATATGCTGCCGAGGCGATCAACCCAAGCAGCACGGCTGGTATACCCCGCCGCAGAAGCCACCATGTCTACCTGCTCACGCACCTGAGTACCCAGTATAATCTGTAAGAAGGTAAGCAACAAAACTCCCCATAACAGCCAACGCAGGCCCATAGTATTAGCCAATTCTTCAGACTCATCACCTACAGTAGCTACTTCGAATGCTTCCTGTGCCTGTTCAGTCGCCGTCTTCCCCCAACGGGCTCGGTGTGCTGCATAGAGCAATAATGCTATTATCAATAATGCTAAGCCCATGTGTATAGTCACCATAATAGGTAACAAGTTAGTCGAAACCACTAATGAGCCTAGCCAACCCTGAATACCTGTTAGTAGCCAGCTAGCTACGGCTAACCAGAATATGGGAGAATCATTCAGATAGTAAGGCCACGCTACTACAGCTGTTACAAATACGAAAATGCCAATTAGAGCGCCTAATAGACGATTAACGTATTCTATCCACGTCTTAGTGGCATTAAAATCAGTTTCTATATATTGCGTTGGGTGGGCAAAAATATCTCCTGCTACTTGTTTAAAACCTAGACTAGCTAGCGTACGGGCAAGCTTTTGATTTTTAGCTACCCGTTGGGCAGTATAAACCTCTTTGTAATCGGCGGGTAACTGACGAGCATCAGTGGGTGGCACCCATTGGCCAAAACACCGCGGCCAATCGGGGCAGCCCATCCCAGAACCAGTAGCGCGCACTACCCCGCCTACCAGTACCAATAAGTATATACTTACAACTGTTAACACGCTCCAAAACTGGAAACGCTTCATAAAACTAGCTTCTTTCATCTTAATTAGACAAACAGTAAGGTGACTATTTTCTCTCCACCACGGGCAAAATAAAACGGGCCACCGCAATGCGGCGGCCCGTTCAGGCTATTCTGATTTATCAATTAGTCATTTAGTTCTCGCTCGTATGGCAAGTTAGATGAAGCTGTTTGTGAGTAAGGCACATTCTGAGGAATGAAATCAGCTTCCGAACCAGGCTTACTATAATCGTAAGGCCAACGGTATACAGTAGGTATTTCCCCAGGCCAGTTGCCATGTCCAGGAACAACTGGAGTAGTCCACTCAAGCGTAGTCGAATTCCACGGATTTTCCGAAGCCCGACGACCGCGGAAAATACTATAGAAGAAATTGAAGATGAAAACGAACTGCGCGAAGAAAGCTAGGATTGCCGCTGCTGAGATAAACTTGTTCAAATCAGCGAATTGCGAGAAAGCATCGAAGCCAGTCCACGAATAATAGCGACGTGGGAAGCCGGCAATACCAACATAGTGCATAGGCATAAACACTAAGTATACACCAGCGAAAGTTAACCAAAAGTGAATATAACCTAACTTCTCATCCATCATACGACCGAACATTTTTGGGAACCAATGATATATCCCAGCAAATAGGCCAAAGAATGCCGATGAACCCATTACCAAGTGGAAATGAGCTACCACGAAGTAAGTATTATGCATCTGGATATCCAACGTGGCATTACCTAAGATAATACCTGTTAAACCGCCAGATATAAACAATGATACGAAGCCGATTGCAAAAAGCATAGCGGCAGTAAAACGAATGTTGCCGCGCCATAGGGTGGCTAACCAGTTAAACACTTTAACTCCTGATGGAACAGCAATAATCAGCGTTAGAAACATAAATACCGATCCGAGGAATGGATTCATACCTGTCACAAACATATGGTGAGCCCATACCACGAATGAAAGCAGAGAAATACCAATCAGCGAACCAATCATGGCACGGTAGCCAAAGATTGGCTTACGAGCATTAGTAGCCAAGATTTCTGAAACCATACCCATAGCGGGCATAATTACAATATACACTTCTGGATGGCCCAAGAACCAGAACAAGTGCTGGAACAATACTGGAGAACCGCCTTGATTATGCAAAGCCTGACCAGCGATGTAGATATCCGACAGGAAAAACGAGGTACCAAAGGAGCGGTCGAATACTAATAGTAGAGCTGCTGAAAAAAGTACTGGGAAAGACAAAATACCCAGTATAGCGGTAAGGAAGAATGCCCAGATAGTCAAAGGCAACTTACTCATACTCAAGCCACGCGTCCGTAAGTTGATGACGGTAGTTACGTAGTTTACACCTCCTAGCAGCTGTGACACAATAAAAAAGACCATGCTCACCAGCCACATAGTCATACCCATACCTGAACCTGAGATTGCTTGCGGAAGAGCTGATAGAGGAGGATAAATAGTCCAACCAGCAGCTGCGGGTCCAGTCTCTAAGAAAAGAGAACAGAACATGATAATGCTCGACAGGAAGAAAAACCAGTACGAAAGCATATTCATGAATCCTGAAGCCATATCGCGAGCACCAACCTGCAAGGGAATCAGAAAATTGGAGAACGTACCAGAAAGGCCAGCCGTGAGTACGAAGAACACCATAATGGTGCCGTGCATCGTTACCAAGGCTAAGTAAAACTCGGGATCCAGTTTGCCACCGGCAATCCATTTACCAAGAATTGGTTGTAGCCAATCCAACGTGGCTTCTGGCCAGCCAAGTTGCAAGCGAAATAAGCTTGAAAGTACCCCACCAATAATAGCCCAAACCATTCCAGTAATTAGGAACTGACGAGCTATCATTTTGTGATCTTGGCTGAACACATATTTCCATAACCAGTGCTGGTCATGATGTTCATGGTCATGTAGATGCTCGTCGTGCTCGGTATGCGGTACTGGCGCAGTACCAATACCACCTTGTGACGATGTAGAGGCCGGAAGATTAGTAGCCATAATTGAGGGATAATTCTTAGAATTGAGTCCTAGAGTGAAGCTTGCGCGGCTAATGGAACAGCAGGAGTTTCGCCTGTTTCTTCGATTGCGTCGGCTTTAGCTTCTTTGCTTCCACCTTTGCCTAAACCAGTCTGTTTACTCATCTGCTTAAAAGAAGCCATCATATCAGCGTTCTGGGAAACAGGAGCCTGAGCAGCGTACCAAGCTACGTAGTCATCAGGCTCATCAACTACAATGTTTAACTTCATAGCAAAGTGTCCTTTACCACAGATCTGATTACAAGCCAACTCATATTTGAAATTAGGATTGCCTAATTTCGCCCGCATCTCGTCGGTAGTAGTAGTTGGAGTGAACCAAAAACGAGTAGGCATGCCTGGTACCGCATACATCTGAACTCGGAACTGTGGCATATAAACCGCATGAAGGACATCGCGCGAACGAATCTTAATTAAAACGGGGTGACCTTTAGGTACGTGGATTTCAGAAGCCGTAAAGTCATCTAGAGAGGCTTTATCGCTTAAGTCAAAGCCAAAGTCATTTGAAGCATCAATTAGACGATAATTGATCACCCCAAGCTTCATATCACGACCAGGATAGCGCACCAGCCAATTGAACTGCTTACCCATTACTTCTACTACGATAGCATCCTTAGGAGCTGGCCCAGTGATACGAGTCCAAGCTTTCCAACCCGCAAAAATTAGTGAAGCCATTACGATGGCCGGAATAATAGTCCAGATAACTTCAATTGTATTATTATGTGCAAAAAAATACGCTCGCCGGTTATCCTGATGTTGGTACTTATATGAGTATATAAAAAGCAGTGCCTGCGTAATAACAAAGGCAATTCCAATTACAACCATCGTTGTCCAAAACATCTTCTCCATTGCATGGCCATGCACTGAAGCAATGGGCGGATTCATCTTAGAGAAGTTATTAGAAAAAGACCAGAAGAAGGCAATTCCACCAACTACCATGAATACTAACATCAAGATAGCATTGATACGATTACTCGTACCAATTTCTTTAACGTAAGAACCAGAGAAGATTGAAGTCAAGATCTGGAGACGAAACAGCAAGCCAAAAACGACTAGCAGAAGCACCAGTACCAGCAGAATAGTTAAAGCAGTCATTTGATAGGAGGCAAAAGTCAGAAGCTAATAAACAAAGTAAAATAGGCAATGAACCTATTTTACTTTGTTTGATTTAGCCACTATACTCTAATTTATTAAGTCGTATGGTGAACACTTTCTTCCACAAAGGGATGGTTAACTGGAATCAGCGAAGCTGAAACAAGGCGCCGAGTTACTAAAATCAGGAAAATACCCAAGAAAATCATGGCGATACCGATTTCAATTAAGAACCCGTTTTCTCCCTTCATAGTGCCCGGCATGAGCATTAAATAGAAGTCGGACCAATGACCTACTAAAATAGCTATACAAACAATTTTCATAATAATCATTTGACGCTTAGCATCACGAGTCATTAAAGCCAAGAAGGGAAAAGCGAAATTGATGACCAAATTGGCGTAAAACATCCAAGTATAGCGCCCATCAAAACCGCCTAGGCGCTGGTTAAAGTACACCGATTCTTCAGGCAAGTTGGCATACCAGATGAGCATGAACTGCGAGAACCACACGTAGGTCCAGAATATACTAAAGCCAAACATTAGTTTACCCAAGTCATGAAAGTGGTTGGCATTCATGAAGCGCAGGTAGCCAGCCTGTTTCAAGAAGATAGCAATAAGAGTAGTAGCAGCTATACCAGAAACCCACCAAGAGGCGAATACATACCAGCCAAACATGGTGCTGAACCAGTGCACATCGACAGACATTATCCAATCCCAGGCGGACATTGAAGAGGTGACTGCAAACAATACAAGGAATAGAGCTGCAGTTGTAATACTCTTATGGAAATAACTAGTACCTCCATTTAGATCTTCTTGAAGCGATAGCTGACGTAAACGCCATGAGAACACTGCCCAAATAGTAAGGTAGGAGACCATACGTATCAGGTAGAATCCAAGCGTCAAAAACCCTGCTTTGCCAGCCACGATTTTATCGTAAGTAGCCGATCCCTTAGTCATAATGCCCTCATGCGTCCAATGAAAAATCTCATGACGCCCAATTAAGAATAGTATAACTAGCAGCACACCACCAGGTATCAACCACGCGCTGAGAGCCTCATTAATACGCTTTACTACTACTGACCAACCAGCGTAGGCTACATATTGGATAGCCATAAAGACGGTACCAACTACGGATACGCCAATGAAGAATACGTTACTATGCCATAGGCTCACTATTATACGCCGGAATAATACTGAACCTCCTTCGTGGACATCGGCGTCGTGGTTAGCACCAGCAGCTTTACCAACTATTTCACCAGTTGCTTCGTGGTGTTCACCCCAATGCATAAGAGCAGCAACGACTCCTAAGATTAGTAGCAGTACACCAGCCCCTATTATAGTAAAGAAGGTTCGCTGAACCTTAGGATTCAGTTCTAGCTGCTCAATGGCGGCAGGTTCGTGATGATGAGTCAGAGTTGCCATAGTTCAGTTATTTACTAGAGCCATTACGGCCTTTAGTGCCCTGGCCGGGCGTTTCGGAACCGATATCAGCTTGCGCTTTACCTTGCGCTTTCTGACTATTGCTATTAGTCATGGCAGAAGCATCACCCATGGACTCACTAGTTACTGGATCAGGACCGCTTACTTTAACTAATTTAGGCAAATCAGCAGCATCATTATTAATTTGCAGAACATGGATATACATGGCAATTTTCCAACGCTCTTCGGGATTAACCTGAGATCCGTGAGGCATCATTCGGTTACGGCCCCATTCGATGACATGATAGATATGCCCATCGTTCATCGTTTTGTAAGCACCAGTAGAGTAATTAGGTACACCTTTAAACTTTACACCTACTGGCCCCTGTCCATCTCCTTTTTCACCGTGACAATGCTGGCAGTAACGGCTATAAAGCACTTGCCCCTCCTCTAAATTAGCTTTAGTATAAGGATAAGGATTCTGTAGAGTACGCTCAGCAATTCGAACACTATCCTTCGGAATGTGATCGAAATAGGCTAATTTGCCACGAGGAACACTACCCACAGCCGGCGTACGCTCATTAATCCCAAAAGGATTAATGGTATTAAAGCTAGTCTGGCGAAGGGGCTCGTATGGAATCGACTCATACATTTCCGGTGCATATTCTACACCAGGATCATTAGGGTCGGGCGAGCAAGAGGCCAGACCAACGCTCAGTAGCAGCGAGGCCGTATACAGCCCGTGTTTGAGAGAAGGTGACATCATTAGAATTTGGTCATTTCCTTTTGATTGACTTCACTAGCTCCATTTTCACGGAGTAGCTGAGTCAATTTCGGCATCTGAGAACTGGTTTCATCAAGTTCAATAGCCACTACAAACTTGTCATCAGTAGAACGCACATCTAATACTGGCGTTTTAAAACGCGGGTAAAGTTTAGATATGGTGTAGAATGTTATTACCATACCATGGCAGGTAAAAAACACTGTAAGCTCAAAACTAACCGGGATGAAGGCAGGCAAAGCAATATTGGGCTTTCCGCCAATTATCATTGGCCAGTCGAAACCCAACATATAAATCTGCATCCACAGAGCAAAAGACAGACCGCATAGGCCATAGAAAAATGCGGCGATAGGTAGACGCGAACGCTCAATCCCTAATGCATCATCAATACCATGGACAGGGTATGGCGAAAAAACGTCATAAATCTTTACTCCAGCTTCGCGCACATTATCTATAGCATGCAACAAGACATCTTCGTCATCGAAAATACCGAGAACGAAACGTTTAGTCGAACTATGAGCGACTGGAGCGGTAGAAACCGATGTAGCGGTAACAGCAGGACTAGTCATTTTGCTTATCGTAATTTACAGGTGCCGAAGCCGGAACGCCGGGAGTAGAATAGGGAGTAGGTGAAGAATGAAGGCTAGCATTACGACTCCCGTCATTACCACCACCATAAGTAGGACCATCATTTACGGTGTATTTCAAGATGGTTTTTATTTCAGCCATATTGATTACCGGGAAAAATTTGGCAAATAATAAAAATAGCGTAAAAAAGAGGCCAATAGTACCTACGTACACCCCAACATCGATTCGGGTTGGAGAGAACATAGCCCATGAAGAAGGCAGGTAGTCACGGTGTAGCGAAGACACAATGATTACGAATCGCTCGAACCACATTCCTATGTTTACAATAATGGACAAGATGAAAGTCATCGTGATGCTATAACGTACCCGACGAATCCAGACAACTTGTGGTGAGAGCACATTGCAACTCATCATGCTCAGATATGCCCACCAGTAAGGACCAGTAGCACGGTTGATGAAGCAATATTGTTCGTATTCAACCTGCGAATACCACGCGATAAAAAACTCGGTGATGTAAGCCACACCTACAATAGAACCAGTTACCATCATGATCTTATTCATAAGGGCAATGTGCTCTAACGTAATATAATCTTCCAGCCTAAATACCACGCGGGTAATAAGCATCAGAGTAAGCACCATTGCGAAACCGGAAAAGATAGCTCCTGCTACGAAGTAAGGCGGAAATATAGTAGTATGCCAACCTGGCACTACCGAAGTCGCGAAGTCCATTGATACAATAGTATGGACCGAGAGCACGAGCGGAGTAGAAACACCAGCTAGAATCAATGATACTGTTTCATAACGTGACCAGTGCTTAGCTGAGCCCGTCCAACCCATGCTTAATAGCGAGTAACTTACTTTAGCAATTTTACCTTTGGCTCGGTCACGAATAGTAGCAAAATCAGGTACTAAGCCAGTATACCAGAAGACCAATGATACCGTGAAATAGGTGGAAATGGCAAATACATCCCACAACAGCGGGGAGTTAAAGTTGGCCCACAATGAGCCTAACGTATTTTGCAGAGGAAAAACGTAGAACGCCAGCCATGGACGACCCATGTGTAATACTGGGAACATAGCAGCGCAGATTACGGCAAAAATCGTCATAGCCTCTGCGGCTCGGTTGATTGAAGAACGCCATTTTTGACGGAACAACAGCAATACAGCAGAAATCAACGTGCCAGCGTGGCCGATACCTACCCACCATACAAAGTTTGTAATATCCCAAGCCCAACCGATTGTTTTGTTTAGGCCCCACTCACCGATACCATACCATAGGGTACGATATACAGCGTAGAAAAAAACACCTAGCAGAACTAGCGCTACTCCTAAGGCTCCCATCCAACGGATGTTGGGGGCAGCCTCTACCTGGTAGCAGATATCTTGGGTTACGTCGTGGTACGTTTTCCCACCCGTTATGAGCGGTTCGCGTACAGGTGATACGTGCTGCATAATGATGAATAGTTAAATACTGAACTCTTACTGCGCTAGTTAAAGCTAGATTATGCGTTTTCCTCGGGAAAAAACTCCGAAGTAGCGTTACGAATCTTAGTTAGGTACGTGACGTTTGGCTGCACGTTGATGGAATCCAGTACGTGGAAAGCTCGTTCCCCATCTTCACGACGGAGCAACTGGCTGATACGACTAGCAGGGTCACGCATATCACCGAATACAATTGCCTCAGTAGGACACGATTGAGCGCATGCACTGACTACTTCCCCATCCTTAGGCCTACGCTTCTGCTTTTTAGCTTCGAGCTTTCCAAGCTGAATACGCTGTACGCAGAAAGAACACTTCTCCATTACCCCACGAGCCCGGACGGTAACATCTGGGTTGAGCACCATACGGCCCAGGTCTGTAAACATGTGACCGTTAACATCTTCAAACTTCTCATTGGAATAGTATGAGAACCAGTTGAAGCGACGCACCTTATATGGGCAGTTGTTGGCGCAGTAGCGAGTTCCTACGCAACGGTTATAAGTCATCTGGTTGAGACCCTCCGAACTGTGCGTGGTGGCTAGCACCGGGCATACTGTTTCACAGGGAGCATGGTTACAATGCTGACACATCATGGGCTGGAAAATAACCTGCGGATTATCCGAGGGGTCTTCCATTGCAGCATAAGTCTTCAGCTTACCTTCTTTTTCAAACTCATCCTCATGATGGTCAGAGCTATAGTAACGATCAATTCGCATCCAGTGCATTTCGCGGCGGTTGATAACCTGCTGCTTTCCCACAACTGCAATGTTGTTTTCCGTCTGGCAACCAATTACACACGAACCACAACCAATGCATGAGTTGAGGTCGATGGCCATACCCCAGTGGTGGTCATTGTACTGGTAGTCCTGCCACAATGATACTTTACTAGGCTTCTCTAAACCATCAGGAGTAGCAACACGCTCGTATTCAGTAACCTCTTTAGGGTTTTCTTTATACTTAGCTAGTGTATTCTCCTGTACCACCTCGCGGCGGTCCATGATCGTATGGTGAGTCTGGGTTTGAGCAATGGGGTTAGTTGCCCCTGTCTTCTCCAGTGTTACTACGTTATAATAAATAGGCCCAAAGTCAGTGTTCTGAACGAGTGGGAAAGCATTAGCACCAAGCTGATCACCAACCTTACCGGCCATTGTGCGGCCATAACCTACAGCAATACTAACAGAGCCATCTGCTTGGCCAGGCTGTACCAATACAGGCACTTCAATACTTTTGCCGTTTGCTGTTACTTTAATAACGTCTCCTTGCTCCCACTTCTGAGCTACTGCCATTTTACGTGGCACAGCTATATAATTGCCCCAAGTAGCTTTCGAAACCGGATCGGGTAGCTCGTGCAGAAAAGGATTGTTACCTTCCACTCCACCTTCCCCAATACCTACTTTCTCATAAAGCGTAACTTCAATTTCACCCTTTTTAGCGCTACGAATACTACTGATTGCAGTAGCGATACCAGGCGCCGCAACCGAGAAAGCCGGAGCTGACAAAGCTGAACCGCTAGCTACACCATCGTGTACTACCTTGTCCCAGGCAGCTTGAAAACCAGTAGCGCCAAGTATTTTGCGCCAACCATCTTTCAGAAAATTATAATACGTTTCGTCAGAGCCAGCCCAACGCAAGAAGGTCTCTTGGGCTTGACGGGTCTTAAAAATCGGTGTAATTGTTGGCTGTGCCAGACTCAAATAGCCGCGTTTCGGCTCATAATCGTTCCACGACTCTAGCCAGTGGCTATCTGGAGCTTGGTACTGGCATAAAGAACCAGTTTCATCTAAACGATCATTGAGCGATACACTGAGTGGTACTCGGGCAATAGCCGTTTTAATTTCTTCACTGCGGGGGTGATTGTAGACAGGATTAGCGTGATAGAAGATAACGGCGCTAATAGCTCCGCTTTTCAACTCATCCACAAATTTTTCCATTCGTGCATCGTCACCCTGACGCACAAATGAAGGTTCAGCCAAGTTGATTGTAGTACCAACATTACCTAAGCTCTGGTTGATAGCAGCTACTACCGTTTGCACAGATGGATCGTTCGAACCAGAAACTACTAATGAGGTGCCACGGTTGGCTTGCAGATCAGAAACAACGCGTGCCAATTGTTTTTGCACTGTCGACGGCAGGTTAGCCGTCGACACACCGCCAGCAATGGCATTGTAAATAGCTACTGCTACAGTGCCAACTTCAGAAGGCTTAACAGCTATTCGTACGTCTGCATTAGAACCAGTTAGAGACAAGTTGCTCTCAAACTGATAATGACGTGACATTGTGCGTTTGTCAGTGCTAACCTTACGGTTAGTTACGTACTGACGCGAATATTCAACTGGCGAAATCCAAGTACCAAGAAAATCGGCCCCTAAACTTACAATGATGTTGGCCCGACTAAAATCGTAGCTTGGTAGTACTCCACCATTAGCTTGCAATAAGCCCGATGCAGAGTTTACATCATACATAATGTGCTCTACATTGCGGTACCGACCAGCCAAGGCAGCAATAGCACGTTTGGTACTTGGACTGATGATAGTAGGCGAAACTAAAGCAATTTTCCCGGTAGCACTGGCTAACCCAGCACGTACGGCTCGGTCAACTTGCTCAGAATCGGCTTGCTCATGGTTAGCACCCTTCTTCATCATAAAGTGCGGCAAACGCGCTCCATCATAAAGGTTAAGTACCGCTGCCTGAGCCCTGGCCGATAACCCACCGCGGGTTACGGGGGATTCTGGGTTACCCTCTAGCTTAATTGGCCGGCCATCACGAGTTTTAACTAGGACGGCATTATAGTCCGAGCCAGTAAAATAGGTAGAGGCATAGAAGTTAGAGATTGTAGGATCGACTTCTTGCGGCTTATTGAGATACGGGATAGCCTTGTGAACCGGGGTTTCACATGAAGCCAGGGTAGCAGCTGCTACTCCAAACCCCATTAGCTTTAGGAAGTCACGCCGAGGAGCTACTGAAGATTCTTCAATAGCACCAGCACGGCTTTCCTTAACCGGCAGAAAGTCGGGAAACTCGGCGAAAGCATGTTTTGCAAACTCCGTTGAGTTGTCCAGCTCTTCAATTCCCTTCCAGTATTTCATCTTATCAGTTAGGCGACACGGTAACGAAACAGCAATTAGAACGTCGTAGCTGCATAAGCTACTAGTAGTTTCTAATCAGTTTCAACTGTCTTAATATAAAGCTTAGCTAAAAAACTTAGTAATGGCACTTCGAGCACTCAGTGCCTCCATTCGACGATACTGTGAATGGCACTGCGCTATTTGACTTATCGTGCAGCTTCACAAGGTTATCGTAGTAGGCATTGCCTTTTGTATTGAGAGGCGTCTCGCGGTGGCAATTGATGCACCAGCCCATCGTCAAAGCCGAGTACTGGTAAACTACCTCCATATTCTGGATAGGCCCGTGGCAGGTCTGACACTGAATACCACCTACCTGCGTATGTTGTGAGTGGTTAAAGTATGCCAAATCAGGCAGGTTGTGCACTCGCACCCACTGAATAGGCTGCTTACGCTCGATAGCACGGTAAATTTTCTTAATTTCTGGCGATTCTGTTTTGATCTGCGAGTGGCAGTTCATGCAGATGTTCGCTGAAGGAATATTGGCCGATTTACCTTTATAAACTGAGGTGTGGCAGTAGGCGCAATTAATATTATTCTCACCAGCGTGCAGTTTATGAGAGAAGGCAATAGGCTGAGTAGGCTGGTAACCTTGCGTTAAGCCAACTGCCATTACACTTTGCACACCTTCATAAAGTAGTACCAAAGCAAACATAACCCCTACGATGCCACGCAGTGCTGCTGATTTGTAAAGGCCAGCCCAATTGAAGCGCTGCTGCAAGATTTCTACATCACGGCCATCAAGGTCCTTGCGACCCTTCAGTACGTCCTTCATCAAGTTGGCAATGATGCCCAAGGTCACTACCAGCACAATCAGCACTACTACCAATACAATAAGTAGAACATCCATGTATTTACCGCCACCAGCATCTTGGCCATCGGTAGCACTTGCATTGCCAGTTGAAACACCACCCTGAGTTGCATTAGCTACTGCGCCACCGCCACTACCTCCCTCTTGCGAAGTAACCCAGGCAACAATGCTCTTAATATCATTGTCAGCTAGCTGTGGGAAAGCAGGCATCTGCTGCTTTCCGTTATCGTTGAACAGCTTCACTGCATACTCGTCACCGCTAGCGATAACCTTACTCGAATTCTTAACCCACGGAATAATCCAAGAGATAGCACGACGTTTGCTGATACCAGCTAGAGCAGGCCCAACTACTTTGTCGTTCACTGCGTGGCACTGCGCGCAGTTGTTCTTAAAAAGTGCGTCTCCAGCCGCAATAGCAGCGGCATCGCCACCTCCTGAACCCTGAGCAGCGGCAGCCGGCGCAGCAGCGGCACTGGCGGTAGCACCAGCAGTGCCACCGGGTGCTACACCTGCTTTGGTGACGTTAGCAGTGGAGGCAGCATCCTGAGCCAGCGCGGGGCCAGCCAATGCCAGAAATAGAGCTAGCACCCAAGAGTTGGTGCGTGATAGAAAGCTATTCATCATCCAAACGAACCGGTAAAACGGAATGCGAGCGTACCCCCTTCCGAGGTGCAAATGTAGGCTAGGAATCGCGGCTAGCAAAGCTTGAAAGGGCGTTTTCACCTTTGCTAACGTTATTTAGAAATGGGCTAAATAAGCGAATGCTTTTCGCTAATCTTGCACCATTTTTACATTTATTGTACTAAAGTACAACTAGCAAGAGAAACTATGGGCTCTACAATTTGCTTTTTTTGTAAATATTGTAATTAACGGTTAGCAAAGCTATAACTGAGGTCACAGTACATCAGCCTCTTCCCTCATCCGACAGCTTACCTTACCTTTTTTGAGCTTATTTTGGATAGACACTAATGGAGATGCTGATTGGTAAAATGGCCTATAACCTTGGTAATATGCTGAGAAATCAGTACCTTTGCACCCCAATTCATTTTTTCACTCAATAAAATCAACCCCGTCAATGGACGTAAGAAATTACGAGACGGTCTTCATCCTCACCCCCGTGCTAAACGAGGGCCAGGTGCAAGAGACGGTCGAGAAGTTCTCGCAGGTGCTTAAGGAAAATGGCGCCGACCTCATTTCTACTGAAGCCTGGGGCTTGCGCAAGCTAGCTTACCCGATTCAAAAGAAATCCACTGGTTACTATTTCACGCTGACTTATAATCACAGTGGGGAAGGTAATATTGTGGACGTACTGGAACTGGCATTTCGTCGCGATGAGCGCGTAATCCGCTTCCTAACCACTGTGCTTGATAAGCACGCCGTGACTTACAACGAACGCCGTCGCAACGGCGAGATGAACCAGCAGCGGGCTCCGAAAGAAGCCGAAACCGTAGCTCAGTAATCTTAAAAGCACGCAATCTGATGGCTACGCAAAATAACCGTAACAACGACCGCAACAACGGCAACAAGCCCGTTGACACGCGTAACAAGTACTGCCGCTTTAAGAAAAACGGCATTAAGTACGTGGATTACAAAGACCCGAACTTTTTGCTAAAGTTTGTGAATGAGCAGGGCCGTTTGTTGCCCCGCCGTATCACCGGCACTAGCTTGAAATTTCAGCGCAAAGTGGCTCAGGCAGTTGCTAAGGCCCGCCATTTGGCGCTGATGCCGTACGTAACCGACGCCCTGAAATAGATTTTAGACATGGAAATCATCCTGAAAGACGACGTTAAGGGGTTGGGTTATAAGAACGACCTCGTAACAGTAAAGCCTGGCTACGGCCGCAACTACTTGCTTCCCCAAGGCCTAGCTATCTTGGCTGATAAATCAGCTAAGAAGATTGTAACGGAGAATGTGCGTCAGGCTGCTCACAAAGCGGAGAAAGTAAAAGCTGATGCGCAGGCAGTAGCCGACCGTATTGGTGATAAAGTATTCGACCTGCCGGCTAAGGTGGGTGAAACTGGTAAAATCTTCGGTCGCGTAACTACCCTGCAGTTAGCCGATGCTCTGAAAGCTCAAGGTATCGACGTAGATCGCAAGCGCTTGAGCTTCGACCAGGAGCCCGCTACTGCCGGTGACTATACCGCTACGCTGAACTTGCATAAGGAAGTAAAGCATACCATAAACTTCCGGGTGGTAGCTGCTTAATTGCTTGTTACCAATCTTTTATAAAGACGCTCTGCCGCAAGGTGGAGCGTCTTTTTTTGGGCTTACCTTTGCAGCTCATGTTTCGGACTGAATTAACTATTGCGCCGCAAGAGCGGCAACTACCGCGCACGGCGCGGGTGCTAACGCTGGGCTCGTGCTTTGCAGAAAGTATTGGCAACCGGCTGCGCTTAAATAAGGTACTAGCACAGGTCAACCCTTTTGGAACCGTGTTTCAACCGCTAGCGCTAGCCAAACTGTTAAGAGCCTGCGCAGGTGAAGAGCAAGATTGGCAGCAGCACGTGGTAGAAGCCCGGGGACGCTGGCAAAGCCATGATTTTCATAGTACCATTGGTGCCGAATCGCCGGTTGAATTACTGCAAACTATTCAGGATACGGTACGCCGCGTGAGTGACTTCGTCCGCACCGCCGACGCGGTGGTGCTGACCCTAGGCACTGCCTGGGCTTACCGCTTGCGCGAAACTGATGAGCTAGTTAGTAACCTGCATAAGCTGCCGGCTAGCTTATTTGAGAAGGAGCTGTTGACGGCCGATGAGATTGTGAATGCGTTGGCGGAGGTCCATGCCTTACTACGGCGGGTTAATCCAAACATTCGCATTATACTAACAGTCAGCCCAGTAAGGCATTTAAAAGATACGTTGCCACTCAGTGCGGTGAGTAAATCGGTGCTGCGGGTAGCCTGCCACTATCTAAGCGAGCTACTACCAGGTGTCAGCTACTTTCCGGCTTATGAGCTGCTGACCGATGACTTGCGCGACTACCGCTTCTATGCGGCAGATATGCTGCACCCTTCGGAACAGGCAGAAGAGTATATCTGGGACCGATTTGCGCGGGTGTATTTCGATGCAGAGTTCGGGCGCTTCCGCAAAGAATGGGCGGCGGTGCGGCAGGCCCTGGGCCACCGGCCACTACACGAGGGTGCACCGGAGCACCGCACTTTTCTTGACCAAACCCACGAACGTCTGACCCGCTTAGCTAGCCAAGGCGTTGATGTGCGCCAAGAGCTCCGCGATGTGCAGCGCCAGCTAGCGGCCCTGCCCCCACCCAAACCAACTTGGGTACCGGAGGTGATACCGGAAGATGATGAAGAGCGAATTGATATTGGCGAAGGAACGGAAACTGATCAAAGTTCTGCTCCTCAGCCCGAGCGCCGCCCTGATAGGCGACGCAATAACCATCGCGCTGAACGTCCTAACCGAGACCGTCGTACTAGCAGCCCAATACTTCCAGCCCCAGTTGAAGAAGTCATCCTGGCTGAGCCCGTGTTCCAGGAATTGGTAGCAGCAGTTGAAGAAGTGCTGCCGCTGCCTGATTCGGAACTGCCAACTGAAGAGAGTGCCGCTTATCCAGCTAAGAAGAAAAAACGCCGCTCACGGGGCGGTGCCAAGCGCACGGCTCGTAAGCAAGCGGCTCGCCTAGCTACGGAGCAGCAAGCTAGCCAGCCTGAATCGACGGATTCAGATACTGAGCTAGCGTTGGAATCAGATGAGTTGTTACTCGAAAGCTTAGCCGATGAGAGTACCGTCATTTTGCCAACCGACGCGTTAGAGGTTACTGAAGCTGCCGAAGCGTCGCTACCCACGGCAGCAGCTGCTGATCCAGTGGAAGCATCGACTGCACTGGCTACTACCCGTAAACGTGGAACCGGCCCGACACCCAAGAAGTCAAAGGTCATTACTAAATCTGGGTTAGTGCAGCGGGGCAAACGTAGCAGCTTGTACCGATCGCCAGCCCCAGCAGTTGATGAGATAAGTGCTGAGCCTAGTGCCGAACCAGCCACGGCGCCGATTATTTCGCCGCCTATTATTCCGGAAGTATTGCTTGAGCGACCCGCTGTTGCGTTAGCTACCCCGTCTTCAGAAGCAGCCTCTGAAGTGCAAGTCACCCCAGCTAGCCCGCCAGTTAGGCGAGGCCGGCCGAAAGCAGCTATCCAACCGGCAGCGACTGCTTCAGCCGTAACAACTACTGCCGGGCTACCTGAGCCACTAGCTATCGCTGCTGATGCTGCCCCCGCTGAGCCAGCAACGAGGCCCAAAAAAGCGAAGGTTGCTAGCCCTAAGGCTGCAAACAAGGCGGCTGCGAAGCCGGCCGCCTCACGCCGGGGCCGGCCGCCAGGCAAAAAAACACCGCCCTCAGCCGCTGAAACACCGGCTACTTGATTTTCTCGAAACCCAGCCCTACCGGCTGGGTTTTGTTTTACTCACTGCTGTTACGCACTACCCACGTCAGCTTGCTGGAAATGACCTCCAGGAGAGCAGAAAAAGCCTGTTTCCAGCAAACTGGTTCAGGTGCTGCGTAACATCAGTTACTCAGTCTCCTCACTTATGTCCGCCGCCTCCCCTACCCAACCTGCCAACCGCTTAGCGCACGAAACCAGTCCTTACTTGCTTCAGCATGCCCACAGCCCGGTGGACTGGTACCCATGGGGGCCGAAGCGCTGGCGCGGGCGGAGCAGAAGCTTATCGTTGTCAGTATTGGCTACGGGGCCTGCCGCTGGGGCCACCTGATGGAACGAGAGTCGTTTGAGAATGAGCAGGTAGCGCGGGTAATGAATGAGCACTTTGTGTGCATCAAGGTAGACCGGGAAGAATGGCCCGATGTAGACCAAGTGTATATGGAAGGGGCGCAGGCAATGGGCATTCAGAGAGAGTGGCCGCTTAATGTGATCCTGACGCCCGTGGCCAAGCCATTTTATGGTGGCACCTACTTCTCGCCTACTAACTGGGTGAAGCTCATCGAAAATATCGCCCAGGCCTATGCCGGTGAGCGCCGAGCTAGGCACTTCCGCTGAGCGCTTTGCGCAAGTTTTGCAAACCAGCGAGCTGGAAAAATATTTCTTGCTCAATGAGGTGTTGGCTGGCGTGCTGGGCACCAGCAACCTAGCATTACTGGCAGGCCGCGGCGACAATGCAAAAACTACTATCTACGGGTGTCGCAACCGGGCTTGCCAGCTACCCGTGCACCCGGTAGTGGCTGCCCTCGAGCAGTTAGCGTTAGCCTAGCGGCTTGCTAGCTGATAGTTCGATAGAACCGAACCAGGCTACCGCTTGCCGTGGTTATCTTTACTATTCGCCTGCCTGCTAGTTATTCTCTGTGTCGCTTACGTTCGAATTCGCTTCGCCTACCCCTGCCCCAGCGGCTATGCCCGACCGGGTTACGCTGTTTGTGGACGTCATTTTGCCCCTGCCTTTACCCAAGCTCTACACCTACCGGGTGCCCTATGAGCTGAACGACAACGTGGTTATCGGGGGGCGCGTCATTGTGCAGTTTGGGGCCAAGCGCACGCTAAGCTGCATCGTGGCCGCCGTGCACGAAACACCACCTAAAGAGTATCAGGCTAAGTACATCCTGGAGTTCATCGACGACGCCCCGGTCGTGACCCAGCCGCAGCTCAAGCTATTCCGCTGGATGGCTGACTATTACATGTGCACGCTGGGCGAGGTTATCAATGCCGCGCTGCCATCGGCGCTCAAGCTCAGCTCCGAGTCGCGCATTCAGCTGCACCCTGCTTACGTGGCCGAGGGCAGTCCTTATCCGCTCAGCGAGCAGGAAGAGCACATTGTGGAAAACTTGCGCGGGGAAGATGGCAAGGCGTTGACTTTTACCGAAGTGAGCACGCTGCTGGGCGTGGCATCTTTTCATAAGGTGATCAAGTCCTTGATGCAGAAGGACATTATCTTTCTATTTGAGCAGCTATCCGATAAATACTCGCCCAAGGTGCTCAAGAAGGTGCGGCTAGCCCACCAGTTTGTGGGTGCGGCCGAGCAGCTGTTTGAGCAGCTAGCCAGCAAGCCCAAGCAAGTGGATGTGCTCCTGAAGTACTTGCAACGGGTGCCAGTGCATCAAAATGAGCACCTCAACCACCAAGGCATCGAGAAGGCAGCGCTTACCAGTTCGCCGCACCTTTCGCCCTCGGCAGTGAATACGCTGATAAAAAACGGCATTCTGGAGCAGTTCGACCAGATTGTGTCGCGCTTCCCGCTCGACGAAAATCCGTTGGCCCAGATGCCTTTCCAGCTCAGCGAGGCCCAGGCTACGGCGCGCGATGAGGTGATGAGCTTATTTAGCCAAAAGGACATCGTGCTGCTGCACGGCGTTACGGGCTCGGGCAAAACGGAGATTTATATCGACCTCATCCGCCAGGCTATGGATGGCGGCGGGCAAGTGCTGTACCTGCTACCCGAAATTGCGCTTACGGCCCAAATAGTGACGCGCCTGATGCGCGTATTTGGCTCACGACTAGGAGTATACCACTCCAAATTTTCGGACAACGAGCGGGTGGAAGTGTGGAACGGCGTCTTGTCGGGCCGCTTCCAGGTGGTGGTAGGTGTGCGCTCGGCGGTATTTCTGCCCTTCGACAACCTGAGCTTGCTCATCGTGGATGAGGAGCACGAGTCGAGCTATAAGCAATATGACCCCGCGCCGCGCTACAATGCCCGCGAGGCGGCCCTCATGATTGGCAGCTTCCAAGGGGCCAAGGTGTTGCTGGGCTCGGCCACGCCGGCGGTCGAAACCTACTACCAGGCCCGGCTCGGCCGCTACGGCCTCGTAACGCTCACCAAGCGCTTCGGGGAAGCCGGCATGCCGGAGATTGAGCTGATTGACACCCGCAAGCTGCGCGCCGAGAAGAAGATGCACAATCACTTCTCGGCCGACTTGCTGAACGCGATGGAAAGCAAAATCGCGCAGCAAGAACAGGTTATCCTCTTCCAGAACCGGCGGGGCTACGCGCCCGTGACGGCCTGCAATGACTGCGGCTACATTCCCAAGTGCCAGAGCTGCGCCGTGTCGCTCTCCTACCATAAGCACGCCCACCAGCTGCGCTGTCACTACTGCGGCTACCACGAAGGCATGCCGACACAGTGCCCAGCCTGCGGCTCACGGGCGTTGCGCACGCAGGGCTTTGGCACCGAGAAGCTGGAAGACGATCTCAAAATTATGCTACCCCAAGCCAACGTGCAGCGCATGGACCTCGACACGACCCGCGCCAAAAATGCTTACCAGCAGATCATTGGTGACTTTGAGCAGCAAAAAACCAACGTGCTCGTCGGCACCCAAATGGTGACCAAAGGCCTGGATTTTGAGAATGTAAGCCTGGTGGGCATCGTCAACGCCGACAGCATCATTCACTACCCCGATTACCGTGCCCACGAGCGTGCTTACCAGATGTTTGTGCAAGTAAGCGGCCGGGCGGGGCGCAAGGGCAAGAAAGGCAAGGTATTAATTCAAACCAGCGACCCCACGCAGGTGATCTTCGACAAGGTTATCCGCAACGATTACCTGGAGTTCTACGAGTACGAAATCCAGCAGCGGCGCGAGCACGAGTACCCACCTTTCACCCGCATGATTAAGCTGACGGTGAAGCATATGGACCAGGAATTGGCCCAAAAAACGGCCATTCTGCTGACTCAGGAGCTAGCCGAACGCCTGGGCCGGGGCCCCGTCCTGGGACCAGAAGCGCCGTACATCTTCCGCATCCGCAATTTTTTCCTGCAGGAGATCGTCATTAAGCTCAGCCGCGAGCACACGTTACTCAAACAGGCTAAGCTGGATATCTGTGCCGCAATGAATGTGGTGCGCGACCAGAAAGAGTTTCGGCAAGCCCGCCTCGTAGTCGATGTGGACCCGATGTGACCACTCCTTCTCGCAAACAAAACCCCGACTTGCCTGCGCAAGCCGGGGTTTTTGTTGTCTCAAATTCTGGGTTGATCTACAGGGAGTCGAGCAACCACAGCACTATGAATATTACGCCAATTAGGGCGATGATAGTACCTATTAAACCACTGAAGATGCCCACTAGCAAACCTATTAGCACCAAGATAATACCCGTGCGTAGGTTGCCATCGATACGAGCAGTGCTAGCCGTGGCATCGTGCTTCTTAAACTGGGGCGACTTGGCAGCTAGCTTGTCCATTTTCTTGGTAACCTTGGCCAAGGCCAAGCGCTGTACCAAATTGAGCTTAGCCGGTGCGATGGTGGCTGCGGCTACTGGTTTTGCAGCTATAGTCGGAGCAGGTACTACGGTAGGCGCGGCCGCTACTGAGGCCGCGGGAGCTAGTGGTGCTACGGCCTCAGCTGGCACCGTGATTACGGCTATTGGCGCGGAGGCTTCAGGCACTGCTACTGGGACGATGGCGGCAGAATGACGCGGTACTGAAGCTACCGTAGTGCTACCCAAATAGGCCGCCGAGCGTGGCAAGGTTGCGTATTCGGCACGGCTGCAAGAGCCTAGGGCCAGCGCTCCGGTGAGCACCACGGCGAGGCGGCCCAGGGCAGAAGTCAGGTTTTGCATAAGATAAAAAAGCGAAGGGTTGGTGAAAGAAATATGCGTGCAGTACGTTCACCAGCGAGCCTTGGCTGAACAGTACGCTCATTTTTTTGTGCGCTGTAGCCGGTTATACCGCTAGTTTAGCGACCGGTTAGCTGAACGCCAGGCTGAAGGCCGTTGTTGTGTCGGCGGCAAAAACCTGCCGGAGATTGACTCTAGTTACTTATGAAGAATGCCGTTGCGCTGTGGATGGGAATAGGAGCGCTCACAGTTACTGACGCCTGCACCCAGCTGCCCATGGAATCGAATGCAGCTAGCCGGCCCGCCTTCGTAGCTAGTAGCATCGCTACGCAGGCGCCCGACTCGACTGGCTACGAAGCCCGCCCGCCCCGCGATCCCAACGGCATTGGGCGCTATTACCAAGGCCGCCAAATAGCCCACGTGATGGGCCACGAAGGTGCCGACTGGCTAGAGCGTGACGACCGTACCAAAGACGAAGGCACCGAAACGCTGGTGCATGAGCTGCACCTCAAGCCCACCGACACGGTAGCCGATATTGGTGCGGGCACGGGTTTCTTTTCGTTTCGGCTGGCCCCGCTCGTGCCAAAAGGCCGCGTGCTAGCCGTTGATATTCAGCCCGAAATGATCGCCGAACTCAAGCAGCGCCAACTCAAAAATGGCTTGCGCAACGTGCAGCCCGTGCTCGGCACTACCACCGACCCGCACCTACCCGCCGGCCAAGTCGATGTGGTGCTCCTCGTTGATGCCTACCACGAGTTTGACCACCCACGCGAGATGGGGCTAGCCATTCGCAACGCACTACGCCCCGGCACGGGCCGCCTGGCGCTGGTCGAGTACCGCGCCGAAGATCCTAACGTGCCCATCAAGGCTATTCATAAAATGACTGTGGCCCAGGCCAAAAAGGAAATGGTGGCCATCGGCCTGGAGTTTGTGGCGGTGCGCGAGACGCTACCTCAGCAGCATTTGCTGCTATTCCGACGCCCCAAGTAAGCAACGTGCCCTGCAAAAAAGGCCCTTATCGAGTAGATAAGGGCCTTTTTGATGAGCTAGCGTTTCATCAGTCGCTCAATATCGTCGGCCTCAATGGGAATATTGGCCATCAAATCCTCATTGCCGGTGGCAGTAATGAGGAAGTCGTTTTCGAGGCGAATCCCTAGCTTTTCCTCGCGGATGTAGATACCCGGCTCGATGGTGTACACCATCCCCGCTTCAAACTTGCGGTACTTGTAGCCCACATCGTGCACGTCGAGGCCGAGGTAGTGGCTGGTGCCGTGCGGAAAATACTTTTTGTAGAGCGGGGCGTCGGAGTCTTGGTTTTTAACGTCGTTGGCATTGAGTAAGTCGAGCTTAATCAACTCTTGCTCCATTGCAGTTCCTACTTGCTTGTGGTATTCCTCAATCTCGTTGCCCACTACTAGCTGGCGCTGGGCAAACTTGAAGATGCGCAACACCGCATCGTACACCTGGCGCTGGCGCGGCGAGAATGTGCCATTAACCGGAATGCTGCGCGTGAGGTCGGCAGCATAGTTAGCGTACTCGGCCCCGAAGTCGAGCAGCAGCACGTCGCCGTCTTGGCATTGGCGGTCGTTCGAGATGTAGTGCAGGATGGTCGCACTTTCGCCGCTGCCGATAATGCTGGTGTAGGCGGGCCCGCGCGAGCCCGAGCGCACAAACTCATGCAGGATTTCGGCTTCTACTTCACATTCCCACACGCCGGGCTGCGTAAAGCGCAGCACGCGCTGGAAAGCATTGCCGGTAATTTCGGCGGCCCGGCGCATCAGCCTGATCTCCTCGGGGCTCTTGATGGCGCGGAGTTGGTGCAGCAGCTTGGCGGCGCGGCGATACTGGTGGAGCGGGTAGCGGCGCTGCAAGTCCTTGACAAAGCGGGCATCGCGGGTTTCGACTTCTACCACGGCCCGAATGTGCTCGTTCGAGTTCAGATACACGTACTCGGCCTCATTCATAAGGGCCGCTAACACCGCCGGAAACAAGTCGAGCCACATAATGGTCGGCACGCCCGACACCTGCCGCGCTTCCTCCTTAGTCAGCTTATAGCCTTCCCACACCAGAATGTGCTCGGAGGTTTCGCGCAAAAACAAGATTTCGCGGTATTTAGGCAGGGCCGCGTCGGGGCAAATGACGAGGATGCTTTCCTCCTGATCGACGCCGCTGAGGTAGAATAAATCGGTATTTTGCTTGAGGGCC
Organism: uncultured Hymenobacter sp.; assembly: GCA_964514915.1. GTDB lineage: Bacteria > Bacteroidota > Bacteroidia > Cytophagales > Hymenobacteraceae > Hymenobacter. The sequence goes on from CAZERY010000013.1 coordinate 23,194, forward strand.
AGCGTGCCGTCGGCATTGGTCGGCAGGATGTCGTTAGCGTTGAAAATAGCCAGCGACTGCGGCGGCAACAGCTCGCGGAAGCGACGGCGATTTTCAATAAACAATTCGGGGGCGATGGGACCGTAGCGCATGGGAGACGAGAAAACGGGTTAGGAAACGCAAGTTAGGCGGCACCCACAGGCTAGCCGGTCGGCCGGCGGTAATTTTGCCCGTTCCCAGCCGGCCCCGGCATGGGCTAGCTCCTCTTCCATGCTGCACCTGCTCCGGCAAAATCGCACCTTTCTGCTGCCTTATCTCCTGCTCTTGCTCGCCGTAGGCGCGGTGCTGGCAACTACACCCAAACACACTGCCTTCTTTTTGATTAATGGCCACCATGCGCCATTTTTCGACTACTTCTTCCGCTTCTTCACCAACGTCGGCGATGGCGTTTTCTACGCCTTAGTGACGCTGGCACTGCTGTTTGTGCGCTTCCGCTGGGCCCTGGTCAGCTTGTGCTGCTTCGTGCTCACTTCGCTGGCCGCGCAGCTGCTCAAGCAGGTAGTTTTTACGGGTCACCCGCGTCCCTTTTGGTATTTTCAAGGGCATGCGCACTCCCAGGCGTTGCACCTTATCGCCGGCGTGAGCATGAATGGCCTGAAGAGCTTTCCGTCGGGCCATTCTACTTCCGCTTTTTCCGTTTTCCTGCTGCTCACCATTCTTACCACCAAGAAAAGCTGGGGCTACGTATTGCTACTGCTAGCAGCTACGGCGGCCTACTCACGGGTGTACCTAGCCCAGCATTTCGTGGAGGATGTGTATGCCGGCTCGTTGCTCGGCACGACGCTCACGCTGGCTCTCGTAGGCTGGCTGCACGCGTATCTCGACCGCCACCCCCGCCCCTGGCACCTTTGGCGGCTGCGGAAATTCACGCTGGTGCGCAGCTAGCTGGCTAGTCTAGGCCAGTTGCGGCACGAACGCTTCTCGGCTAATGCGGCGGGTGCGGGTGCGCAGCAAGTCGGTTACTTCCTGCTCTGAGCGCGCAGCCCCATCGAGCAGTACAAAGTGGCGGGCCAGCAAATCGTAGCGCTTACCCATGAGGTAAAAGAAAATGTGCAGGAAGTGGATACCGTCGAACACAATAGCTTCATTGGCAGCGTACTCCTTAACATTTTGCCGGAAGTGCGCGGGGTGTTCCGTCCAGTGCATGGCCGGCTTGAGGTGGTGGCTGATGTGGTAGCCATCGTTCCAGCACTTATGGTTATAGGTGGTGTTGATGCAGGTCACGCTATTGGTATAGCAATTCTCGGGCGTGTTGGCATCGATAAAAGCGTGCTGCGCCCAGTTACCGAGCATCATAATAACGCGCGATAGCACAAATGGCACTACAAACACGGCGATCGCGGCCGGCAGATTGACCCAGCACAGCAGCAAGGTCATGGCCAAGTAGATCAGCTCGCCGCGTAGCAGGCGTCGGCGCAGCGTCACCTTATTGCGCCGTGTGAAGTAGCCAGTTAGCCGTACCACCCCCAGCGCCATAAAATCGCCGAGGTAGCGCAAAAACCCGGCGAGCGAATCGCGCTGGTAAAACATGGTCGAACTTTCGTCGTCGGGCAGGTTGTTTTCGGGGTGATGCATGCCCATGTGGTGCGTGAAATACGTCTCCGGCGTTTGCCCAAACAACGGCCCGAGCACCCACGGAATGTAGTGATTCAGCCACCCATGTTTTTTCTTGAATAGGACTCGGTGACTGGTGCAATGCAGCATCAGCCCAAACGGACCCTTAAACCGCGCATTGCTTAGAAAGAATAGCAAGCCAAAGGCCGCCCACCACCACGCATTGCCCCGCAAAGCTGGCACAAACAGCAGCGCGGCTAGTGGCAGCATGGTGGCCGTTATCTTCAGAATGAGGTAGACAAATGGCAAGTCGCGCTCGTCTTGCAAGTAGTGTCTCAGCCACTTATCTAAGGCAGAAGGCGTAGCCGACCAAGTATATACCGGGTCGGTAGAGGGAGCCAATACTTTCATGTAATGCTTCGACGAAAGGAAATACTACCCTCAGTCAGCAATGGGCCACCGACTTGCGGGGCACCAGTAATAGACGCAGTGGGTAGCGAACGGGCCTATAGCAGCCCTAAGCGCTGGACCAACATGACCCAGCTAAGTAAGACAACCTCTACCATAGCAAAGCAGTTCGACAGTCTCTCAAAATACTTGCCTCTTTTCCAGCACTCCTCCGCCTACTCCCTGCGCTGCCCAGCGGCTAAACCCTGGCCGGGCGGTAACTTTAACTCTTAATGAATGCTGAAGAAGCAGGCCGGCTAAGCTAGGTTTTAGACTCCTTTTTCAGCTTCCTTTTTCACTATCAGTTGCTTGCCTTATGCCCGTCTTCTCACACCTTCACTCGCATACGCAGTATTCGCTGCTCGACGGCCAGGCTAGCATTGGCGCGCTGATGAAGAAGGCGCAGGCCGATGGCATGCCCGCCGTAGCTCTCACTGACCACGGCAATATGTTTGGGGCGTTCAACTTTGTGGCCGAAGCCAACAAGTACAACATCAAGCCCATCGTGGGCTCGGAGTTTTACATGGTAGCCGACCGCCACAAAAAAACCTTTCTGCGCGAGAAGGGCGAAAAAGATAACCGCTACCACCAACTGCTGCTGGCCAAGGACCAGGCCGGCTACCACAATCTGGCCAAGCTCAGCTCCTTAAGCTACATTGAGGGCGTGTACTCTAAGTTTCCTCGTATCGACAAGGAGCTGATCCTGAAGTACCACGAGGGCCTGATTGCCACTAGCTGCTGTATCGGCGCCGAGATTCCGCAGGCCATTTTGTTTGAGGGCGAAGCAAAGGCGGAAGAGCTGCTAAAATGGTGGCTCGACGTGTTTGGAGATGACTACTACATTGAGATTCAGCGGCACGGACTAATGAACTTCGATGGCACCGGCAAAAGCCAGGAGGACGTGAACCAGGTGCTGCTGAGCTTGGCCAAGAAGTATAACGTTAAGGTTATCTGCACCAACGACTCGCACTACGTCGAGCAAAACGACTACGCGCCCCACGACCTGCTGCTGTGCGTAAACACGGCCGAGGAGCGCAACATCCCGGTTGGCGACTTCGAGACGAACTACTACACCATCCTCACCGCCGACCAGCGCGTGCATTATGGTCCGCTCGATGACCTGCGCAGCCAGCATGGCAACGACGAGTACGCCCGCCGCATGCTTTCGCGCATCGACGAAGAAATTCAGAAGCCGCCCAAGCAGCGCCGTCGCCGCTTTGGCTTTGCCAACGACCAGTTCTTTTTCAAGAACCAGGAGCAGATGAATAAGCTCTTCGAGGACGTGCCGGAGAGTGTGGATAACACCAACGAGATTGTGGATAAGGTCACGCCACCCAAGCTGGCGCGCGACATCCTGCTCCCCAACTTCCCGCTGCCGCCGCAGTTTGCCAACGCCGACGAGTTTTTGCGCGACCTTACTTTCAAGGGCGCGTTTGAAGGTGCTAAGCCCCGCTACTCCGAGCGCATGCCCGAAATCGAAGAGCGCCTCAACTACGAGCTGCGCATTATTCAAACGATGGGTTTTGCGGGCTACTTCCTGATCACCCAGGACTTTATCAATAAGGGCCGTAGCATGGGCGTGGCCGTGGGCCCGGGCCGGGGCTCGGCGGCGGGCTCGGCGGTGGCTTACTGCGTGGGCATTACCAACATCGACCCGATCAAGTACTCGCTGCTGTTTGAGCGCTTCTTGAACCCAGAGCGCGTATCGATGCCCGATATCGACATCGACTTCGACGACGTAAACCGCCAGAAAGTCATTGACTATGTGGTGGGTAAGTACGGCAAAACGCAGGTAGCCCAAATTATCACCTTCGGCACGATGGCCGCCAAGTCGAGCATCAAGGACGTAGCGCGCGCCATGGAGCTGCCGCTGCCCGCCGCCAACGAAATTGCCAAGCTCGTGCCCGAAAAGCCCGGCACCACGCTGGCCGGCGCTTTCCGCGACGTGCCCGAGCTACAAGCCATTCGGGCCGACCAAAGTGATTTGAAAGGCCAGATCCTGGCTCTGGCCGAGCGCCTCGAAGGCTCGGTGCGCAACACGGGCATCCACGCGGCGGGCGTCATTATTGCGCCCGACGATATCACGAAGTACATCCCAGTCTCGACTTCCAAAGACTCCGACCTGCTCATCACGCAGTTCGACGGCAAGGTAATTGAGAGCGCGGGGATGCTAAAGATGGACTTTTTGGGCCTCAAAACCCTGACTATTATTGTAGATGCTTTGCGGCTGATTGAGCGTAACCACGGCGTCAAGATTGACATCGATGACATTCCGCTCGACGACCCCAAGACGTACGCTCTTTACCAGCGCGGCGATACCATCGGCACGTTCCAGTTCGAGTCGGAAGGAATGCGCATGTATCTAAAAGACTTGAAGCCCACCAACATCGAGGATTTGATTGCAATGAACGCCTTGTATCGGCCGGGCCCGATGCAGTTTATCCCCGACTTCATCAACCGCAAGCACGGCCGCGAGGAAGTAGTGTACCCGCACGAATTGCTCAAGCCCATCCTGGAATACAGCCAGGGCATTATGGTATACCAGGAGCAGATTATGCAGACGGCGCAGATCTTGGCCGGCTACTCGCTCGGCGGCGCTGACTTGCTGCGCCGTGCCATGGGTAAGAAGGACATGAAAAAAATGGCCCTGGAGCGCGAAAAATTCGTGAAGGGCGCGGGCGAGCTGCACAAGATTCCGGCGAAGAAGGCCAGCGAAGTCTTCGACGTAATGGAGAAATTTGCCGAGTACGGCTTCAACCGCTCGCATTCGGCTGCTTATTCAGTAGTGGCGTATCAAACTGGCTATCTGAAGGCTAACTACCCCGCCGAGTACATGGCCGCCGTGCTTACCAACAATATGGGCGACATCAAGAAGGTGACCTTCTTTATCGAGGAAGCCCGCAAGCAGGGCGTGGCCGTGCTCGGCCCCGATGTAAACGAAAGCGAGCAAAAATTCAACGTACCGCGCGCAAACCAGATCCGCTTCGGGCTCGCCGCCGTGAAGGGCGCCGGCGAAGCGGCCGTATTGGAACTCGTGGAAGAGCGCCAGAAGAACGGGGCGTTCAGCGACGTTTTTGACTTTGCCAAGCGTGTGAATCTGCGCTCGGTCAATAAGAAGACGTGGGAAAGCCTGGCTCAGGCGGGGGCCTTTGATAGCTTCGAGAAGTACAACCGCCGGCAGTTTATGGATGCACCCGCCGGTGACCAGAACCTCATTGAAAAGGCGATGAAGCTGGGCCAGCAGCACCAGGCCGCCAAAGAATCGGCGCAGCATAGCCTCTTCGGGGCGGGGGCCTTTGGCGCGGTGGCGGCGCCGCTCCCCAAACTGGCGGATTTAGAAGAGTGGAGCGCGCCTGAAAAATTGCGTCGCGAAAAGGAAGTAGTAGGCTTTTACCTCTCGGGCCATCCACTCGACACCTACCGAATGGAAATAGATGCCTACTGCACCTGCCCGCTCGATAAGCTGGAGGTGCAAAAGGGTAAAGAGGTAACCATTGCCGGCCTCATCTCAGGAGTGACCTTTCGTACCACCAAAAGCGGCCAGCCAATGGTATCGTTCAACGTGGAAGACTACGATTCGAGCCTTAACCTGGCGCTGTTTCGCGACGATTTCACCAAGTTTGGACCGCTTATCAATCCTAAGAATTACCACAACGACCAAGTGCCTCCCATGTTTGTGCGCGGCAAAATGGAGCTGCGCTACGGCACCCAAGACCAGTGGGAATTGAAAATCAAGCACATGGAGCAGCTCAGCAACGTAGCCGATAAGCTCAGCAAAGGCGTGCGCGTAAAGCTGGATTTACGCACCGTGACGGGGCCCATGATTGACCGCTTGCAGGAGGCTATCGAACACGCCAAAGGGTCGAAGCGCCTAGAAATACAATTTGTAGAGCCCCACGAGCGGCTAGCCGTCGATATGTTTTCGCGGCGCTTTCAAATTGATCCTAAGACATTTATCGACAAAATGAAGGAGTTTGAACTTGACGTTTGCTCGTTGATTTGAGTTGCATAAATTTCTGCTGAACTTTCCACCACTCGCATTGTTTTACTCCCACTCCGCTACCTTGCAGCCGCGTTGGCCGTACACGCCGGACGTATTTTCACCTTCTAAATTCTTAGCGTCATGGCGCACAAAGCAATTGAAATAACCGATGCCAATTTCGAGGAGATCATCAACTCGGACAAGCCGGTACTCGTGGACTTCTGGGCCGAATGGTGCGGCCCGTGCCGCATGGTTGGGCCGGTGGTAGAAGAGCTGGCCGGCGAATACGAAGGCAAAGCCATTATCGGCAAGGTAGATGTGGACGCTAACCCCCAGACTTCGATGAAGTTTGGTATTCGTAGCATTCCGACGCTGTTAGTTTTCAAGAACGGACAGATTGTAGACAAGCAAGTGGGCGCGGTACCCAAGCACGTACTTGCTCAAAAACTAGAAGCTCAGGTAACCGCCTAAGCAATCCGAGCCTTTCATTGAAAGCCCCAGACCTTGATGGTTTGGGGCTTTTGGTATTTATATCCTAGAGCGTGCGGACAATTACGGGGCAGCGTATTTATCTAAGCCAATCTAACATTGCTCCGATATGCCAGAAGGCCAGGAAGGACACAACGGTTTTCTCCTAGCGCGTGGCCAAGCGCCGATACTGCTTGAGACGGCCGAAAAAGCGCTCGATTTTGTTGCGGTCGCGGTAGGTTTCTTCGTCGAGCGGCGCTGGTTCCAGCCGGTTGGGGCGGTTGGGAATGACGGCTTCGATGTGGTGCTGGGCACAGTAGGCGCGGGTTTCATCCCTGTCATAAGCCGTATCGGCCAGGACTTTACCTGGTTGGAGGTCGGCCAGCAGCGGCTGGGCTTGCGGGCCAGCACCGGCCTGCCCGCCCGTGGCAATCAGGCGCACGCCGTTGCCCAGGGCATCGGTGCAGGCGTGCATCTTGGTGCCGATGCCTCCCCGGCTGCGGCCGAGGCACTCGGCTTCGGGGTTACTTTTTTTTGGCCCGCCGCGTGCTGGTGGGCCCGCACCACGGTCGAGTCAAGCATCACCCAGTCCAGGTCGGGGGCTTGCAGCGCCAAAAAAGCGCGCTCCCACACGCCTTTCAGAGCCAGGCGGCGGAAGCGGCGGCCGACGGAATTGAACTTGCCGAAGCGCTCGGGCAGGTCGGCCCACGGGCAGCCAGTCCGCATGATATAAACGATAGCGTTGAAAAACAAGCGATTAGCCTGGGCTGTCACCCCGCAGTCCGTGGCCTTGCCGGATAAAAGGGGGGACACTGCTTCCCACTGGCGGTCGGTTATTGCGTGACGACGCATCTACTTAGTAGGTAATTGTCTGAATGTACTTTAGAATCAAGCAAATATAATTGTCCGCACGCTCTAGCAGAAGCTGAAGAATACAGCGGTTGCTCATTTTATTATGAGATGTTTTTGCCACGTGCCACTAAACAGTTGAGCTTAACAGCACGTAGAAGCTTTATACCTCTGCTTAGATAGCGGTCTACCTCATCCCCGTCCCTTTACCCTTCGTATGAAACGCCTTTTCGGTTTTCTAGCAGCCCTACTAGTTGTTGGTAGCACCAGTCATGCTCAAACAGCGCCAGCAACTGGTACTACTCAATTGAGTACCAATTTATCGACCACCTCAACTACCAGCGTAGCGCCTGGTACCACGACCAAACGCACGACCACTTCCCAGAGTGGCATGATGAGCACTACTCACCTATACTCGTCACGAAGTGAGTTGCGCGTCGAGAATATGAAAGTTGCGGGTTAAT
>CAZERY010000014.1:0-30837 GCA_964514915.1 uncultured Hymenobacter sp.
AGCCAAAGATGTAGAAATCGTACCACTCGATGACCGTGCCCACCGACGAGGCCGTAATGACCTGCCAGATAGTTTTAGCATCGACCTGGTTATTATCGTGCGCGGCCGGCGCATCCACGGCCGCGTTGTAGGCGCTGGGGTTCAGGCTTGGTTCCATGAGGTTGGGTGGGAAATAGTAGTAAGTAGTTGGCATATAGGGCCGCATGGCCCGCGCCCGCTACCGGCTGAACCAACCGGATAACCGGACGCAGGCGGCTTACCCCTACAAGAATACTTGCGTTTGCAGCGTGATTTCGGGGCGGTGGACTACTTGGCCAGCCACGCCCACGCCGCCCACCGTGGTGAGGTTGAAGTCGGGCCGCTCGCGGTAGTTGAGGGTCACCTTAGCATTATGGCCGTCGATGAGGAAGTTGAGGCCCGCATCGTACACGTTCACGCCTTGCACGTCGCCGGCGGCGTTGCGCAGGCCTTCGTAATTGCTGTGCAGGTAGGCCACGTAAGGCTGGAGGCGCACCTTCTTACCCAGCGTGTTCTTACCCATCAAAAAGCCGAGCTGACCATATACCGTGCCCCCGGTGCCCGACTGTGGCACCGCGTTGCCACGCGTGGCGCTGGCCCCGTAACCAGGGTTTTCGGCGCCCACAAAGCGCACGTAGTTGGGCCCGAAGTTGTAATTCCAGTACACCCCATAGAAGGTCACGGCTGTGCGCTTGGCCGTGTCGAGCGGCGTATCATAAAACACATCGGCCCCGAAGAGCTTGATGTCGTGCTTGCTGGTGGGCACCGCCGCGTAGAGGTCTGAGCCGGCGGCCAGGTTGGTCAGGTTGACGGTGCTGCCGGCTGAGCGCGAGAACATCCCGTTCTGGTTATACATAAAGCCCGCACCGATACTCAGTACCTTCTTGGTACCCAAGTAAGTACCCTGGGTATAAGGCAGTAGGTTGGCCTCCGGCTCGAAGAAATTATAGCTGAAATAGCCCTGGTACACGTGGCCATCGTTCTGCGGATTATACTGCGCCACGTTCACGCCGGTATTGGTAGTAACGCCCCCCGCGGTTGAAGTGACCCCTAGGCCCAGTGGGTTGCCGGTTTGCACGCCACCCACTACGTAGCTGGTGTTGGTAGGCAGGTTGGTCAGGAAGGGATCGCTCATCGAAATCCGGTAGTCGAACTTACCCACACGGCCCTTGGCGTATACCCCAATCCAGCGCGCAAACTGGTCGATGGCATCGATGGTGGGGAAATTGGTGAGCGGCACGTCCATCGTCATGATGCTCGTGGTGCTGGCGCTACTCATGCGTGAAATGCCGTTGTAGTAGTGCAGGCCCGCCCCCAGGTTGAGGTACTTATTGACCTTGTACTCAGTCACGGCCTCGTGGATGAAGAACTGGGGCTTCTTACCATCCGTAGTGGCATTCACGCCGCCGCTCACACCATTTTGGTTATTGATACCCAAGTGGGTATAAATCAAGAACCGCGGGCTAAGCTGCGCCAGCAGTACCATACGCGAGCGCCGGATGCCAAAGTCGAGCTGGCTGCTCTTTGGCTCATTTGGGCCGCGTAGCGTACCAGTATTGTTCTGGTTGTAGCGCACGTACACTTGCGTCCAGGCCATCAGGCGCACGTACTTTTGGCCGTCAGGCGAAAGGTTAAACTTCATGCCCGCACCATAGGGCACTGGTTTGGTAGGGGCCGGCGGGGTGGGCGGCGCTACCAGCGGAGCGGGCGCTGGGGCGGGGTCGCTGGGTGCTGGGGGGGCTACCTGCGCGGCGGCCGAGCCGGCCAGTAACAAGCCGCTAAGGGCCAAGGCGTAGCGTTTTTTTCGCATCATGCTTGAAAAAAATGGATGGATACCAATTCTTAGTCTGCTCCACCAAGCCAGAATTGGCCCGGCGAAGTAGCACCCATTCTTTTCGCACAGCTACCACCTAGCAATCGTTTTGCTAACTCCTATAGCCCAGGCCACCCTTAGCCCGCCCGAAACCGCTCCCAGCGTATCATCATGTACTTATCGCCCAGTTCAGTTACCATAAGGCCGGCACTTTTCAGGTTTTCCGGCTTTTGAAAAAACTCGGCTAGCTCCTTCTGGCTAAGAATCTCGTAGGTAGGATGATAGCCTGTTTGACGAGGGGCTTTCACCCCGTATTTCTTCACCCAATTCATCACGCTCACGTGGCTCACGCCTAATAGCCGCTCGATTTCGCGGTAGCTCACCCCTTCGATGTAAAGCTGAAGGGCTTTCACTACATAATATGGGTTCACTTCCCGGCCCACTTTGGCTACTGTATAGTGATAACCGCAATTTTTGCATTTAAATCTTTGCCGCTCAGCTACTACTCCGCTTTTAATAGCCTCCTTAGAGTCGCATTTGGGGCAGTTGGGTGTCGTCATGGGCGGGAGTAGAGAGGAAAAGTGACTAAAACTATAGCTATTCAGCAAATGTATAGCAGTTTAGCAAGAAAACGCACTTTGAGCCTACTTCCTACAAGCTGCTTTGCCCTTGATATTGAGAAACAACCTGGCTAGCCCACTAGCCCCAGGATGCCCAATGGAGCCCCGACGTTAGCTTTGGTCGTTCATTACCCTTTTCTTTCGCATGCTCTCCCCACCCGCTTTTCGCAGTATTAGTCCCGCTGACCTACCATCACCCGACTTCTATCAGTTCCTCATTGGTGCGGTGGCGCCGCGGCCCATTGCGTTTGCCAGTACCATTTCGGCAAGCGGCGCGGTCAATTTAAGTCCGTTCAGCTTCTTCAACATTTTCAGCGCCAACCCGCCCATTCTCATCTTTTCGCCGGCCAACCGGGGGCACGACAACTCAGAAAAAGACACGCTGCTCAATGTGCGCGCGGTGCCCGAGGTCGTCATTAATATCTGCGATTACCCACTGGTCGAGCAGTTGTCGCTAGCCAGCGCCGAGTATCCGGCCGGGGTCAATGAGTTTACAAAAGCCGGCCTCACCGAAGCTAAGTCAAATCGCGTGCGCCCGCCCCGCGTGGCCGAGTGCCCCGCCGCTTTCGAGTGCGTGGTGGAGCAGATTATTGCCCTGGGCGATGCGCCGGGCCACGGCAACCTCGTGGTGTGCCGGGTAGTGCAGGCGCATTTTCGCGAAGACATTCTGCTAGCCGACAAGCCGGGCATCGACCCGCGCAAATTTGAGGCAGTATCGCGGCTTGGCGGCGATTGGTACAGCCACCTGCGGCCCGACAACCTGTTCACCGTGGCGCGCCCCAACCGCCGGCTGGGCATCGGCTTCGATGAGCTGCCCGAACACATCCGCCACAGTAGCCTGCTTACCGGCAATGACCTCGCCCGGCTAGCCAACACCGAGCGCGACGCGCTGCCCACCCCCGCCCAAATCGCGGCAATCAAAACCGAGCCTATGGTGGCCTACTTGCTCAACAAGCACCGTACCGACCCGGCCGAACAAGCGAAACAGCTGACGCTCCTAGCCAGACAATGGCTCGAAGAAGGCCGCGTGGCGGAGGCGTGGCAGCTACTGCTACTAGCCGGCCCCAACAGCTAACCAGGAGCAGCAGCTTAAAAACGACAAAGGGTTGCGCGGCTCAACCAGCTGCGCAACCCTTTGTCGTTTAGCTCGGGGTAAAAAGCCTAGTTGCGCACCGCAATCAGCAGCCCTAGCTCCTTATAGCGCAGGTTGAATTTCTTGGCGATGGCCGCGTTGGTAAGCGAGCCTTTATAAATGTACACGCCGCTGCGGAAATGCTCGTTCGTAAATAGCATCTCGTTAATACCGCCGTTCTGGCTGATTTCCTGCAAAATGGGCGTAAAGATGTTGCTGAGCGCGTTGGTGGCGGTGCGCGGCACGCGCGAGGCAATATTGGGCACGCAATAGTGCACCACGTCATATTTGCGAAACACCGGCTTGCTGTGGCTGGTGAGCTCGCTGGTTTCGAAGCAGCCGCCCTGATCGATACTGATGTCGATGATGATGGAGCCGGCGGCCATGCTAGCCACCATCTGCTCGGGCACCATAAACGGGATGCGCCCCTCTTCCACCGCCAGCGCGCCGATAACCACGTCGGCCCGGCGAATCTGCTGGCTCAGCGCGAAGGTATCTAACGTACTGGTGTAGAGCTGGGTGCCCAGGTTGTGCTTGAGGCGACGCAGCTTGTAGAGGTGGTTATCAAACACTTTTACCTCGGCGCCCAGGCCAATGGCAGCGCGGGCGGCGTACTCGGCCACCGTACCTGCTCCCAGGATCACGACCTGCGACGGCGGCACGCCCGTAATGCCGCCCAGAATGATGCCCTTGCCTTCGTTGGAGCGAGCCAGGTACTCGGCTGCCACCAGCATCACCGTCGAGCCGGCGATTTCGCTCATGGCGCGCACCACGGGGCGGGCGCCGCTCGGGTCCTTTATCAACTCAAAGCCGATGGCATTGACCTTCTTACGCGTTAGTGCCTGAATGAATTCGGGCGTCATAGTACCCATTTGCAGGGCCGAAATCAGGGTTTGGCCAGAGCGCATAAACTCGATTTCATCCAGCATGGGCGGCGCCACTTTCAGGATGACATCGGCCTTGTACACCTCCTCCGTAGAGTAGGCGATAGTGGCGCCCGCCTCCGAGTAGTCGTGGTCCGAGTACTTGCTGGGCTCGCCGGCGCCGCTTTCGAGCACTATTTCATGGCCCTCATTCACGAGGTGCAAAACGGCTTCGGGGGTGAGGCCCAGGCGGTTTTCTTGCAGCGAAGTCTCCTTAGGCAGGCCGATAAAGAGCTTCCGCTTGCGCGTTTCCACGGCCAGCATCGACTCTTGAGTGAAGTAAGCTCGGCCCGTGGCCAGCGACTCGAAGCCGGAAGGTAGCTTTTCGGCCATAACTATTATGCAGTGAGCAGTGAGTAGCCAACGACGCAAGTACTTGCCACGCGCCGTTGACTACTCACTGCTCGGTGCTCACTGTTGATTGATAATTGACAATTTTCTTGACCCTGAGCCGGTTACGGTCAATTCGACCAGCAGCCGTGCCGAAGGCAGCAGCCCCGTCACCCGGGCCGGCCATTCTACTAGGCAAAGATAACCCGAATCGAAGTACTCGGCCACACCCAGCCGGGCAGCCTCATTTTCATCGTCAATTCGGTAAAAATCAAAGTGATACACTGGCTCATCGCGCCCGGTGCGGTACTCGTTGACCAGCGCGAAGGTGGGGCTGCTCACGTCGTCGGCTACGCCCAATGCCGCGCACAGAGTCCGGATGAGCGTCGTTTTACCGGCGCCCATCTCGCCTTCAAAAGCCACGATGGTGCAGCCCGATTCGGCAATGGCGGTGGCGAGCTGCTGGGCAGCCAGCGGCACGGCCGCGAGGCTAGGAATATCGAGCGTAATCACTTTCTTATTGCTTTTCAGGCTGATACAGGGAACATCTTGCCAGCCCATAACTGCTTATTCTTCAGGCTGACAAGCTACTTCCTGTGTCAGCCTGACCATTTTTAGTACTTGCTTGCTAATGCATACGGTCGTCGCGCACGGGCAGGTTCACCACGATTTCGCCCTCTATTTTCAGCAGTTCCTGCAAGCGGGCGTCTACTTCGGCGGGGTCGCAGTATTCCTTGGCTAGGTCGACGTAGCTTACGAAGTGGCCGGCTTCGCTCGCCATCAGCTCGTAGTAAAACTGGCTCAGCTCAGGGTCGCGGTCTTGCAGGTGCAGCCACAGCAGCTTGAAGCGCTCGCAGGAGCGCGCCTCAATGAGCGACGACACCAGGAGCTGATCGAGGAGTTGGCGCTCGCGGGGCCCACCCTTGCGGATGTGTGCCATGAGCTGCACTACGTACTCGTCGCGGCGCGGGCGGCCCAGTGGCAGGTTGCGCTTGCGCAGCTCTTTCACCACGCGCTCAAAGTGCTCCCACTCCTCGGCCACCAGCAGCGTCAACTCATCGACCAGGCGCGCTTTTTCGGGGTAGTGCACGATGAGCGAGATGCCGGTGCTAGCTGCCTTTTGCTCGCAGTAGGCGTGGTCAACGAGGATTTCTTCGAGATTTTTACTGGCAATGTCAACCCAGCGCGGGTCGGTGTTGAGCTTGAGCTTGAGGATGGTTTTTTCTTTCATAAAACGGCCCTTAGTTGAAAAACTTCCAGCGCACGCCCAATTGGAAGCGGCGCGGGTAGCCGGTGTAGTAAGGCGTGGTGAAGTAGCCGTTGGTATACACGCCTTGGTTGACGTACGCCACTTTGAGGAAGATGGACGCCGAGCTGATGTCGGCCGCCACGAAGAGGTTGGCTACCGCAAAGTTCTGCATGGTGAAACTATCCTGGAGGTAAAACTGCTGCGTGCTGGGCGCGTACTGGTAGCCCCGAAAGCGCGACTGGTAGTACATTTCGGCCCCCACCTGCGCAAACAACGCGTGCCCAAAAACGCGCCGCTGGTAGTACACCCGCGAATTGGTGACGAGCGCCGGAATGCGCAGGCCCTGGCCTTCGCCGCCCCGCGTGTACGTCGCCTCATTATCGACGAAGATGCTACCCACCCGGAAGCGGTGCCGGGCAAAGCCGATGACCAGCTGCTTGTTGGCATCGTCGCCGCTCAGCTGGTCGGGCACACCCTGCTGGTTGTAGTAAACCAGGTTGGTGAGGTTGACGACGGCCGCGCTAGCCTCGATGGAATGTTCTTGCAGGAAAGGTAGCCGCTGCTGCAAGCGGATGGTAAGCTGGTTGGCCTTGGTGTTGGCGAAGCTGTTGTGCCACCGATAGTGGTTGCCTTCAAAATTTTGCTGGGTGAGCGTGGGCGAATAGGACGTAGTAAGCAGCTCGGCCGACAGCGGCCCGGTACGAATGCGCCCACGCAGCCAGTACTCATCAAATAATTTGTATTCGCCGGCCACGTCTACCGCGTAAATGGTGCGGTAGTTAAAAGCCGCCGTGCCACCCAAAAAGTTCTGCCCGTAGGTGCTGGCTTGCACCTCATCAATTGAGCCGGCAATGCCCGAGGTGCCCGCCGTGGTTGAGTAAGCTTTGAGCGACACATCGCGGCGGCGGGCATACACCCGGTATTCTACGCGGTCGGTGTGACCCAGGAAGCCGAACGTATTTTCTACCTGGCGATAAGTTGCGTGGTCGTCGGTAGCAGTAGGATTGCGATAGGTGCCGCGGTACTGGCCGAGCACCGGATAAAAAAGTAAGTTGCCATTACTAGCCCGCGGCAGCGCCTCGTCGGTATAGCCATTAAACTGCCGCCGCGCATCGAAAATATGGTAGGCCGTGAGCCCACGCCCCAGCAAGCGGTAGGTCTGGAAGAAGCGTACCTGGTCGCGGTCGTCGACATTGCGGGCCGAGGTGAGGTATACCCGCTCATCGCCGTATTTATAGAGCGAATCAGTTTGAGCAGTTCGCAGCGATACTGCTTCTTGGGGCGTCGGAAAAATACCACCCTGCTCGCGGGTGCGCTGGCGGCTAGCCGAGTAGTTGAACAGCAAGTGATAGCGGCCATTATCGTTCTGGTACCGGCTGTAAAAAGTAATATTATTGTGCTCGACCAGCCACTGATTGCCCGCCGTAGCGAGCACTTGGTTGGAAGCAATACGCTCGTAATCAATACCAACGTTGAAATTCTTGCCCAGAGAGCGTGTATAGTTTATTTCAAACACCTGCTCGCCCGCCGAGCCTTGGATAAAGCGAAAGAATGAGTAGGGCGAGCGGCTGTCGTAGTACGGCACTTGGCTGGCATCGCGCGTATTGCGGTCAAATACGTTGCGCCCCAGGCGGGCTCCCAGCTCCAGGTTGGGCGCGTAGAGCAGAGGCCGCGCGGCGGTGCCCAGCGCCCCGAGATCTTGCTGAAACGTGGTGTCGTGCAGCCAGTAGCGCTCCTGCGGCCAGCGCACGAGCGAAGTATCGATGGGCGTGCCATTGACCGAGTCGTGCTGCACTTCGCGCTCGAAGATGATGCGGGTGGTTTTGGGGCCGTAGAGTATCTTGGTCGAGTCGTCCACTATCTGGGCCCGGCTAGCCAGCGGCGCACCCAGCAACAGCCCCAGCACCAAGCAAAGCCACTGAAGGCCAACGTATTTTTTAGCAACCATGCGCGGCAACACTCTGTATTTTTGGGCGGCAACGGGCAGCTAGCCCCGGCCTCAACTTGTAAAGGTACTGGCGATGGGTGGCAGCCGGCGGCGCAGCTGCGCCGCCCCATCGCCCAGCAACGCCGCCCGCACCGGAATCGTGTACACCGGCAGGCTCGCCAGCGCCTCGGCCAGCGCGGGCGCCAGCAGCCGGGTAGCATCCTTTTCGGTGGTAAAAATAACCTGGCCCGGCCGCCACCGCGCCCGCACCGCCGCCAGGTCGGCCGGGGTGAACGCGTGGTGGTCGGGGAAAATGCATTCACTTTCAATACTATAACCTGTTTCCTGCAAATGCGCGCGCAGCGGCCCCGGCTGCGCAATACCCGTGAGCAGCAGCACCGCAACCGGCGCCGTGGGCACGCCCAGCGCCGCCGCCGTGAGCGGCCGCGGTGGCGAGTAAGCATAAGTCGAAAACAACACTGGCACGCTGGGCCGGGCGTAGCGCCGTACCTGGCTAGCCACGGCGGCCTGCTCCTCTGCGGTGAGGCCAGCCGGGCATTTTGTGATGATGACTACGTCGGCGCGACTAGCCCCGGCGCGGGCTTCGCGCAGGCGCCCGGCGGGTAGCACCCAATCGTGGTAAAAAGGCCGGGCGTACTCGGTGAGCAAAATATTGAACGCCGGGCGCACGCGGCGGTGCTGGTAGGCATCGTCGAGCACCACGGTGGTAAGCTCGGGGTGAGCCTGGCGCAGCAGGTCGAGGCCAAGCTGGCGGTTTTCGGCTACCGCCACGGGCACACCTTGCACCCCCAACTGCTCGAAATACTGCCAGGGTTCGTCGCCCACCGTGGCGGCCGAGTCGGTGGTGGTGGCTAGCCGGGGCCCCTGCGTTTGGCGGCCGTAGCCGCGGCTCAGGATGGCCGGGCGGTGGCCCTGGCGCAGCAGCTCTTCGACCAGCCAGGCCACGTGGGGCGTTTTGCCGGTGCCGCCCACCCGCAGGTTGCCCACCCCGATCAGCGGCACCCAGCCCGGGCGCGCTTGCTTCCACCCGGCTTCGTAAAGCCAGTTGCGCACCGCCAGTACGGCGGCGTAGAGCCAAGAAAACGGGAGCAGCAGCCAGGCCGGCCAGGGAGGAAGCATCCGGCAAAGGTCGGGGCGGCCACCGACCTTTGCGCTATGTCTAGTTTTCCTGCCCGCCTGCTGCACTTGCTGCGCACGTTTCCGGTGCCCGCCGCGCCGCTGCCCGGCCAAGTAGAAGTTCGCAGCTCTTTCCAAGACCCCGCCGTAGCGACTATTCTCACCCAGTTTGCTCAGAAATACTACGCCGCGAGTACGCCACGCGTGGGCATTTTTGGCATCAACCCCGGCCGGTTTGGCGGCGGCCGCACCGGCGTGGCCTTCACCGACCCGGTGGCACTCACCAGCATTTGCGGCATCGACCACGACCTGCCCAAACAGCGCCGCGAGCTGTCGAGCGAGTTTGTTTATAAATTCATCGCCGAGCTCGGCGGTCCGGCACCGTTTTACGAGCATTTTTTTCTGAGCTCGGTGTACCCGCTAGAACTCACCCACGCCGGTAAAAACTACAATTACTACGACTCGCCGGCCATCATCAAAGCGCTGTGGCCCGACATGCGGCTTTCGCTCACCCAGCAGGCCGAGCAGTTGGGTCTGCGCCGCGACGTGGCCGTGAGCCTGGGCCGCCGCAACGGCGAGTTCCTGACCAAGCTCAACAACGAATTGGGCTTGTTTAAGCGCATCGAAGTGCTTGACCATCCGCGTTTTCTCATGCAGTACCGCCGCCGCTACCTGGCCGAAAACGTGGCTAACTATGTAGAGGTGCTGGGTGGCTTAATCGCCTAAGTTCCCGTCCTCACGGGGCAACCGAGCCGACAGCTACGCAACCCTACTTTTGCAATACCCCGCGGTTGGTACGCCCCCAGCCCAACGGCTACGCTGAATAAAAAAAGAGAAGCCCCGGTTGCAGGAACAACCAGGGCTTCGAGAAGTGCGGGGGGGGTTAGCAGCACCCTTTACTTCATTCGGAAAAATGGAAAGTAAAAAGGCGAAGCAGGAGTTTGACTTTAAAGTCCGGCTCTGAATGCCTCTTGAGCTGGTTAAATGGCTCATCGGGGCAATCTTAGTGGGTGGTAGCGCTCTCACAGCTGCCACTCATTGGGGTAACTAAGTTGGCAAAGGCCGGGCCGCAGGGTGCAGCCTTTGTTTGATTTAGTATAGTACGGGGCAAATGTACGCAGCTCACCGAATTGCGGGTGCATTTTGCAACTCAATCCCTCGCAAAAATACGAACTTAACGTTCTCCCCAACGTGCCCACCGTCCAAGACCTAGCCCAGCTGCTCGAAGCCGCCGCGCCCCTCGCCTACCAGGAAAGCTATGATAATGCGGGCTTACAATGCGGCCTGCCCGACGCCCACATAACGGGCGTGCTCCTGGCCCTCGACTGCACGCCGGCCGTAGTGGCCGAGGCTAGCCGACGCGGCTGCAACGTGGTAGTGTGCCACCACCCGGTTATCTTTCGTCCACTCAAGCGCCTCATAGGCAAGGGTTTGGTTGAGCAAACCATTATGGCGGCGCTCAAGGCCGACGTGGCTATTTACGCCGCCCACACCAACCTCGACAACGTGCGCCACGGCGTCAATGCCAAGCTAGCCGAGAAGCTCGGCCTAGTCCGTACGCGCATCCTGGCGCCCCAAACCGGCACGCTGGCCCGCCTCAGCACCTACGTGCCCAACCAGCAAGCCGACACCGTGGGCAAAGTGCTCGCGGCGCTCTACGCGGCCGGCGCGGGCCAAGTTGGTCAGTATAAAGACTGTAGCTTCCAGACGCAGGGCACGGGCAGCTTCACGCCGGGCCCGGAGGCCCAGCCGGCCATCGGCGCGCAGTTGCAGCCCGAAGTAGTCTCCGAAACCAAGCTCGAAGTGCTGCTGCCGCTGCACCGCCAGGCGGCTGTGCTGGCGGCGCTACGCCAGGCCCACCCTTACGAAGAAGTAGCCTACGAGCTGGTGAAGCTCGAAAACCAGCACCAGGATGTGGGCGCTGGCCTGGTGGGCGAGCTGCCCGCGCCGCTGAGCCCGGCGAGCTTCCGCCAGCTCTTAAAGAACGCGCTTGGCGTGCCCGTGGTACGACACACGGCGTTTGAGCAAGCCATCCGGAAAGTGGCGCTGTGCGGTGGCGCAGGCAGCTTTCTGACGAGTGCGGCCGTGGCCGCCGGGGCCGATGCCTACGTGACTGGCGACGTGAAATACCACGAGTTTTTTGCGCCCGAAGGCCGGCTCATGCTCTGCGACGTGGGTCACTTTGAGAGCGAGCAATTTACGAGTGAAATCTTCCGTGATTTGCTGCTGGCGAGGTTCGGTCGTACTTTTGCGGTCTTATTCGCAGAAACCCCCACGAATCCCGTTCAGTATGACTGCTAACTCTGCCGCCGTGGTAAATCCGGCCGACGCGCCCGTTGCTATTAAGCTCGAAGCCTTGCTTAACCTGCAACGCATTGACTCGCAGCTCGATGAAATTCGGCGGGTGCGCGGCGACCTACCCGAGGAAGTGCGCGACCTCGAAGATGAAATCGCTGGCTACGAAGCCCGCGTGCGCCGCTTCGACGACGAAGTAAGCGGCCTGCAAGACCAAATCAAACAGCGCAAAGCTGCTACCAAAGAGGCCGAAGGCCTTATCAAGCGCTACGAAGAGCAGCAAACCAACGTCCGCAACAACCGCGAGTACGAGGCCATCGCCAAGGAAGTAGAGCTTCAACGTTTGGAAATCCAGATTTCCGACAAGAAAATCAAGGAGGCCCAGTACCAGATCGACCAGAAAAACACCGAAGCCGGCGGCACCCGCCAGCGCCTCGACGAGCGCCGCAAGGACCTCGACACTAAAAAAAGCGAGCTCGACACCATCGTAGCCGAAAACGAGGCCGAAGAAAAGCAGCTCGTGGGCGAGCGTGAAGGGGCCGTGCAGCCCGTAGAAGCTCGCCTGCTGACGGCCTACGACCGCATTCGCGGCAACATGCGCAACGGCCTGGCTGTGGTGCTGGTGCGCCGTGATGCCTGCGGCGGCTGCTTCAACACGGTGCCCCCGCAGCGCCAGGCCGACATTATTTCGCACAAAAAAATCATCGTGTGCGAACACTGCGGCCGCATCTTGGCCGACGTGGAAGGCCGCCAGGCGGTGAACGTGTAAGGCTCGCCTTATTTTGTAAAATAAAAGGAATGGCTGCGGTCGTTCCTTTTTTTTATATCCCCTTGACTGTGAAGCTTCTCGCCGAGGTATGCAAAAGTCTACGCCGAGGTGTGCTGCGCACGCTGGTCGGGCTGCTCGGCATTACCGCGACCCAGGGTAGTAGCCTGCGCACACCCCAGCAAGAGGTTCTTTTTCAACCTGCCCAGTCCGACGCCACCGCTGCTACGGGGCTCTCCCCTACCGCCCGGCGCGCCTATGCCGAACTGCTCAAGCTAAAAGTCAGCAGCTGCCGCCTCCTGCTGGCTCCCGAGCCAACTAGCGCCCCCGGCACTTTACTGGTGGCCGACTGCGCCGACTTCGTCGAACTACTTATCAGCCAAGATGCTAGCCGCTACGAGGTTACCGTAGCCACCCAGGATGCCCGGCTGGCCTTGCTCGACCAGGCGCCGCCCACCGAGCTGCGCGACTACACCCAAGTTGAGATTAAATTCCACCAAGCGGTGGAGCAGCTGGTATTTCACCACGAGGTGCGCGGGGCCTGGAACCTGCGCCAAGTGGCAGTGCTGGCGCAAGCTGCGGCACAACGCTACCCGGCTTTTCTGCCGGTGCGCAAAACGTTGGGCATCTGCCAGTTCGGCATTGGGTCGCTGCCCGAGGGCTACCATTGGTTTTTGCGCCTGCTCGGCCTGCGGGGCAGCGTGGAAGAAGGCTTGCGCAACCTAGGCCTGGCCGCCGCGCAGCCCAACGATTTTCAGCCCGAAAGCCAGATTATTCTCGCCCTCATCCGAGAGTCTTATTATAAAAAAGGCTCGGAAAGCCTGGTGCTGGCCGAGCGGCTAGCCCGGGAGCAACCCGACAATTTACTCTATAGCTACTTGGTTATCAGCCTCAGCAAGCGCCAGCACCGGGGCGAGGAGGCGTTGGCAGCTTATCAGGCGCGGCCCGTTGGGCCGGCGTACTTGCCGCTGGCTTACGTGCACCACATGGTGGCCGACTTGCTGCTTTACCGCGGCACCTATGCCGCTTCTATTGCCGAGAATCAGCAGTTTTTGCGCGACTTTCGGGGCGATTACTACCGCAAAGACGCCGCGTTCAAGCTTTACCTGGCGGCTTGGCTAAGCGGTGCCCCGAGCGCTATCACCGAGCGCTACCGCCAGCAAATCAACCTGGCCGGCCCACTCACCATTGAGGAGGATATTTATGCGCAGCGCTTTTACCACGATGCGCAGCCGCTCAATCCGCTGCTCACTCGCGCCCGCCTCCAGACCGACGGCGGTTACTACTCACTAGCCTTGAGTACGTTGCAACAGTTTCACATTACGCCCGTGACGCCGGCGCGCGACCAGCTGGAAGCGCCCTACCGCCGGGCCCGGGTATGGCAGGGCCTGGGCCGCCTCGATTCGGCTCGCCTCGACTATTTGCGCACGCTGCGCCGCTCGGCGGCGCTTGGCCAGCCTCCTTACTACTTCGCGCCGCAGGCTGCGTTGCAGCTCGGCTACCTGGCCCAGGCGGCGGGGCAGCGCCCGGCGGCCAAGAGTTACTTTGAGCAAGCGATAGCTTTTCCCAAGCACGAATACAAGAACAGCACCGACCAGAAAGCCAAGCTGGCGCTGCGCCAGCTGTAAGCGCCATTTTTTATGCTCGCCATTCCGCTCCGCGACTTACCTACCGATTTTCGGACCCGCGCCGTGCAGTGGGCCGCCAGCTTCGTGCATTGCGCTTATTATGAGCACAATAACTTGCAGCCGCAGGCGGCTGGCACGTTTTCCCGCTTGCTGGCCGTGGCCCACGCCGCCCCGGCTAGCCCTGGCACGGTGGCTGGCCTGCCAGCGTATCTGCGCCAGCCGCCCGCTACTGCGCCGCGCTGCGGCTTCCTTACCTACGACGCCAAAAATGAGCTGGAAGCGCTGAGCAGCCATAATTTTTCGGGGTTAGCCTGGCCGTCCCTGCACTTTTTTATCCCCGAAACGTGGCTGTGCTGGCAGGCTGACGAGGTGCAGATTCACGGGGCTACGGCGGGGGTGCTGGCGGCTATCCTGCGCACGGCGGTAGCGGCTAGCGCGCTGCCGGCCGTGCCACCGCTGCGCGCGCGACTGCCCCGCCCCGCCTATTTGCAAGCCGTGGAGCGGGTGCGCGAAGACATTCTCAACGGCGAAGTATACGAGTTGAACCTGTGCCAGGAGTTTTATGCGGAGCAGGTGGCGCTCGACCCGGCGGCGGCCTTCTGGCGGTTGAATGAGGTATCGCCAGCCCCGTTCGCCGGCTTTTTGCGCCACCATGATCACTACTTACTGTGCGCTTCGCCCGAGCGCTTTCTGGCTAGCCAGCAAGGAGTTATTACTTCGCAGCCCATTAAGGGCACGCGGCGGCGGGGCACTACGCCGCCCGAGGATGAGCGGCAGCGGCTGGCCCTACTGCACGACGAAAAAGAGCGCGCCGAAAACCTGATGATTGTGGACCTGGTGCGCAATGATCTCGCACGCGTGGCCCAAACCGGCACCGTGCGCGTACCCGAACTATTTGGCACCTACGGCTTTCGGCACGTGTGGCAATTGATTTCGACCATCACGGCCGACTTGCGCCCGGAAGTCGATCTAGCCGACGTGCTGCGCGCTACTTTCCCCATGGGCTCGATGACTGGCGCCCCCAAAATCCGGGCAATGCAGCTTATTGAGCACTACGAGGCTAGCCGGCGCGACCTCTACAGTGGCAGCTTTGGCTACGCCTGGCCTAATGGCGATTTTGAATTTAACGTGGTGATTCGCAGTCTCCAATACCGCGCCGATACCGGCTATCTCAGTCTGCAAGTCGGCTCGGCTATCACCTACGATTCGGTGCCGGAGCAGGAGTACGCCGAATGTCTCCTCAAAGCGCAGGGAGTGCTCGAAGCTCTCGGCACCAGCATCGAGTAGCCTTGGCGTTATTGCCAGCGCATTAGCCGGCTGGCTAAGCTACTAATCAGGCGTTAGCGGCTGGGGTAAGCCCGAAGTCATCTGCCATTCTGTCATTTACCGGGCTTTTTTGTATCTTTGTTATCTGCCCCGCACCCGGCTAGGGTGCCTTGCTTGTTATGTCGCAACCCCTCATTACGTTAGATTTTCTGGATGCCGCGCCCGCTACCGAGGCAGCCGCCCTGCCCACCGAGGTGCGCGTGAGCGCGGCCACGCGCACCGGCGCGGCGCGCAAGCTCTACATCGAGAGCTACGGCTGCCAGATGAATTTCTCCGACTCCGAAATCGTGTCCAGCATCTTGGCCAACGAAGGCTTCGATACCACCGAGGACCTGGCCGGGGCCGACCTGGTGCTGCTCAATACCTGCTCCATCCGCGAGAAGGCCGAGCAGACGGTGCGCATGCGCCTCAAGCAGATTAAC
Source organism: uncultured Hymenobacter sp. (assembly GCA_964514915.1). Lineage (GTDB taxonomy): Bacteria > Bacteroidota > Bacteroidia > Cytophagales > Hymenobacteraceae > Hymenobacter. Next base: position 15,587 of record CAZERY010000014.1, read on the forward strand.
TCGCACAAGAAGCGCCGGCCCGGCATGCTGGTGGGCGTGCTCGGCTGCATGGCCGAGCGCCTGAAAAGCAAGTTTCTGGAAGAGGAGAAAATCGTGGACCTCGTGGTGGGCCCCGATGCCTACCGCGACTTGCCGCAGCTCATTGCCCAGGTCGATGGCGGGCAAAAGGCCGTGAACGTGCTGCTGAGCCGCGAGGAAACCTACGCCGACATCACGCCCGTGCGCCTGAACTCGAACGGCGTGTCGGCCTTCATCAGCATCATGCGGGGCTGCGACAACATGTGCTCGTTTTGCGTGGTGCCCTTCACCCGCGGGCGCGAGCGCAGCCGCGATGCCCACAGCATTGTGCAGGAAGCCCGCGACCTGGTGGCCGCTGGCTACAAGGAAGTTACGCTGCTGGGCCAGAACGTGGACTCCTACAAGTGGGCTAGCGAGGACGGCACCGAACGCGTCAACTTCGCGCAGCTGCTGGAGCGCGTGGCCCTCATCAGCCCGCAGCTGCGGGTGCGCTTCTCGACCTCGCACCCCAAGGATATTACCGACGAGGTGCTGCTGACGATGGGGCGCTACGACAACATCTGCAAGTACCTACACCTGCCCGCCCAAAGCGGCAACTCGCGCGTGCTGGAACTGATGAACCGCACCTACGACCGCGCCTGGTACGAGGACCGCGTGGCCGCCGTACGCCGCATCTTGGGCGACGACTGCGCCATTTCGACCGACATGATTGCCGGCTTCTGCTCGGAAACCGAGGAAGAGCACCAGGACACGCTGAGCCTGCTCGACCACGTGCAGTACGACATGGCCTACATGTTCTTCTACTCGGAGCGCCCCGGCACCCTGGCTGCTCGCAAGCTGGTTGACGATGTGCCGCTGGAAGTCAAGAAGCGCCGCCTCCAGGAAATTATCGACCGCCAGCAGGCGCACAGCCGCGCCCGCTACGAGCGCGGCGTGGGCCGCGTGCACCAAGTGCTGGTCGAGAATTTCTCGAAGCGCTCGAAAGACGACCTCAGCGGCCGCAACAGCCAGAACCAGGTGGTGATTTTCCCGAAGGGTAATTTCCAGAAAGGCGACTACGTTAACGTGCTGGTGCACACTAACACGGGCGGCTCGCTGCTTGGGGAGGCAATCAGCTAAGCCCTGGTTATGCAGATAATTTCCGTAGAAATGGGCGGGCTAGGGTGGTTCTATCTATCACTGATGGGCGGCGCGCTGCTTTTCGTGCTGATTCGAAAGATTCATGCACGTTCGCAACGTCATTAATATAGCATTCTCCTTGACAAATCAAGAAATTCAATCCATCAAGCAGCGCTTTGGCATCATCGGCAATGCGCCGGCGCTGAACTACGCCATTCAGGTGGCTAGCCAGGTGGCGCCTACGGACATGACCGTACTCATCACCGGCGAAAGCGGGTCGGGCAAGGAGTCGTTTTCCAAGATTATCCACGCGCTCTCGCCGCGCAAGCACGGGCAGTTCATCGCCATCAACTGCGGCGCCATCCCGGAGGGCACCATCGACTCGGAGCTGTTTGGCCACGAAAAAGGAGCTTTTACGGGCGCCAATGAGGCCCGCAAGGGCTACTTTGAGGTAACCGACGGCGGCACCATCTTCCTGGATGAAATTGCCGAGATGCCGCTCGGCACCCAAGCCCGCCTGCTGCGCGTGCTGGAAAACGGCGAGTTTATCCGCGTGGGCAGCAGCAAGGTGCAGAAAACCGACGTGCGCGTGGTAGCCGCTACCAACGTCAATTTGCTCGATCGCGTGCAGGCGGGCAAGTTCCGCGAGGACTTGTACTACCGCCTCAACACGGTGCCCATTACGGTGCCGCCGCTGCGCGACCGGGGCGACGACATTTACCTATTGTTCCGCAAGTTCACCGCCGATTTTTCGGAGAAGCACCGCGTCAAGCCCATCTCGCTTACCCCCGATGCGGTGCGACTGCTCACGCGCTTCCGGTTTCCGGGTAACATCCGGCAGCTCAAGAATATAGCTGAGCAAATTTCGGTTTTGGAGCTAGAGCGGGAGGTCGATACTACCCGATTAGCTACGTACCTGCCCGTCGCCCAGACCTCGCAGCTACCGGCGCTACTGCCCGGCCACGGAGCCAGCGGCGGGGCCACGGACTTTGGCTCGTATTCGGAGCGGGACATCTTGTATCGGCTGCTTTTTGATATGCGCCGCGACATGACCGACCTGAAAAAGTTGGTGCTGGAGCTAGCCACCGGTAGTAGCCCCCGCACCACCGATGCGCAGGAATTGTTGCGGCAGAACAGCCATTTGTTCAACAACTTAGGTGATGCCTCGCCCTACCCCGGCCCCGAAGCAACGCCCGACAGCAATTTCTACCTGCCGCCCCCTACCCAGGCGCCACTGCGCGTGGATATGACGTCGGCGAGCGCCTACGACGATGAGGACACCATCCAGACCGAGGATATTTCGCACGAAACCGAGGAGGAGACCCTGTCACTCGATGCTATTGAGAAAGAAATGATTCTCAAGGCGTTGAAGAAACACCATAACAAGCGCAAATATGCCGCGCAGGACTTGGGCATTTCTGAACGTACCCTCTATCGCAAGCTAAAGCAATATGATTTGGAATCGGCATAAGTTGATCAGTTGGTGGCTGCTGATAGGCTTGCCCGTGCTCCTGCTCGGTGGGAGCTGCGGCGTGTACTCGTTCAATGGCACCAACATTGACCCCACAGTCAAGACTTTTTCCATTCAGACTTTTCAGAATACCGCTCCCAATGCGCCGGCTTACTTGTCGCAGCGCTTTACGGAGGATATTAAGGATTACTTTCAGCGCAATACCACGCTCAAACTCGTGCCCCGCGATGGCGATTTGCAGTTTGATGGTACGGTATCAGCGTACGATTTTGCCCCGGCGGCCATTCAGCAGACGGGCAACGTGCCCATCGCCGGTGCTAACCGCCTCACTATCCAGGTGCAGCTGCGCTTTACTAATACCAAGGATTCCAAGCAGGATTTTGAGCAGACCTTCCAGAGCCAGCGAGATTTTGCGGCCACGCAGGATATTGCCGCCGTCAACAACGACCTCACTTCGGTTCGCGAGATTACGCGCAATATCATTACTGATATGTTCAACAAGTCGGTAGCGAACTGGTAAACTAGCCTTTGTGAAGCTTACCAGCAGCGCTTTCCTTAGGCATTTGTAGACTGAGCTATGGCTCAGCCTACTTCATTTGCCGCGCAGATGCTAGCAGGCAGACCCATCCGGGGATGATCCTGCTGGGTTCATAACCCACTACCAGCGTAGATCACGAATCAGCCTATAGAAGATACTAGTGAAGCATGCATAATCCTCTCGGCCATCTGCTTGACACTGCCGCTGTGTTCCGCTATCATCGGCAGCGCATCAGGCAGTACGGCGCTGGCGGTGCTCGGGCTCTGGGCTGGGGCCGCACCGAAAGCCAGCAGGCGCGTTTTCAGGCGCTCACTGAAATTGGTGACTTAGCCCACCATTCGGTGCTCGACGCCGGCTGCGGTTACGCCGATCTGTACCCATTTCTGAGGCAGCGCTACGCGGAGGTGCAGTATCATGGCGTTGAGCAAATCCCGGATTTGCTCGACATAGCCCGCGCCCGGTATCGCGATGCTCCCGCTATCACCCTGAGTGGCAGCGATTTCTTGCGCACGCCGCTTCCCAAAGCTGACTACGTGCTAGTGAGCGGGGCTCTCAACTACCGCCACCGCAACCCCCAATTCATCTACCAAGCTATCGAAAAGCTGTTTGCCAGCTGCACCATAGGCTTGGGGTTCAATTTGCTCAGCTGGGAGCCAGTCGGTGGTGGGCCGCTGGCGGCTTACGACCCCGCCACTATTCTGGCCTTCTGCCAGCAGCTGGCTACCCGAGCCAAGTTGCTGGAAGGTTATTGGGAAGGCGATTTTACGGTGTTTATGTACCGCTAATCTTTAAAGGGAAGTCCGCAATTTTTGCCACTTTGTCATAGCGCACCTAGCATATCCTCTCCGAGCCGCCTGTACCGCGCCCGGAGAGTTTTATTTAAGCTGGTATCTTCAACAAGCTACTAGTTATCTGACCATTACGCTTACTTTAGCGCAAGGGCGGAGCTAGCTATTTGGTAGCTAGGTTGTAATGTTGCCTTTTCGCCGCAACCTGGTCCATTCACTATCTTCCCTGGCCTACTCTTCGCATGACCCGCGCCTCTCTTCTTCATCTACTGGCTCACCCTGCCGCCCTCACCGGGCCCGATGTGCGCGCGCTGGAAGAACTGGCCCAAACTTTTCCCTACTGCCAAACAGCTCACCTGCTGCTTGCCAAAGCAGCCTATGACCAGGGGTCTATGCTGGCGGCTCAGCGCCTGCGGCGAGCGGCGACTTATGCGACCGATCGCGCCCATCTACGCCGCCTCATTGAGGTACCTATCACGGTAACAGCTAGCGCTACCGCCGTACTAGCTCCTAGCCCAGTGGCCGCGACAGGCGAACCACTACCCTTGCAACCTGACTTTGGCCCAGAATATTTAGCACCCTCAGATAGCTATACTACCTTGCCAGAGGCTATTCTGCTAGAAGATAAGCCTGACCAGGTTATTTCATCGGCCGAAACGCCACCCGAGCCAGCTCCATCGGCGCTGACCAGGGAAGACAACCTACCAGTAGAAGACGAGTTGCCTCCCCAAGCTCCGCTTATTCGCCCCCCGGCGGAAGCCAAAACCGCCCACGCTGAATTTGGCTTCGCCGCCGCAGAGCCGGCAGAAATTATGGCCTACCAGCTACCGATGGTAGAGATAGACGCCGACAAACCAGCCGCACTGCTTACTGGCGATGTCCTCCCTACTACTCCTGCGCTCCCTGCATTTGGGGGAGTTGCAGATGTGCAGTATGCACCTAGTGAGGGCAGCCGGCTGGGCTTTTGCCTGGTGCCTACTGAAAGCGCGGCCCTATTGCCCGGGGACATTTTGCCGCCGGCCGCCGAGTTCTTTTTCCCCGATGGGCTACTGCTAGCTCATTTGGCCGCGCATCGGTTAGCTGCCACGGCTAAGGCTAGCTCGCTCGACTTGATTAACAGCTTTTTGCAGCGCGCACCGGCGCCAGCACGTCGCCGCATAGCGCCGCTACCCAACTCGCCCGAGCCCGAGGTTCAGGCCGATTTATCGCTGCGCAGTACGCGTCCCGAGCCTGACTTGGCATCCGAAAACCTGGCCACCATTTTGGTCCGGCAAGGCAAAATTGACCGTGCTATTGCGGTTTATGAACGCCTTATGGTGAAACACCCAGAAAAAATGGCGTACTTTGTAGCCCAAATTGAATCCTTGCGCCCGTCGGCGTAGCTTTTACTTTCTTCCATGTATCTCGTTTTAGTTATTCTCATTCTGCTCGTGTGCTTTCTGCTAGCTTTGGTGGTGCTAGCCCAGAACCCCAAAGGCGGTGGCCTTAGCAGCCAGTTTGGCGCGGGCGGGGCCGCGAATCTCATGGGCGTAAAGCGCACTGGTGACTTACTCGAAAAGCTCACCTGGGGCTTCGCTATTGGCGTGATAGTGCTTACGCTTGGCACTCATATGATTAGCGGTGGCAGCAGCGCCCCGGCCCGTAGCGTAAACCAGCAGGCCGCCCAGCGCTCGGCTGCGCCAGCTACTCCCTCAGCGCCGGCTCCCACCGCCCCGCAGCCGGCCGCCCCGGCTACTGCCCCTCAGCCGGCTAAATAAGTAACCAGGGTAATACCCGCTCTAAACCAGTGGCTCCCGCTTGAAGCGGTAGAGCCGCTGGTTTTTTGTTTGCAGCTTGGTTAGCCCGAGCTCGGCGGCCCATCTGCCAATCCGACTTCGCGGCTCGCACATTCTGTCAGGTTTAAGTGGTTGGCACATTTAGTGTCCAGCAGCAGGACGGAATCCCTATACGTTTTCCTTTTTTCCAAAACATCCATTCCCACATTTCAACAAATGGCACTGAGCATTAAACCGCTGGCTGACCGCGTGGTCATCAAAGCCGCCGCCGCCGAAGCCACCACTAAGTCTGGCATCATCATCCCTGACACTGCTAAGGAGAAGCCCCAGCGGGGCGAAGTGGTAGCCGTAGGCGAAGGCCGCACTGCCGACAGCGGCACCCTCATTCAGCCCCAAGTGAAAGCAGGCGACCAAGTGCTGTATGGCAAATGGACCGGCACGGAAATCACCATCGACGGTGAGGACTACCTCATTATGCAGGAAAAAGACATTTTGGCTGTTCTTTAAGCTTCGTCTCTTCCGGTAGCCTCTTTTTAACTTTCATTTCCCCTATTACCCAGCAATGGCTAAGAACATTCAATTCGACACCGACGGCCGCGACCGTCTGAAGCGTGGCGTAGATAAACTGGCGAACGCCGTTAAAGTAACGCTCGGCCCGAAGGGCCGCAACGTTATCATTGACAAGAAGTTTGGTGCACCTTCAATCACCAAAGACGGCGTAACCGTAGCTAAAGAAATCGAGCTGCGCGACCCCATCGAGAACATGGGTGCTCAGCTCGTAAAAGAAGTGGCTAGCAAGACGGCCGACCAGGCTGGCGACGGCACGACCACGGCTACCGTACTGGCCCAGGCCATTTACACGGCCGGCTCGAAAAACGTAGCTGCTGGTGCCAACCCAATGGACTTGAAGCGTGGCATCGACAAGGCAGTTATCGCCGTGGTAGCCAACTTGAAGGCGCAGTCGAAGCCGATTGCCAACAGCGCGGAAATCGCGCAGGTTGGTACTATTTCGGCCAACAACGACGCCGAAATCGGCAAGATGATTGCCGATGCCATGGATAAAGTTGGTAAAGAAGGCGTTATCACGGTAGAAGAAGCCCGTGGCACCGAAACCGAAGTGAAGACGGTAGAAGGCATGCAGTTTGACCGCGGCTACCTGTCGCCCTACTTCGTGACCAACCCCGAGAAGATGGAGACGGAGTTCGAGAACCCCTACATCCTCATCTACGACAAGAAAGTGAGCACCATGAAGGAGTTGCTGCCCGTGTTGGAGCAAGTGCTTCAGACTGGCAAGCCGCTGCTCATCATCTCGGAAGACGTTGATGGCGAGGCTCTTGCTACGCTCGTAGTGAACAAGCTGCGTGGCTCGCTGAAAATTGCGGCTGTAAAAGCTCCTGGCTTCGGCGACCGCCGCAAAGCCATGCTCGAAGACATCGCTACCCTTACGGGCGGCACGGTGATTTCGGAAGAGCGCGGCTATAAGCTTGAGAACGCTACGCTGGATTACCTCGGCACGGCTGAGAAAATCATCATCGACAAAGACAACACCACGATTGTCAACGGTAAAGGCCAGAAAGAGGATATCACGGCTCGCGTGAATCAGATTAAGGCCCAGATGGAAACCACTACCTCGGACTACGACAAGGAGAAGCTGCAAGAGCGCCTGGCCAAGCTGAGCGGTGGCGTAGCCATCCTTTACATCGGCGCTAGCACCGAGGTGGAAATGAAGGAGAAGAAAGACCGCGTCGATGACGCCCTGCACGCAACCCGCGCCGCCGTTGGGGAAGGCGTGGTGCCCGGTGGTGGGGTAGCGCTCGTGCGGGCTATCGAGGCGCTCGACGGTGTGCAGACGCTGAACAGCGATGAGAAAACCGGCGTGCAAATCATTCGCACGGCTCTCGAAGCTCCCCTGCGTACCATCGTAGCTAACGCCGGTGGCGAAGGTTCGGTAGTAGTGCAGAAGGTACGCGAAGGCAAAGCCGACTATGGCTACAACGCCCGCGAGGACCGTTATGAAAACCTGACGGCTGCTGGCATTATCGACCCGACTAAAGTAACCCGTTTGGCCCTTGAGAACGCTGCTTCTATCGCTGGCTTGCTGCTAACGACCGAAGCCGTTATCTCGGACGAGCCGGAGGCTGAGAAAGCCGGTGGTGCTGGCGATGCTGGCATGGGCGGTATGGGTGGCATGGGCGGCATGATGTAAGTGCAGCTACCTGCTGGTTCAGCCTCTCCGTTGAACTGACAGTCCCAACAAAAAGCCCCGCTGGTGATGGTCCAGCGGGGCTTTTTATTTAACTGCATAGCCAGCTCTAAGCAGCAGGTGCTGGATAGTTGCGCGCATCCATCATCTTGGCCAAACGACCACTAAGTGCGAATAGCAACGCGGCTGCTACGGCAGCCGACACGACGAAGACCAGGAAGAAATCGTAGAGGTTCGTGATGTGAAAGCCCAGTAGCACCGGCGCGGGCTTGGTCGATTTGGGGTCGGGGTAGAGGCTACTCATGTAGCCAGCGAGGTAGTTGGCGGCGGCATTGGCCAAGAACCACACGGCCATTAACAGGGAGCTGAATTTAACCGGGGCCAGCTTGTTGACGAGCGACAAACCGATGGGCGATAAGCACAACTCGCCCACAGAGTGAAAGAAATAGAGCGCTACGAGGAAGAACATGCTCACCTTCACGCCAGGCTGCACATTGTGAACCCCGAAGCACATGATGAGGTAGCCCAAGGCCAGCAAGGCCAGGCCCATCGCCATTTTGACGGGTGATGGAGGCTCCGCCCCGCGCCGCCCGAGGGCCGTCCAGATTAAAGCCATCACCGGGGCGCCGGCAACTACAAAAAAGCCATTGAGATTCTGGAACAGACTGGCCGGCAGCTCGAAGCCAAACAGGTGCCGGTCCATCTGCTCATCCGCAAAAAAGGTGAGCGAAGCCGGGGCCTGCTCGAACGCCGCCCAGAAAAATACTACGAAGAAGGAAACGATGAAAATAACCAGGATTCCCTGGATGTCGGCTCCACTCAAGGATTTATCGCTAAAAATCATGACGGCGATGACAATCATGGCCAGGACCAGCAACGGCGCGATAGTAGCGAACCTGGCCGAGTCGAGCCACAGCACGCCAATCATAACGGCCAACAGCACGGGCAACAGGGCAAATACCCCTTTGATACCGCCCGAGTTGGCCGGAGTTTCGCCCACCTGCTTTCCACTAGGCGTGTGCAGGTAGCGCGTTTTGCCCCACTGAAAAAACACCGTACCGAGCACCATCGCAATGCCACAGGCCAGGAAAGCCCAGCGAAAATCTTCGGAGCGGCCCGTGTCGCCTACCAGGCTAGTGACGGTATTGCCGAAGAAAGAGCCCAGGTTAATACCCATATAGAAGATGGTATAGGCGGCATCCTTGCGCTTGTCGGCAGGGCTATAGAGCGTGCCGACCATCGACGAGATATTGGGCTTAAAGAAGCCGTTGCCCAGGATCATTAGGCCCAGCCCAAGGTATAAAAGCTGGTGGCTGAACGCGTGGGTTTCGGCCGGGCCATAGTTGGAAGCCGCCGTAAACAGCGTAAACTGACCCAGCGCCATCAGAATTCCACCGGTAATAATGGAGCGCCGGTTGCCCCAGTAGCGGTCGGCAATGAAGCCGCCAATGAGCGGCGTAAGGTAAATCAGACTAGTATAGCCACCGTAGAACTTCGACGCAAACGCCTTGTCCATCATCATGGCTTTGGTCAGAAATAGCACTAGCACGGCCCGCATACCGTAATAGCTGAACCGCTCCCACATTTCGGTGGCAAACAGCAGGTAGAGGCCGGGCGGGTGACTGGCAGAAGTTACCTCGACATGTTGGGGCGGCTGCTCGTGCAGGTCGATGGGAGTAGGATGCATGCAGAGAAGGAAAAGGGGAAATAACTTACTACTTAGCCTGACCCAAAGTCAGGGTTGGGTAAAGCTAAGAACGCTTTGAGTAATGGGGCTAGGCAGCGGGGCTGATTGGCCGTAATTACAGCTTTTACTAACTCGCCAACCACTTGCTAACGTGGCCACTAATAAGCTAGCAAGTGACCAGACTAGAAACCAGGCCCTTTTTCTCAACCAGCCAGAGATAAAAACCGCCTCAAACACTGGCCGCAGCTTTTGCTACTTACCTCTGCCTAGCAGTTGCTTGCTGCTTTACACCCGCTTTTTACTGTTTTTCCGACCGATCACCAATGCATTGCCGTTTGCATAGCTTTACTGGGCTTTGTGAAGATTCCGATCCGGACCCCACTTAAATCTGACACCAGCAGAATTAGCCTACTGTAAGTTGTATCGTAACCCAAGTATCCTCATCGGCACGGGCCATTTATCTAAGGAGCAGCAGTGCAGTGCGCCTAAGCTACTTAGTGGCTATTACCCGCAGCCCAAGCAGCCGGTTGGCACTACCAGCCTGGAACACTGGCAGCACCAGATAATTCGCATTACTAGTTTGCAGGGCAGCTTTCGCCAGTAAGCTATCTTCATGCTGGCCCAGCAATAACAAGTCACGTACTTGCCGGGTATGGGCATTGTAATTGGCTACCAGCAGTAACCCACCCGTGCGAAAAGCCGCTACCGAGTCGGGAGCTGCCGCATTATCAGCCGCCGCCATAATGGGGTCATCAAAGCCGGGAGGTAGCGGGTAAGCTGGCCCCAGACGGCGGCGCAGAGCATCAATGGAAGCCCCAACCAACGCGGGTACATTGGCAGTAGGCGTAATAATGCCGCGGGGCCGGCTAGCGGTTGGCGCGTGCACTGGCTCATGCGCTCCCGAACAGGCACTTAGCGCCAAGTAGCTGACGGTGGTCAGCCACTTAGCGGCTTGGCGCAGCTTTCCTACTACTTGCGCACCCGTAGCTTTCATTAGTCAGGGGAAGCTGTTTTGGCGGGCTTGCCGGCCATTTCACTCAGGTAATGGCGCACTACCAACGTGATGGAAGCGTATGATTCTTCCAGCTTGGCTAAGGCATCTTGGGGCGACATCCAGCGCACCTCCTCAATATATTCTTCCGTCTGGGGGCGCATCACCGAGTCGTCGAGGCAATGCATCACGTACCAGCTCGTTTTCTTGAGCATTTTATTGCCCTTATAGGCGTAAGAATGCCACGTGCTAGGCAGCTCTTCCCCCAGCTCCACTTTAATGTTGCACTCCTCCTCTACTTCGCGGATGGCGCCGAGAGCCACATCCTCGTCCTTATTGAGCTTGCCCTTGGGCAAGTCCCATTTGCCGAGGCGATAAATCATCAAGACCTGTCCTCCCTTTACTACCAGGCCGCCGGCAGCTTTTGCAATCTTAAACTGGTCTTTGAGGTGCAGAATAAGATGTTTCTTCTTGCGCACCAGCATGGTCAGCGTTTTCAGCTTTTTCAGCTTTTTCACTTCCATCAGCCGGAGCAGGCGGTCGAGAAAAGCCGGTGTAGCGTCGCGCACCAGCACATCGCCCACCAGATCTTTGCTGGTGAAGTCGTCGTCGGCCCCGAGCACGAGGTCGTATTTATGCTTGTATACCTTCTCACTGAGCTTTTTAATAATCAGCGGGACGTCGTTGATGAAAACGTTCATCGGAAATAGTTCGGAGATGAAAAAGCAGAACCTGGCAGTAACCACGTCCTACTGTTGCCCCATACGGCGGGCAGCGCCGCAAGATACACGCCGCTTGCTTTTCCACGCCAGTCGCATCTTTGTAATCTATGACGCGAATCGGTTTACTTTCGGATACTCACGGCCACTTCGACCATCGAATTGTCCATCATTTACAAGGCGTCGATGAAGTCTGGCACGCTGGCGACTTCGGCTCGGCCGAGGTACTGATGGAGCTAGCGGGGATAGCCCCGGTGTTTCGGGGCGTGTATGGCAACATCGACGGGCTTGAAATCCGTGGCACGGAGCCGCTAGTGCAAGATTTTGAGGTGGAAGGCCTGCGGGTGCTCATGACGCACATCGGGGGTTACCCAGGGCACTACGCCCCAGCTGCCCGCCAGCTGTTGCTCCAGGTGCGGCCCGGGTTATTCGTAGCGGGCCACTCGCACACGTTGCGCGTCATGCCCGATGCCAAGCTAAATCTGCTGTACCTCAATCCGGGGGCAGCCGGGCGGCACGGCTTCCACAAGGTGCGTACGCTATTGCGCTTTGGCATCGACCGGGGTAAGGTAGTCGATATGCAGGTGGTAGAGCTTGGCCAGCGCATCGGCATCGGCTAGCCGCAATCTCTTATTATTTCACTTATTCATAAAAAAAGCGTCCTGTCGGATAGGCAGGACGCTTTTTAGTAGGAGGATGGGCGCCTTAGAGGGCGATTTCAGGCTTGGGATGTTCACCAGCCTGGCCGTCTTCGTTTACGGGCTTGGTTACTGCCTCGGCAGCATCAAAGCCGGTGGTGCCGGTTTGATTAGCTTCGGTGGCCTGGTTGGCTTCCGGATCTTGGTTTTCCAGTACGTGCTTGGCACCTTCTACCAGGTTGTGAGCAGCTTCCTGCACGGCTTCGAAAGCACTGGTGTGCGTTACCACCTCGGCGGCATCGCTAGCAACCTGCTTCATCTTATCGGCAGCGGCCGAAGCAGCGTGGGCTACTTTCTCAAGCAAGCCCTCCGACTTTACCTCAGGCTCAGGCTTTTTTTTCCCGTCGGTGGCCGGGGCGGGCGCCGACTGACCGAAGCGAGATTTGAGCTCGTCCAGGTCCACGTTTTTCAGCACGGGCGTACGCAGCAAGTTCTTGATTTTGCGCGTTTCATTATTGGCACGGGCAATGTTTTTGCGGTGCTTGCGCTTTAGACGGGTAACGGACATGATTTCCGGGGAAATGAGAGTTCTGGCAAATGAGGGGCAAAAATAAGGCTTTACTTTTGAAATCCCAAACCTTATTTCAAGCTGTTGGCTATTAGCTACTAGCTGCTGGCTCGTGTTGAGCAACAGCAGTACCGTAGAAACCAACCGCTAACCGCTACTAGCTAACCGTTTACATGAATAGTATCGACCTCCGCTCCGACACCGTCACGCGCCCTACTCCGGCTATGCTAGCCGCCATGCAGGCGGCCCCAGTCGGCGACGACGTGTATGAAGAAGACCCCACCGTGCGCCAGCTCGAAGAAAACCTGGCGGCACGCTTCGGCTTGGAAGCGGGACTGTTCTGCCCCTCAGGCACGATGACCAATCAAATTGCCATTCTGGCGCACTGCCCGCCTTTGTCCGAAGTTATTTGCGAGGCCACGGCCCACGTGTACTTGTGGGAAGTGGGCGGCATTGCGCACCACGCCCGGGCATCGGTGGCCCTGCTGCCCGGCGACCGGGGCCGCCTCACGGCTAGCCAAGTAGCGAGCGCCATCCGGCCCGTAGGCAATGTGCACTACCCTACTACGCGGCTCGTGTGCCTCGAAAACACACACAACCGCGGCGGCGGCAGTTGCTACAGCTGGGGTGAGCTGGAAGCTATTGCGGCCATTACCAAGCAGCACGGCCTGGCACTGCACCTCGATGGCGCGCGCATTTTCAACGCGCTGGTAGCTACCGGCCAACGTAGCGAGGACTACGGCCGGTTGTTCGACTCTATTTCGGTGTGCCTGAGCAAGGGGCTTGGGGCGCCGGTGGGGTCAGTGCTGCTGGGCTCGCAAGCGTTTATTACCGGCTGCAAGCGGCTGCGCAAGCTATTTGGCGGGGGCTGGCGGCAGGCGGGCTACCTGGCAGCGGCCGGGCTGTATGCTCTCGAACATCACGTGGCGCGCCTGGCCGATGACCACCACCGCGCGGCCCGCCTGGCCGAGGTGCTGCGCCCGTTGCCGTACGTGGCCGAGATTCTGGCGCCCGAAACCAACCTGCTGCTCTTCCGCCTCGATGAGAGCCGCCTGACGGTAGCCGACTTCTTAGCCCAGCTCGAAGCCGTAGGCATCCGGGCGAGCGGATTTGGGGGCAGCTGGATACGCTTTGTGACGCACCTCGACATGGATGATGCAATGCTGGAGCGCGTGGCGGCCGCCTTACCCACACTAGCTTTTAAATAGCGCGTTTTCGGAGTTGAGGCCCAGGTTTTAAGGGAGTTGAAAATGAGGAATTAAAATTTTGACTGTCAAAATTTTTAATTCCTCATTGCCACTTTCAAAGTAAGTAGCTATTGAGCATACCGCTTGGCTGCGCCAGTGCGCTCATGCCCGAACGCAACCGGTGGCGCGCTCGCTACTGTTGTAGCGCTCACTTACAGCCTCGACTTTCGCCAAGCACCTCCTATGTCTGATTTCCTTCCTACCGACCCAGTGCCGCACTGGCACGCCGCCGGCCTGGCTCACCTCACGCAGGCCGACCCGCTGCTGGCCCAAGCCATCGCCCGGGTGCCCGGCCCAGTGCGGCCCGCCGCCCACGAAGATCTATACCTGGCGCTGCTGCGCGCTATTGTCAGCCAACAGATTTCGACCAAGGCAGCGGCGGCTATTTGGCGGCGCTTTACGGCGCTTTTTCGGCCCGATGGCTACCCCGAGCCCCGCGAGGTGCTGCGTCTCAGTGAAGAGGAGCTGCGCGAGGCGGGCTTGTCGCGCCAGAAAGCCGGCTACCTCCAGGCCATCGCTGCTTACCAGGAGCGCGGGCTGCTCGACTACGAGCACTTGAGCCAATTGGAGGAAGAGGCTTTCACGAAGCACCTTACCGCCATTCGGGGCGTGGGCCGCTGGACGGCCCAAATGCTGCAAATGTTTGCCCTCGACCAGCCCGACGTATTTAGCGAGGGTGATTTGGGAATCCAGAATGCGATGCGCCGGCTCTACAACCTGGAAGAAACCGGCCGCGCCTTGCAGCAGAAAATGCTCCTTATCGCTGAGCCGTGGCGGCCCTACCGCACGCTGGCCTGCAAGTACCTGTGGAAATCGCTCGACCCCACTCCGCCCATTAATGCTGACCTGGGCTGGGAATAAGCAGCGCCGACTTTCGTAGTCCGCAGCCATGCCAGCTACCCCATCATCCTTCGGGTGCGGACTACCAAGTCCGCGCTACATTTGGGCTTTACGCCCACCTTCCTCAACCTCCTGCCCTCCCCGATGGCCGACCCCCACGTAGCCGCCCACCCAACTCTCGCCAAAACCGAGCTGCTAGCCGCCAAAAACCAGGAAGCCCTGCTCGGCGGTGGCCAGACCCGCATCGATGCCCAGCACCAGAAAGGCAAGCTCACCGCCCGCGAACGCCTTGATCTACTGCTCGATGAGGGCTCTTTTGAGGAAATCGGCAAATTTGTAACGCACCGCGCCACGGACTTTGGCCTCGACAAAGAACACTACCTCGGCGATGGCGTGGTAACCGGCTACGGCACCGTGCACGGCCGGCTGGTGTACGTTTTCTCCCAGGATTTCACAGTTTTTGGCGGCTCGCTGAGCGAAACGCACGCCGAAAAAATCGTTAAAATCATGGATTTGGCCATGAAGAACGGCGCGCCGGTTATTGGCCTCAACGACTCGGGCGGCGCCCGCATCCAGGAGGGCGTCGTTAGCCTGGGCGGCTACGCCGACATCTTTTATAAGAATACCCTGGCCAGCGGCGTGGTGCCGC